>JBGVBT010000001.1:0-6749 GCA_045225895.1 Sphaerochaetaceae bacterium
GAAAGACGGCTTTCAGACATTCCTGCCTCTCTGAGACTCTTTATTGTCAGCAGCATACCTTCAAATCCCGGAAGTCCACTTGCCCCGGCTTTCTTGTCATCAAGTGTATGGGGAGCATGGTCGCTTTCGACCCAGCCTATTGTTCCGTCGAAGAGTGCGTTCCAGACGGCAAGTCTGTCTTCTTCAGACCTGAGGGGCGGATTCATTTTCACAAGATCCGTTTCCGAATCTCTGTTGAGAAGGATGTGATGCGGTGTTGCTCCGCACGTTACCCTGAGACCTTCAGAACGTGCCTTGCGCACTGCATCCAATGATTCCTTTGTGCTTATGTGGGCAATGTGGAGAGTTCCCTTGAAGAGCGACGCTCTTACGTTGTCAATCTGGTCAAGGACCGAGGCAGCCTCGCTTTCCGGCGGACGACGCAGGCTGTGGCATGAAGCGCTTTGGTCGAACAACTCCTCTTTCTCGCAATGGACGGCAACAACACCTTTGAAGCCATTGTCTGCAAGAGCCCTGTAGACCTTCAGCTGGTTCTCTTTTCCGATGATGCCCATGTTGCCGGTGGACTGGGATGCAAACATCTTCATGCCGCAGATGCGGGGGAAGAACTCGTTGTAGACACCGACCATCTCTGCAATCTGGTTTTCGTCGCAGGTGAGCCCGAGATAGAGGTGATAATGCACGGCAAAGCCGAGTTTTCCAAGCTCGGTCTCGGCATTGCGGCCGAGCTCGAGACGTTTAATGGCAGTCTGTCTGTCCGTGACGGGTGGGTTGCAGTTTGGCATGTCGAAGAACACGTCAAAGCCGGCTTCGGCTCCTGTGCGCATTCCATGGAGCACCGTTTCCTTGTTGCTCTGGTTCCAGTCTCTCAGGTGGACATGGGCATCGGTCACAGCACGTTCTCCTTTCTGAGGAACGACAGATTCATGAAAGTGCCGTACTGGCAGGTCATGGTACCGCCGCAGGAGCATTCGCCGCAAAGGCCGACCCAGCACATGGAGTTCTTCTCCATTGAAAGCATGACCATGTCGGGCTGAACACCCAGACTGCAGATTCTGTCGGACGCTATCTTCATGAAAATCTCAGGCCCTATCAGGCAGAAGACGATGTCTGCCAGAGCCGTGCCGTCGGAAGTGGCCTGTGTGACTACCGAATCAAGGCTGTCCAGAACACGTCCGGGCTTTCCGGAATCGGATATGCATCTGTACGGACCGAAAGCCGAAAGCTCCTTTTCAAGGATTCCTCGGTTTCCATCGACGCTGGTTCCTACAAGGAAGCTCATGGAAATGTGCCTTCCCGAAAGATCGTTTGCCAGCGGAAGGGCCACGGCCTCGCCGGTTCCTCCGCAGATTATTATGGCCTTCTTTGCATCGGGCATAATCACGGCATCTCCGTAGGGACCTCTGAGATAGATGGAATCGCCTTCCTTCAGGGTATCGAAAACGGCCTGTGTGAACTGCCCTCGCTTTTTGATGATGAATGTCAGAGGCTCTGTCTTTGCAACGCTGAACGGCGTCTCTCCGATTCCGGGAATCCACAGGAAAACGAACTCCCCGGCATGGAAATCATTCATCGATCCGTCAAGGGTGAGCAGAACCGTGTCCGGACTGTGGAGGACCTTCCCTGTCACCTTGAAAGGCTTGTATTCCATGAGATTTCCATTTGAGATGAAATTGCAGGATGTAGTTTCAAGGTTGTCTACTTTGCCATTCAGGATTGTCTCGGCTTCATAAGAGACGGCATTAAGAAAACTGTGCCAGTAAGGCTGGCCCACATGGGCAAGAACGGACCCGATACCTACGGCATCCGCACCGGCCTCGATCATGGCAGCACAGTCAGCGCCTCCCCAGACTCCGCCCATCCCTATGATCGGAACATCGTCTCCGACTGCCTGACGGATTTCCTTCACTGCCTTGAGTGCGATATCCCTTACCCAGAGTCCGGACTTTCCGCCTTTGCCGCCTTTGGCGCTGTTGAGGATTGATTGTCCGGAGGCCGGGTCGATGTGGGTCACGGGACCCACCGTATTTATCGCGCTGATTCCGTCCGCTCCTGCGTCAACGACAGCCTTTGCAATCTCCCCGATGTTGTCTACATTGGGAGTCAGTTTGACAAACAGAAGGCTCTGTCTTTCTTGGTACAGAGAGCAGATTCTGCGTACATAGTCAGAGGCGATGTCCTTATCCACGCCGATTGAGGCTCCATAGCCTGATTTGGCATGAGGACATGAGAAATTCAGCTCTATCGAATCAGCCAAGCTATCAAAGCGTTTAACAAGTGTGGCAAAGTCATCGGGATTGTCTGCGGAGACCGAGACGTTAAGCCAGCCTTTAAGACCGTCTTCACGCAGCTTGTGAAGCTGGGGAAAGGCTACGTCCATTCCCGGGTTGCGCAGTCCCACGGAGTTCCCGAAATGGCCCGGACCTGTCTCGCAGATCACAGGCTCCCTGTTTCCGGGATTCGGTCTGACCTGGTAGCTCTTTGTGGTGAATATCTCAAAGGGCACACCGTGTTTCTCCATCCATCTGATGATCTCAGGCTTGGTGGAGGCAACTCCGCTGACTGTGGCCAGGTGGACGCTCCTGTCCTTGTGGCCCATGGGGAAGGCTCTGCGTGTGAAACTCAAAGTGAACACTCCTCTGCAAAACGTCTGATTGCATCAAGGCAGACCTGCTTCCAGTTGGAAGGGGCGGCCTCTTTCTTCTTTGCCCACGGATGGGAAAGGGCGGACGATGAGTTGATACGGCACAGCTCAAGCGGATAGCCGACCTTCTTCATGATGGCTATGACATCCTGTGCGCTTCCGCCCTGGCTTCCGACCCCTGGAATCAGAAGGGGGATTCTCTTGTCAGCATAGAAGGCCGCAAGGTCCTCGAACTCCCTGAGGTTGGTGGCTCCGACAACGGCACCGATTCCGCTGCCGTACTTGCTGTTCCATTTGGCAATCAGATCCGCAACATGCATGTAGACAGGCCTGCCGTCCTCCATCTTCTGGTTCTGAAGGTCCTTGCCTCCGGGGTTGCTGGTCCTGTTGAGGATGTAGAATCCCTTCTGTGAGGCGGCCTCTCCGATTGCGGTTGCAAACGGGCTTATGCTGTCCGACCCCATGTAGGGCGATACCGTCACGCAGTCGGCACCCCAGCTGCAGAATGCCTCGAAGGCATAGTTTGCAGAAGATGTTGCTATGTCGCCGCGCTTGGCATCAAGGATGAACGGTCTTGCCGGCAGGGCCATGACAATCTCCGCGAGGGCTCTGGATCCTTCGAAGCAGCCCTCAAGGGGCTTGTCCAGGCGTGAGAAATAGCCGATGTTCGGCTTTGTGGCTGCGACTCTGATGTTCTCCCTTTCCATCAGCTCGAACAGGGCGAGGAAGAAATCCGAGACCTCGACACCTTCTGGCAAGGCACTGAAATTGGGGTCGATTCCCATGCAGGCGCAGTTGCCTGCGTCCTTTGCACTTGAAGACAGAAGTTCAATGTAGTTCATCAGCGTTCCTCCTTCTTCCATCCGTGGTTCTCGCCCCATGTGAACGGGGAGGCTGACCACTGCAGAAGCATCTCCTCCTGATCGGGCCTGATGTATCCGGTCTCCTTTGCGATGGAGATGACAAAATCATAATCCAGAATCGTCACAGGCGAGCACTTCGGGTCAAGTTCTGCGAATGCCTGCTTTCCCTGGTCTGTTCCGTAGGAGAAGATCGCAAGGCAGTAGGGTACGATTCCGTCTGCATCCTGGATGGCCTTGACGGCCTTGATAGATGACATGCCTGTGCTGATGAGGTCCTCGATCAGCACGACTTTCTTGCCCTCGTATCCGCTTGCCGTTCCAAGACCCTCGATCTGGTGCTGGAGCCCATGGTCCTTGGACGAGGACCTGATGTAGGAGACGGGCTTCTGGAGAAGGTCTCCCAGTGTAGTGGCATGGGGGATTCCGGCGGTGCTGGTTCCTGCGATGTTCTGCGGGTCGAAGTCCAGCTTCCCAAGGATCTCCCTGAAGGCCATGGCGATCATGCGGCGGGCCTGCCAGTCGCCGAGGAACGATCTGTTGTCGTTGTAGATGGGCATGTAGTAGCCGCTTGCCCAGCAGAACGGTTTTTCGGGCGAAAGTCTGATTGCTCCCAGTTCCAGTGCCTTTCTGGCAAGGTCGTTCGAATAGCTTGTAAGTTCCATCTGTCCCTCCTCAGCGTTTGAAAATCTCTTTGAATGTATGGACTCTGCCGCAGTATGCGCAGGCGAACCTGTTGTCGTGCGTCTTTATGAACATGGCCTGTACGTGCTCGTTCTGGCTGTCGTTTGAGATGCAGGCCTCGTTGGTGCACATAAGGTCATCGAAGTTGTAGATTCTCGGCGGAAGGGACGTGCGGTATTTCTTGGCTACCTTTCCGTTCTCGATTATGTTCAGCGTGCATCCCGGGGCCACTGCGGCAAGACGTTTGATCTGCTTGTGGTCGAGGCTGAACTTGCCCGGTCTGAAAATGATGCCCTTGAATGCTCCGCTTGCGCTCTGGCTTACCCATTCTCCGCCTTTCAGGCCATCGAGGCCCATGACCTTGCGGATCAGGATCATATAGCGGCGGATCTCGTCGGGAGAGTCGCCCTTGCATATGTGGTCGATGACTATTCCGTCCCTGATGGGTCTGACACCTTCCGAGATTTCTTCCTTACCGGCCGACGTTGCCTTAGGCTGGACCTCGATGATCCAGGGTGTTTCATCTGTGTTGCAGCAGACCTTTTCCTCGGAGAAATCGTCTCCGATCCTTCCTGCCACGAGGGCCAGAAGCACTATCCTGCAGTACATTCCGTTGATCGACTGCTTCTCCCAGCCGTTGAGCGGGGTGTCGTCGAGGAAAGTCGGGATTGTCGGATGGACCTTGTGCCTCGGAAGCGGATGGTAGAACTTGGTTCCCTCGGGGAGCCTGTCCATGAACTGCTTCTGGAACGTGATGGATGCCCTGAGAGAATCCGCCTTGGCAAGGATCTTCTCTCCCATGCGCTCCAGCTGCGGTCTTGTAAAGTACCACTTGGTGGCTATGTCGCTCTGGTTCAGATATTCCTCTATCGACCTGAATGTCCTGACCTCAAAGCCGTTGTCCTTCATCTTTGTCTCATAGGACTCCGGCATTGCAAGCTCCTCTGGAGCGATCAGGTCCACCCTGACCTTGTTCCAGAGTTTCAGACCGTCCGCCTTGCTGTGAACGGTGCGTCCGTGGTACAGGTCTCCGACCAGCGCTATGTGCAGGCTGTCCGTGTTCCAGTCGTTGTCCTCAAGGAACGAATACTCGTCCAGAAGCTCCTGGGTGGGATGCTCATGCTTTCCGTCTCCGGCGTTTATGAAGGCCGGGGTGAAGGGCAGGGAGTTTCTCCTTGCGTAGGAGGCACACTCCTCGCTGAGGTGGCGGCAGACACCCTCGACCTTGCTGCGGATTATGAAGATCCTGTTGTTGTAGCCGCAGAGCGTGTTGAACGTGTCTGCAAAGCTTTCACCTTTGTTGAACGAGGAGTTGTCGGCGCTCATCTCCGTCAGCTTGGCATGATGGAAATTGGCGGCGTTCCTGAAGCTTTCCTTCGTGCGTGTGCTGTCCTCCAGAAACACCTCGTAGATGCCGAAATCCGAGTCGTTGATCCTGAACGAGTCGACCGTCCTGCTGTCATCCTCGCTGACCGCCTTCTTCAGTTTTCTGACCTGCGAGAAGAGGTACAGCCTCTCGTCTTTAGTGAAATCGTCGATTACGCAGAGGGACCTGCCCTTGAAGCTGTTCATTTCTTCCTCCCCGTGCTGCTGCACATCCGGTGCCAAGGCAAAAAAAATACCGGTCAATGCCGGTACCGTATATTCAAACATCCATTGATTGTGAACCTAAAAGCCTTGTCTTTCATCACTGAAAATCTACCAAATCCACCCGATGTTTTCAAGCCTGTCCACGAGTCTTTCATTTGAAATCGGCAGTCAGCTGTGCGATAATTTCCGCATGAAGTTCATCTGGTCGTACATGAGAAGGCATACACGCGAAATACTGCTTGTGCTTTTCGTGAAATTCATGGGAACGGCCCTGGAACTTCTCCTTCCGTTCATTCTGGAATACATGGTGGACTCCATTGCCCCGCAGAAAAACGCCCGTATGATAGTTGTATGGGGCCTTGTCATGCTGGCTCTTGCCCTGCTTGTCAGGACCCTGAACGTCTGGGCCAACCGCGGCTCCGTGAAGATCGCCCGCAAATGCATCTATCAGATCAGGCAGGACCTCTTCACCAAGGGAATCAACCTCTCCGGAGACCAGATGGACGAAATCGGCCTTCCGTCCCTCATCTCGAGGATGACTTCGGATTCATACAACATCCAGTCCTTCATCCAGATGGTTCAGACCATAGCAATCCGGGCGCCCATCCTTCTGTTCGGAGGCATTCTGGTCACCCTTACAATGGATGCCGGTCTTGCCACCATCCTGCTTGTCCTTGCACCTATCCTTCTGATTGCCGTCATATTCATCTCCCGGAAAGGCATCCCGCTTTACGACATCGTCCAGTCCCATCTTGACTCCGTTGTCCGCATAATGCGTGAGAACATCACCGGAATCCGCGTGGTCAAGGCCCTCTCCAAGGAGGAGCACGAGAGGCGCAGGTTCGCCGAGGCCAACAGGGCCATGAGCAGGTCCGAGATAAAGGCGAATATCGTAGTGACGCTGCCCGGTCCCATCGTCAGCCTTGCGATGAATGTAGGTCTGACTCTTGTTGTCCTTTTCGGAGCCTACC
>JBGVBT010000002.1:0-6921 GCA_045225895.1 Sphaerochaetaceae bacterium
AATCAGAGACATCAATCCGTATGAAAACACTCTCAGATTGATTCCCAGGATCGTGACGGTGGGAATCGGATGCAGGCGTGGAGCTTCTGGAAAGACTGTCTACGACATGGTCGTTGGAACCCTGGAGAAAAACGGAATAGACATCAGGTCTGTGCGGCAGATTGCTTCGATAGATGTGAAAAAGGACGAAGAGGCTCTGAAGTATCTGGCGCAGAAGCTTGATGTTCCCGTGTGCTTTTTCAGCGCCGGAGAACTGGAGTCTGTACCCGGAGAGTTCAGCGATTCTGAGTTTGTCCGTAAGACTGTCGGAACAGGGAATGTTTGCGAACGCGCCGCTGCTCTGGCAGGTGGGAAACTGATTGTTCCGAAGAATGCGGAAAACGGGGTGACCATGGCCGCTTCGGTGAAAGATTGGGGGATTGAGTTTTGAGAAAACTGTCTATAGTCGGTATAGGTGCCGGAAACTATGAAGGCATGACCATAGGTGCCGTGAACGCCCTGAATGAGTCCGAAGTCATTGTGGGCTACACAGTCTACTGCGATCTGATCAGACCTTATTTCAAGGACAAGGTCTTTGTCTCGACACCTATGACCACGGAAACGGAGCGTTGCCGTCTGGCCCTGGAATCAGCCAAGGAGGGAAAGACAACCTCAATGATCTGCTCCGGAGATGCCGGAGTCTACGGCATGGCCTCTCCTGTGTTGGAGATGGCCGCGGGATTGGACATTGAGATAAATGTCGTCCCGGGCGTTACGGCCGCATGCTCTGGAGCGGCGGTTCTCGGTTCTCCTCTGACAGGCGACTTTGCCGTCATCAGTCTTTCAGACCTGCTCACTCCGATGGAGAAGATAGAGAAGAGGCTTGAGTGCGCCGCAGAAGGGGATTTCTGCATTGCAATCTACAATCCTTCCAGCAAAAAGAGGAAGGACCATCTCAGAAGAGCCTGTGAGATCATCATGAGGTACCGTTCATCTCAGACGGTTTGCGGAATTATCCGCAACATCGGACGTGAAGGAGAGAATTACGAGATTCTGACTCTGGCCGAACTTGCGGAGAAAGAGACGGACATGTTCTGCACGGTGTTCATAGGAAACTCATCGACCAAGTTGATTGACGGCATGATGGTGACGCCAAGGGGTTACAGGTATGGGTGAGAATAACAAGGACAAGTTATGTCTGTTTGCTGGAACAACAGAGGGAAGGCGTCTTGCCGCAATACTGAAGGATGCCGTTGACCTGACTGTCTGCGTGGCCACGGAGTACGGGCAGATCATGCTGGACGGGACAGACGGAATCACGGTCCATACCGGACGGATGGACGGACCCGAGATGGAGGCTTTCTTCCGAAGCGGCGGCTTTGCCCGCATAATCGATGCCACCCATCCCTTCGCCCGGGTCGTCTCTGAAAACTTGGCAGATGCCTCAAAGAAATGTGGGATTCCGATGATGAGGATCCTGCGGGATGAGGACAGGCACATGGAGAATGCCATCTATGTCAGTTCTGTTTCCGAGGCGGCATCATTTCTGAAAGATCGTGACGGCAACGTGCTGGTGACCACGGGAGCCAAGGAACTGTCTTCCTATTCATGTCTGGACATGTCGCGGGTATGGGCCAGAGTCCTTCCGTGCGCCTCTTCGCTTGAAGCTTGCGGGAAGATTGGCCTTCCGGTGGCGCATATTATCGCCGCCCAGGGGCCCTTTTCCTATGAAATGAACCTCGCCCAGCTGAAGATGGTGGGAGCGAAGTTCCTTGTGACAAAGGAATCGGGGAAAAGCGGAGGATTCGAGGAGAAGGTCAGGGCCGCCCGCGATGCCGGTGTTGTATGCATAATCGTCGGCCAGCCTCCGCAGGGCGAGGGCTTCGGAATGGAAGATGCTGTCTGCTTGCTGGACGATCTCTATCATCTGTCGGCCAGAAAGATCTATCTGATCGGGGCAGGCCCTTCGAGTGCGGACATGCTTACACGGGAGGCCGTTCATGCCCTGGAGGAATGTGATGCGGTAATTGGGGCCGCGTCCGTCACGGCTTCACTTCAGACAAACAAGCCTGTCTACGATGCGTTCCTGCCCGAAGATGTCCTTATGGTTCTGAACGAAAACCCCTCCATCCGGACCGCGGCAATTGTGATGCGCGGAGACACCGGATTCTACAGCGGAGCCAGGAAGATGGTGGAAATGTTCGGAAAGGAGAATCTGACGATTATTCCGGGAATTTCATCCGTTGTGGCGTTCTCTGCCAAACTCGGTATCTCTTGGGACGATGCGGCCTTGATCAGTCTCCACGGACGCAGATGCAATCTGATCCACACCGTCTGCACGAATGAAAAGACAATTGCCTTGACAGGCGGCGGACAGACTGTTTGTGTGATCTGCAGGAGGCTCTGTGAATTCGGACTGGGAGATCTCAAGGTCACTGTCGGAGAGAAACTGACCTGCCCTGAAGAGAGGATAATCTGCTCAACCGCATCGGATCTGGCTGAAATAACATTCGATTCCCTGTCCGTGATGCTGATTGAGAATCCCGAAGCCGTAAGAAAGGCAAGGCAGGGAATTGCAGATGACGAGTTCATCCGGGGCGATGTCCCCATGACGAAATCCGAGGTCCGGTCCATATCGGTTTCCGCCTTGAGGCTTGAATCGGATTCCATAGTCTGGGACATAGGGGCGGGGACAGGTTCCGTCTCCGTGGAATGCGCTCTTGCCTCCTATGAGGGATCGGTATACGCAATAGAGAAAGAACCGGATGCAGTGGAGCTGATCAGGCAGAACAGAATCAGGTTCCGGACTGAAAACCTCGAGGTTGTACAGGGTCTTGCACCCGATGTCCTTGAAGGGCTTCCGACTCCGACACATGCATTCATCGGAGGATCTTCCGGAAACCTGAAGGAGATAGTCGACGTCCTTCTGAGAACGAATCCCGATGTCAGGATTGTCGTCAATACCGTTACGCTGGAGTCCCAGACCGAGGCTTTCGAATGTGCCCGGATGTTCAACTTCCGCACGATGGAGTCGGTGTCGGTCAACATCTCCCGCACCAGAAATGTGGGGCACTATCACATGCAGAGCGCCCAGAATCCTGTGACGGTTTTTGTGATGCAGAACGGAGAGATAAATGGTTAAGTGGCTGACCCTCCAGACAGGTGCCCTGGCGGTGGGATTCCTGATTGACTTCATAGTCGGAGATCCCCACTGCCTGCCTCATCCGGTGGTCGGAATCGGAAGGATCATATCATTTTTTGACAATTTACTCCGCCGTGGGGACAGCAATCCCAAAGACATGGGACGGGGTGTCCTGACTGTTCTTCTTGTGATTCTGATTTCCACGGCCATACCTACAGCGATACTTTTCTTGTTATGGCGCCTTCATCCTATGGCTTATTTTGCAGTCGAATGCATCATGTGCTGGCAGCTTCTTGCAGCCCGTCAGCTTGTACGTGAGAGCATGGAGGTTCAGCGTGCCCTGGAATCGGAAGATGTGGATAAAGCAAGGAAAGTAGTCTCCAACATCGTAGGCCGTGATACGGATGTACTTGATGCCGACGGCATCTGCCGGGCGGCGGTGGAGACAGTTGCAGAGAACACATCGGACGGAGTGATTGCTCCGCTTTTCTGGATGATACTGCTCGGTGCTCCCGGTGGATTCTTCTACAAGGCTGTGAACACCATGGACTCCATGTTGGGATATAAAAACGACAAGTATCTGTACTTCGGCAGGGCGGCTGCCAGAACCGATGACGTGGTGAACTGGCTGCCTGCAAGGATCTCCGCCTTTCTGATGATAGCCTGCTGTCCTCTGTGCGGCCTGGACGGGAAAAATGCCAAGAGGATTTTCCTCAGAGACCGCTACAAGCACGACAGCCCGAACTCGGCCCAGACGGAATCGGTATGTGCCGGAGCTCTCGGCATAAGGCTTGCTGGGGATGCGGTGTACGGAGGTGTTGTCCACAAAAAGGAGTTCATCGGGGACCCGATCAGGGAGATACAGCCCGGGGACATCAGAAGTGCGTGCAACCTGATGTATGCATCCTCCTTTTTCATGCTTGTGATCGGGGTTATAATTCGGATGGGAGTGTTCCTGCTCATATGCTGATCGGTAAGAAAAGTCCTCACGGAGGCTATCATCGCAACCGTCCCGATGTCCTTGATTTTTCCGCGAACCTGAATCCTGCGGGAATGCCGGACTGCGTGAAAAAGGCTCTGTCGGATTCCGTGTACGATTGCGGGGATTATCCTGACCCATACTGCATTGAACTGAGAACGGCCATTTCAAAATATGAAGATGTTCCTGCCGACTGCATTCTCTGCGGAAATGGGGCGACCGAGCTGATCTATTCCTACGCATTCTCCCTTCCCAAGCGCAGGGAGGCACTGATAATATCTCCGTCTTTTTCAGAGTATGAAACTGCTCTGAATGCAGCCGGACTCAAGGCAGAGCACTATGTTCTTACATCGGACAACGGTTTCAACCTGACCGAAGACATCCTTGAAACCGACCTGACCCGTTTCAGTTCGGTCTTTCTGTGCACTCCGAACAATCCCACAGGAGTGTCGGTTCAGCCGGCCGTTCTTGAGAAGATTGCAAGAACAGGTGTCAGAGTTTTCGCGGACATGTGTTTTCTCGATCTGACCTGCGATCCGGACAGATATGACATTTCGGATTTGATACGGACATATCCGAACGTCACGGTTCTTCGTGCTTTCACAAAGAACTTCGCCATGGCAGGTGTGAGGCTGGGTTATGTCATTTCCTCTGACTCCGTTCTTCTTGAGAAGATGAGCTCTAAAGCTCCGTGCTGGAATGTGTCCTCCATTGCCCAGAAGGCGGGAATAGCCGCTGCAGGCTGCAGGCAATGGCTGAGAAAAACTGTAGAGCAGATAAGTGTGGAACGTGAGCGGGTTTCCAAGTCTCTGATGGACATGGGAATCTGTGTTTTCCCCTCCGAGGCCAACTATCTTCTGCTGTATTCGGAGCAGAACTCCGGATGCGGTCTTCCTGACAGACTTGCAGAGAAGGGGATTCTGGTCAGAGACTGCTCAGACTATGTAGGGCTGGGGAAGGGCTATTTCCGCATCGCCATTCGCACAAAGACTGAGAACGACCGCCTGCTTTCGGCTGTAAGGGAGGTTCTCTCATGAAGAAAGCCAGACCCATCATGATCCAGGGAACAATGTCCAACGCCGGAAAGAGCATAATCTGTGCGGCGCTCTGCCGTATCTTCCGTCAGGACGGATACAATGTGGCTCCATTCAAGTCCCAGAACATGGCTCTGAACTCGTACATCACAAGCGAAGGTCTTGAGATGGGTAGGGCACAGGTTGTTCAGGCGCAGGCAGCGGGAATAGAGCCGTCCGTCCTGATGAATCCCATCCTTCTTAAACCTACTACCGACGTGGGTTCTCAGGTGATTGTCAACGGCGAGGTACGTGGCAACATGAGCGCCTCCGAGTATTTCAGAATGAAGAAAAGCCTTGTTCCCGATATCATGCGTGCCTACGACACCCTGGCCTCCCAAAACGACATAATCGTCATCGAGGGCGCAGGAAGCCCCGCAGAGATAAACCTCAAAAGCGATGATATCGTGAACATGGGCATGGCCAGAATGGTTTCATCTCCGGTGCTGCTTGCAGGTGATATCGACCGGGGCGGAGTGTTCGCCCAGCTTTACGGGACCGTCTCTCTTCTGGAACCTGATGAGCGGCGGATGGTGAAGGCTACCGTGATAAACAAGTTCCGCGGAGATATCTCGATCCTCTCGCCCGGGCTTGATATGCTTGAAAACCTTGTAGGCATCCCATGTGCAGGGGTTGTTCCCTACATGCATCTGGACATTGATGACGAGGACAGCCTGAGCGAACGTCTTGGGACAAGTGAAAGAAAGGAAATAGACATTGCCGTCATCTATTTGCCCAGAATATCGAATTTCACAGATTTCTCTCCATTCTCGCACTTTAATGGGGTGTCGCTACGATATGTGAAGAGTCTGTCCGAACTGGGAGAACCAGATCTGATCATCATCCCCGGAACAAAATCCACTATCTCTGATTTGAAATGGATGCGCCAGAACGGACTGGAGGCAGGCATACTCAGAAAGGCATCCTGCGGGACGCCTGTGTTCGGTATCTGCGGAGGTCTTCAGATGCTGGGTAGCACAATTTCAGATCCCCAGGGCGCAGAAGGCGGAGGCAGCATCAGCGGCATGGGTCTGATGGAGATTGACACCATCTTCTCACCTGAAAAGACACGCACTCAGACCTCCGGAACCATCTGCGGTCTGGATGGTGTCTTCTCCGGCTTGAACGGACTTCATTTCAGCGGATACGAGATCCATATGGGTCAGAGCGGTGAGGCCAGGCCTGTTCTTCAGAAGGGCAACGTCTACGGCAGCTATATCCACGGTCTATTCGATGAGGATGGAATTGCAGATGCCATCGTCAAAGCTCTGTATGGGAAAAAGGGCCTTGCGTTTGAAACAGACCGGACTGTCGATGTCAGAGCTTTCAGGGAGTCTCAGTACGATCTTCTTTCCAAAACGGTCAGGGATGCTCTGGATATGGAACTTGTCTACCGCATCCTTGAAGAAGGTCTTTGAACCTATTAAATCAATTACTGTCTTGGCTGGAAATATTAAATTGCCACCAAAATCCCTGTTCCCTGTGTTTTAGGATGCAGGTTTTTCCTTTGATTCTTGGGTCTTTGCATCCATTTTCGTTGTTCTTGGCAAAATAGGTGGCATAAATATGCCAGCCTTTGCCACCGGGAATAGGGATTTTGCTTGTTTGGGATGCAAAGAATTGTTTTTCCTTGCCACCATTTTCCATCAAAACCTTCAGTCCGGATGCAAACACTCATTGATTCAGTCGCATTTGTGCATCCCAAACCATGGTTATTGCCTGAAATGGATGCAGGCTTGCTTTTGTGA
>JBGVBT010000003.1:0-2224 GCA_045225895.1 Sphaerochaetaceae bacterium
ACGGATATGACACTGTAGTCGGTGGTGCCGGAGGCCATCTGTCCGGCGGAGAGAGGCAGAGGATAAGCATTGCAAGGGCAATGCTCAAGAATGCTCCCGTGGTGATCCTGGATGAGGCCACGGCATATACGGATCCGGAGAACGAGGCCATTGTCCAGTCCAGCGTGGCAAAGCTCGTCAAGGGTAGGACGCTGATAGTGATCGCCCACCGTCTTTCAACCATCACAAGTGCCGACAGGATCTTCGTGATCAAGGATGGAAATGAGGAAGGCAGCGGCACCCATGAGGAACTGCTTGAGAAATGCGGGCTCTACAGAAAGATGTGGGAAGCCCACAGCATGGCCAGGGATGAGGATGTGGATGAGCAGACATCCACTTCAAAGGAGGCTGCAAATGCTTAAGATGGTGAAGAAGTTCTTTGATTTCTGCAGCAGGAAGAACAGGAACAAATTCTACAAATCCGCAGCACTGGGTGTGATTGAGGCAATATTCACGGCAATGAAGATTCCGGCTGCCTATTTTGCAATCCAGGCGGTCCTGTATGGAAGAATCGACAACCGGGCGATTCTGACTGTGATAGCCCTGATGCTGGTAAGCACCTTGGGAAAGATGGTTATCAACAGGTTTTCGGCCATGCTTCAGACCGAGGGCGGTTATGACACCTGTGCTTTGAAGAGGATCGAGATCGGCGAACATCTGAGATATCTGCCGATGGGGTACTTCAACGACACAAGTCTCGGACACATCACATCCGTTACGACCAACACGATGGAGCAGACAGGGGACATTGCCACCCGCGCCATCATGATGGTACTTCAGGGTGGAATCACTACGGTGGTGATCGCTCTGTTCATGCTGATCTTCGACTACAGGATAGGTCTCATAGCTCTGGCGGGCATTGCTGTTTTCCTTCTGGCCAACAGATGGACGAACAGAAGTGTTGCAAGAGTGGCTGACGAGAAGCTTTCCGCCGACAGGGACATGGTCGGCGTCATTCTGGAGTACATCCAGGGAATTGCCGAAATCAGGAACTACAACATCGTAGGTCAGAATCAGTCAAGGGTCCAAAAGGCGATTGAGCGGAAGAAAAAGGCGGACATCGGTGCCGAGCTTGCCGCCATTCCCGCAGTGGGTGTCCAGAACCTTATCGTCAAACTCATAGGCGTTGTGATAGCGGGAGCATCCATCCTGTTCTATCTGAACGGAACAATGGAACTGGGGCATTCGATAGTCATGCTTCTGTGCTCGTTCATGGTGTTTGAGGCCCTGGATACCGCCGGAATCTACACGGCGCTTCTGAAGATAATCGGAAAGGGTGTCGATCTGGCCAACGAGATTCTGGACATCGAGCAGATGGACATCAATGGCGAAGAGATCGTTCCTCGGAACAGAGACATCCACCTTGAGCATGTGGGATTCGCCTACGAGAACAGGAAGATAATAGACGATGTCACTCTGGACATAAAGGAGAACACCACAACGGCGATTGTAGGTCCGTCCGGTGGTGGAAAGACAACAATCACCTCACTGATAGCGAGGTTCTGGGATGTTCAGGAGGGCGAGGTCACCTTGGGTGGCAGGAACGTGAAGGATTACAGTTTCGATTCCCTGATGGAGAATTACAGCTTTGTTTTCCAGAGAGTCTATCTGTTTGAGGACACCATTGCCAACAACATCCGTTTCGGAAAACCTGATGCTTCTCTGGACGAGGTGATTGCCGCCGCAAAGAAAGCCGCCTGCCACGACTTCATCATGGCACTGCCCGGCGGATATGACACGGTCATCGGAGAAGGCGGAGCGACATTGTCCGGAGGAGAGAAACAGCGCATCTCCATTGCCAGGGCAATCATGAAGGATGCCCCTATCATCATCCTGGACGAGGCTACTGCCAATGTCGACCCCGAGAACGAGAAAGACCTGACCGAGGCAATCGAGAATCTCACCAGACAGAAGACGATCATCATGATTGCACACAGGCTGAAGACGGTAAGGAATGCGGACCAGATTGTCGTGGTCGACAAGGGAAAGATCGTCCAGAAGGGCAGACACGAGGAACTGGTGAAACAGGAGGGTATCTACAGGAACTTCATCATTGGAAGGAAACAGGCTGTGAGCTGGAAACTGTCGTAAGGCGGATGTTGACCTCCGCTGAACGGCTGGTATACTCATATCAGAACAGAATCGGAGGGCTATGCGATGAGTACTGTCTTTTGGGGTCTTATGA
>JBGVBT010000004.1:0-2089 GCA_045225895.1 Sphaerochaetaceae bacterium
GAGCCCGACTACCTTCAGAAGGCTGCCAAGTTCGCCGACGAGAAGCGCCACATTGCCCTCAAGGCCGCGGAACTGATCGAGGACAACGACATAGTCATGGTCAACAGCGGCACAACGGCCTCGGCAGTGCTCAAGGCGATCATGGAAAGCGGAAGGACTGTGACAATAATCACCAACAACGTGGATGTGTTCAATTACCCGGATGTGGAAGGCAAGTGCACCATAATAATGACCGGTGGTGTCTACAGGCCCAGGTCAAGGTCCCTTTCGGGCTCGCTCTCCACATCGAATCTGGAGGGCATGTTCGCCAACAAGGCGTTCATCGGTGTGGACGGAATATCCGAGGATGCGGGGCTCACCACCCCAATCTACGAGGAGAGCGTGGTGAGCGGGATGATGGTGAAGCACACGTCCGGCAAGGTGTATGTCATCACCACCCACAACAAGATAGGTGTCACAAGCAACTACCGCATAGCGCGTCTGGATGACGTGCATGGAATAATAACGGACAAGGAAGGTGCGGAGTACTTCCGTACCGACAGCAATCTGAAAGCTGAGATATTGGAAGCTTGATTCGGAGGAGCGATATGGAAACAAGACCTTTTGTGCCATGGAAGATGGTCAATGACTTCATGGTAGATGTATTCGAGAAGTACGGTGTCCCCAGAAAGGATGCCGAAATCTGTGCGGATGTCCTTCTGGAGTCTGACAGAAGAGGAATAGAAAGCCACGGCTGCAACCGTTTCAAGCCGATCTACCTTGACAGGATCAAGAACGGCACACTTCTGCCGGTGACAAAGATCGACATCGTCAAGGAGACCCCGACAACTGTCGTGATGGACGCCAACAACGGAATGGGAATGGTCGCATCCTACAAGATGATGGAGATGCTCATCGAGAAGGCCAAAAAGTACGGAATGGCCGGCGGAACGGTCTTCAACTCCACCCACTACGGAATCGCGGGCTACTGGACCACCATGGCCGAGAAAGCCGGCATGATCGGAATCTCCGGAACCAACGCAAGACCTTCCGTAGCACCGACCTGGGGCGTGGAGCCCATGATGGGAACCAACCCGCTGACATTCACTATGCCGACCGACGAGGACTTCCCGTTCAACTTCGACTGCGCCACATCGACAATCCAGAACGGAAAGATCGAGTTCTACGAGAGGAGCGGAAAGCCCACTCCCGCAGGACTTGTCACCAACCGCCAGGGTGAGACCATGACCGACAGCGGAAAGATCCTCAAGGACATGAGGGCAGGCAAGGCGGCTCTTCTGCCTCTCGGAGGACTCGGAGAGGCCACCGGCGGCTACAAGGGATACGGCTTCACCACAGTCGTCGAGATCCTGTCTGCTGCCCTCGCCGGCGGCCCGTACATGAAGGACCTCAACGGCAAGGACAAGGACGGCAATACCCAGATGTACAGACTGGGACACTTCTTCTTCGTCATCAATCCGGAGTTCTTCATGGGACTGGATACCTTCAGGAAGACAGCAGGCGGAATCTGCCGCGACCTCAGGGCCTCTGAGAAGGCTCCGGGAGCCGAGCGCATCTACACCGCAGGCGAGAAGGAGCACCTTGCATGGCTGGACCGCAAGGACAAGGGAGTACCTGTCGGAGAGGCCATCCAGAAGGAGTTCGTCGCCCTCAGGGACGAGTTCAAACTGCCTTACAAGTTCCCGTTCGAGAAGTAAGTCAGAAGTAAGTTATTGTACCGGAAAGGGTTTGCGGGGCTGTTGGAAAACAGCCCTGTTTTTTTGCGAAAAGCGTATTGACAACACCTTTAAACGGGACTTAATATAGTGTCAGCGGCCAAACGGATACGCTACATTTTGTGTTTACTATATAATTCCAAATAAGAGCCTTGGAGGACCCTATGTACCAGGTATTAAAGAGAACCGGCGAGACTGTGGATTTCGATATCAAGAAGATTGAGAACGCGATCGTAAGAGCGTTCGTCGCAACCGGAAAGAACTACAACGAAGATGTCATCCAGATGCTTGCACTGAGGGCAAGCTCACGTTTCGCAGACAAGGTCAACGACGGAAAGGTCTCCATCGAGGACATCCAGGACAGCGTCGAGACC
>JBGVBT010000005.1:0-3721 GCA_045225895.1 Sphaerochaetaceae bacterium
TTCGGCAAGGGTTCGCTGATGAGACTCGGCGACAACCCCGTTGCAGCCAACATAGAAGTCATTCCGTCAGGTTCCATCATGCTTGACGAGGCCCTCGGAGTGGGCGGTTATCCCAGAGGAAGGGTGATCGAGATCTACGGACCTGAATCATCAGGTAAGACCACTCTGGCACTCCATGCCGTGGCCGAGGCCCAGAAGGCCGGCGGAATCGCCGCATTCATCGATGCAGAGCATGCCTTGGATCCCTCCTATGCCAAAAAGCTCGGCGTCAATACCGACGATCTGTGGATCTCACAGCCGGACAGCGGAGAGCAGGCCCTGGAAGTTGCCGAATCACTGGTCAGAAGCGGTGCAGTGGACATCATCATTGTCGACTCCGTCGCAGCCCTGACGCCACAGGCCGAGATAGAAGGCGACATGGGAGACTCGCACATGGGTCTCCAGGCAAGGCTGATGAGCCAGGCGCTGAGAAAGCTCACCGCAATCCTTGCAAAGAGCAAGACCACAATCATATTCATCAACCAGATAAGAATGAAGATCGGTGTCATGTTCGGCAATCCCGAGACCACCACAGGTGGAAACGCGCTCAAGTTCTACAGCTCCGTGAGGATGGAGGTCAGGAAGATAGAGACCATCAGCAAGGGCTCCGACGAGTATGTCGGAAACCGCGTCAGGGTCAAGATCGTCAAGAACAAGGTGGCTCCACCGTTCAGAAAGGTAGAGCTCGATCTCATGTTCGACGAGGGAATCTCTTATGCCGGAGGAATCCTTGATGGAGCCCTGAGATACGGTTTCATCGAGAAGATGGGTTCATGGTACTCGTTCAACGGCGAGAAGATCGGCCAGGGACGCGACAACACCCTGACTTTCCTCAAGCAGAATCCCGATGTCCTGGCAGAGCTCGATTCCAAGCTCAGACAGGCGATGTTCAGCAAGGGTGTGGCAGACGGCCAGCCTTCCGCAGAGGTGTCCGAACTGACGGAAATCTGACATGGTTGAATTCAAGACGGAGAAATTCGAAGGTCCTCTCGATCTGCTCCTGGCTCTGATCCAGAAGGCGGAGGTGAATATCTATGACATTCCCATCTCCGAAATCACCGATCAGTTCCTGGAGTATCTGCATCATGCGGATGAGATAGGGTTGGGGGACCTTTCGGAGTTCTACAAGCTTGCCGCGGAGCTCATCTGGATCAAAAGCCAGATGATGCTCCCGATCGAGGTGGAGTTCGGCGAGGAATACGTCGACCCCAGGGAAGAGCTCGTGGAACGTCTTCTCGAATACTCCAAATACAAGAAATACTCCGAGCTCCTTATGGGCAACGAGTCCTCAGGCGACATTCCCATCCAGAGAAAGCCGTCCGAATTCCAGCTGCCGTTCTCCGATGACGAGCTATGGGAGGACGTTACCACCAGAGACCTGATGAACACCTTCATGGAAATGATGAAAAGCTATGAGTTCATCGAGGAGAAGGTGTTCAACGTCTATGAGACGGTTACCGAAAAGGAAAAGCTTGCACTGATGTCAGAGCTTTTCGAAAGCCACGACCAGATCATGTTCTCTGACCTTTTCGTCAAAAAGACTCCTGAGCATGTCATCTGCGCATTCCTTGCCGTTCTTGAGGCTGTAAAGGACAAGATGATCCTTGTCGAGCAGAAGGAGCTGTTCGGAGATATGACGCTGACAAAGCGTCCGGAGGACTGGAATCCCAATCTCGCCGATGACTACGACGATGAATACGATGAGATGAACGACAACGATCTGTCCGATGAGGACGAGTATTCCATAGTCGAAGAGGAAGGGAAGTGAGTTTCAGAAGCAGGAACGTTGTCTCCAACATGTTCTCCGCCGTGGCGTTCGCCATGATATTCACACAGGTGACAGGTGTCCTTGCTCCGGTCATCGACGGTATCATCACCAGCCGATTGGTGGGATACGTAAGTTATTCCGCTGTCGCTCTGCTGGGACCTTTCATCGGCGCCGTTCTTCTGATGGCCGCCTCGTTCGCAGCCGGAAGCCAGATCATTTGCTCAAAGGCCATAGGAAGAGGTGAGAGGGACAAGGCCAATGCCGCATTCACTTATTCCGTACTGGGAGCATTGTTCATAAGTGTCTTCGTCCTTTTTGCCTGCCTTTTTTTCCCGGCTTTCCTCCTGAGAATCTGCGGTGTTTCCGTAAACAGCCATCAGAATCTCTATCCTCTGATGCTCAGGTATCTGCATGGATTCATGCCGGGCATCCCGTTCATGATGCTGATCCAGGTTGTGGGTCCCATCGTTGTCCTTGACGGAGGAAGAAGGTGCTTCAACATCTCCACAATCGCGTTCGCAGTGACGGACATCGCGGCTGACATTGTGAACGTCCTGGTGTTCAACGGAGGAGTGTTCGGAATAGCTGTCTCCTCGTCTGTCTCGTTTTTCATCCAGTTCCTTATCCTGATGATGCATTTCGCCGGAAAGAGAAGCTATTTCAGTCTGTCGTTCAAAGGAATAAACAGGGCCATCATCTCCGAAGTGGGCAGTGCGGGCAACCCTACAAGTGTCAGAAAGACCTTCAACATCCTCAAGGATCTTACCCTGAACAGAATCAACCTCTATGTTGCCGTTTCAGCCACAGCCATTGCCGCCAGAGGTACCCAGAGCGACCTCAACTCCCTTTTCCTCTGTCTTGGAGCGGGAATCGGAAATGCCCTGATGTCCATGACAAGCATCTATTATGCTGTGGAGGACAGGCAGGGACTGAAACGCCTTTTCTCCTATTCAATGAGGTTCGCGTTCTCGACTTCCTTTTTCACCGGTCTTGTCCTGTTCATAATAGCTCCGCTTCTGTCATTCTCATACACAAGTGATCCCGATGTCATCGTACTTACTGTCTTCGGTATCAGATGCCTGGCTCTTTCCATTCCTCTGGACACCCTGGCGGTATCGTTCCAGTCCTATCTTCAGGGCAGCATGCGCAACAAGAAGCTTGTCAACGGAATGAGTTTCTTCGAGCGTTTCCTCATTCCGGTTATGAGTGCCGTTTTCATGGCAAGGTATTTCGGTTCCAAGGGTGTTCTGGCATCACTTATCGTCAGCAAGTTCCTGCAGATCATCGTCATGCTGATTCTGATTCTTGTGAAGAACAGGCATATTCCACGCAGCATCTATGACTGGATGCTGATTCCCAGCACCTTCGGGGGATCGGACAACGAGAACCTCTATGTGGGTCTTTCCACAATGGATGATGTTGTGAAGGGACGCGATGCCGCCGAGCAGTTCTGTCTGAACCATGGGATCGAACCGAAGAGGGCGCTGTTTGCCGCTCTGTTCATCGAGGAGATGGGTGGAAACATCGTCAAGCACGGCAAACGCAGGGCCAACAGCCGCATTGTCGCTGATTTCCGGATGTTCATCAGAGACGGCAGGATCTCGATATCAATCCAGGACTACTGCAAGCAGTTCGATCCTCTTGCTTATTTTGCCGCGCACAAGGACGAGGCCGGCGCCCTCGGAATCAAGCTGGTCAAGAACCTGTCGTCCGAGTTCCGCTATTTCAACGCCTTCAACAGCAACAACATCATGATTGTCCTTGACGATTCCAACTCATCATCCGAATCTGAGGAAGTCACTGACTGATTTCATGCCTTTTTTGCAAAACGTACTGCCTGTCAACAGTAATTAACGCCATCCATAATATTGACACATATGGGTATTTGTGTTTAATTACAAGCAACATATTGCA
>JBGVBT010000006.1:0-12268 GCA_045225895.1 Sphaerochaetaceae bacterium
TGCTCCGGCATCCAAAGCTTCCTGAGCCTTGTCACCCTTTGCGAATACGAGGATCTTCTTCTCTGCTGAGAACTGGTTCGGCAGAACGACCGTATCTCTGACAGTCTGGCTCTTCTTGAGCATAAGCTTGATATGAAGCTCGACGGTCTCATCGAACTTTGCGAATGAAAGCTCCTTGACCAGTCCGGCAGCTTCAGAAATTGTGTAGACCTTTGCCTTGTCGTACTTTTTGACAGCTTCCTGATACTTCTTGCCGTGCTTCATTTCTCCACCTCCACACCCATGGACCTTGCTGTTCCGGCGATGATGCGCTTGGCAGCGTCCATGTCGTTTGCGTTCAGATCGGGCATCTTTGTCTTGGCGATCTCCTCAAGCTGTGCCTGAGTGAGAGTACCGACCTTCTGCTTGTTTGGAACTCCACTTGCAGTCTCGAGACCCAGGGCCTTCTTGATGAGAACGGCTGCCGGCGGGGTCTTCAGAATGAAAGAGAAGGATCTGTCAGCATAGACTGTAATAACTACTGGGATTGTCAGACCAGCTTCAAACTGTCTTGTTTTCTCGTTGAACTGCTGGACAAACTGAGGTGCGCTTACACCATGGGGGCCGAGTGCCGGACCAATCGGTGGTGCCGGTGTAGCCTTCTGGGCCGGACACTGCAACTTGATGATTGCAGTAACCTTTTTCTTTGCCATATTTCTCTCCTTACGCGGATAGCCTTGCCTGGGTTGGCGGAATGTGTTCAGACTTCCACGCTGGTATTAACGCCTGTCATACGATCAGGCTCCCACCTTTCCGGTTCCCCTTCTGCAGCCCTGTCCTGCGACCTGACCAGTGCATCCGCTTCTCCGGAGAGGAGTTTTTCATATACAAACGGACGTATGTAAACTTCTCCGCCAGGCAACATCCGGTACCTTGGCGGCGGTGTCGTCAGATCTTCTCCACCTGGGAGAACTCGATCTCAACCGGAGTCGGGCGTCCGAAGATCTCGACGGAGACCTTGATGCGACCCTTCTCTGAATTGATTTCCTCAATGACACCGGAGAAACCTGAGAACGGACCCTCGGTAACTTTGACGGTCTCGCCCACATTGAAGCTCTGCTTGGGCCTGAATGTCTTCTCTGCCTTGATCTCGCCCGTCTTCTGGAGGATGTTGTTCATCTCGTCCTTTGAAAGCGGGATGGGCTTTGATGACCTTGATGCGGCAAGGAACCCGGTCACACCCTGGATGCGCTTGATCTGGGAACAGTATCCCTTCCAGGAGTCATCCTCCGGCATGTCGAGCTCGACGAGAATGTAACCCGGAAGAACCTTGTGCCTGACCTCCTTGCGAACGCCGTCCTTTGACTCGATGACGGTTTCGAAAGGAACCTTTACGTCAAGACAGACAGATGCGAAATTCGAATCTGTCTCCATCATTCTGCGGATGAGCTTCTCGATCTTCTGCTCGTAGCCCGAGTAGGTGTGAACTGTGTACCAGCCTCTTGCCATAGTTGCCTTCCTTAGAAAATGAGGTAAACCAACCTCATCAGGAGGAAATCGACAAGGCCAAGAAGGATGGCAAAAATGATAGTCGTGATGAGAACGATCTTCGTTGATGAGACAATGGTGGCTCTGTTGGGCCATGCGACCTTCTTCATCTCGAGACGGCATTCCTTAAGATATCTGAAAAACTTCTTCATCTCATTCTCCCAAACAGAGGATTCTACAGGCCAGGAGGGATTCGAACCCCCAACACCCGGTTTTGGAGACCAGTGCTCTAACCGTTGGAGCTACTGGCCTATATTCCTCTATTTATAAGCCTTTCGGCTCACTTTACCTTTGTTTCGCGATGCAGTGTGTGCTTTCTTTCGAACGGGCAGTACTTCATCAGTTCAAGCTTGTTCGGATTGTTACGGCGGTTCTTCTCTGTTGTGTAGTTCTTTCTCTTGCACTCCGTGCACTGGAGAGCGATCTTCTCAACAGGGCTCTTCTTTTTGTCTGCCATATCTGTATCTCCTTACGGCCAAAGCCGGTAATCTCCAATTTCCAGCACGCTCCGCCCTTTTAAGCCCCCGAGCGGATTTGAACCGCTGACCCCCACCTTACCATGGTGGTGCTCTACCGACTGAGCTACAAGGGCATAGTACAAGTATGTAAACGTGCAGAATGTAACTTAACAAAAAGCAAACAAGTTTGTCAATAACCTGCGTAAAGTCCTTTGTTCATACCTTTCAGCTGACCGCATTGAGAATCTCCGGAAGCAGCTGTTTCTTCCTGGAAAGCACATCCGGCATGTCATAGACATGTTCGCTGATGACGGAATATGTAAGCTTCTTCTCATACTTCGACGGACTAGAGAACAGGATGCTGTCTCCCTTCATCACATCGGTGACCATGAGCATTGCCCAGGCCAGGGCCTTGGACTTCGCCAGCTCGGCCAGTGACTTGAGGTACTTTTCCCTGTACTCCTCCAGGTCTCCGAAGAACGGAACCTCGCACTGCCCCACTCCGATCGACACCCCGCTCTCGTTGTAGGTCTTGAAATCCGACTTGATCACCGTCATCGGATCGCGCACGGCAAGGGACTCGCTGTGGCTGAACAGCTCCTTTCCGAACTCCATCAGGTCGTTGATCCCGCACATCGAGGCAAGCTGGTTGGCACTCGCGATGTCAACTGCGGTGGTTGTCGGGGATTTGAGGATCAGCGTGTCGCAGACGATTCCCGTCAGAAGAACTTTCGCCGTCAGGTAATCGGGTATCATGCCGTTTCTCAGATACTGCTGGTGGACTATGGTGCAGGTGCTTCCCAGAGGCTCCACATCCAGAAGAATCGGGGTGTCCGTCTTGGGAGCATCGATCCTGTGGTGGTCGATGATCTCAACGATGTTCGCCTCCTCGATGCCGTGGATGCTCTGGTTGGCCTCGTTGTGGTCCACCAGGATCACGTTGTACTGCGGCTTGTGGAGGAAGCACCTTCTTGTCACGAATCCGACAAACTGCTCACCGTCGAAAACGGGAAGACCTCTGAGGGAGGACGATGCCAGCATGTCCTTTGCGTCGTCGAACAGGTCCGTCACCTGGAGCCTCTGCCCCTGCTTGCCCATTATGCTCCTGACACTGGATGTCATCCTAAGACGCCTTATGGCCTCGGCTGTACCCAGAGCCGTCACATACACGAAACCCTTGTACCCGGAGAAATCGATATCCCCCACACTGTCGGTGGTGGTGATGACCATACCGGGGACGTTCATCTCCATCGCATGCTTTATATGTTCCTTGCGGAATCCCATGACAAGGATGCTGCGGGTGTCCGGCCTGATGAAGGACTTGAAGTCCTCCAGGGCACCGGCCCCTACAAGAAGGCTTGCGTTTATGACATCGCTCTCACCCCGGCAGACCGTCCTGCCAGGGATTATCGACGCGATGTTGCGGATGGGCATCTCGTATACCGGGATTGCCACGGAGTTGTCCTTCAGGAACCAGCTGGTGATGTCATCCACACTTAGAAGGCCGAAGAAATCTCCGTCCTTTGTGACGGGGACTACGGACGGCTGGTTCATGCTGTAGACGTTGACAAGGTTGTATATGGGAGAGTCGGCATCAACCACCACATCAGGCTTGAGCATGACATCCGAGACCTTCGGATATGCATCATGCATGTAGGGCTGGGCCTCGAATCCTATGGAGGCAAGCTGCTTCTTTATGCTCTCCGACTGATGGCCGCACCTCACAGGCACATATGTTGTCGAAGGATCGAGAATGCTCTTGAGCCTTGAATAGGCATAGGCCGAGCAGATGCTGTCGATATCGGGATTCCGGTGGCCGGTGATGAAAACTTTCCTCATGTCTCCACTTTATTATCAATATAAAATGGTAGTCAACAACAGTTATCCTGTGTCATCTGTTATTGAATAGCTGTCGATTTTTCTGATATACTCCGCGTGTTATTGCTAACTTCTTCTGTTTTTAGGAATAACCAAAACATATTTTTCAAGAAAACCAAGGATCGGCAAATGGCCAGCAAAAAAACAGACAAAATCGAGAACACAAGAATATCATACACGGCAAACGCCATCGAACGTGATTTCGCGGAGCACCTGAAATACACACAGGACGCCGACGTCTTCCATACATCAATGCAGGGACGCTATGACGCTCTTGCCCTGTCAATCCGTGACAGGATCATCCACCAGTGGGACATCTCCAGAAAGACCCACCAGGCAGAGGACGTCAAGCGCGTATACTACCTCTCTCTCGAGTTCCTCATGGGTCGTGCCATGACCAACAACATCACCAACATGGGACTGACGGACGAGGTTGCCAAGGCCCTCAAGGAGCTGGGATACACGTATGAGGAGCTGGCCGACGTGGAGCCGGATGCAGGCCTTGGAAACGGCGGTCTCGGAAGACTTGCCGCCTGCTTCCTCGATTCCATGGCAACGCTGGAAATCCCTTCCTTCGGATACGGAATCAGATACAACTACGGAATCTTCAGACAGCAGATCAAGGACGGCTATCAGCTCGAGCAGCCGGACAACTGGCTCAGAGACGGAAACCCGTGGGAGATTCCCAGACCGGACCTTAGATTCGTCGTAAACTTCGGAGGCCGTGTAGAGGTCATCAGAGAGAACGGCAAGGACAACTACAAGTGGGTGGACACCGACAAAATCATGGGAATGGCCTATGACACACCGATCATCGGCTACGGCGGAAAGACAGTCAACACACTCAGACTCTGGAGCGCAAAGGCCATCGAGGAATTCAGCTTCCAGGAGTTCAACGGCGGAGACTACACAAAGGCGGTCCGCCAGAAGATGACTGCGGAGAACCTCACCCAGGTCCTCTACCCCAACGACACCCAGTACATGGGAAAAGTCCTCAGACTCAAGCAGCAGTATTTCTTCGTCGCATGCTCGCTCGCCGACATCATGCGCAGGTTCAAGCTCAACCACACCAATCTCAAAGACCTTCCGAAATTCGCCGCAATCCAGCTCA
Organism: Sphaerochaetaceae bacterium; assembly: GCA_045225895.1. Lineage (GTDB taxonomy): Bacteria > Spirochaetota > Spirochaetia > Sphaerochaetales > Sphaerochaetaceae > UBA9732. The sequence continues at coordinate 4,975 of JBGVBT010000006.1, forward strand.
ACGACACACATCCTTCGATCGCCGTCGCAGAGCTCATGAGAATCCTCATCGACCAGGAGAACCTCGACTGGGACAAGGCATGGAACATCACACAGCAGTGCATGGGTTACACAAACCACACACTCATGCCGGAGGCCCTTGAGAAGTGGACTGTCCCCATGATGCAGGAGATCCTGCCCAGGCACATGCAGATCATCTACGAGATCAATGCAAGATTCATGCGCTACGCAATGACATACTTCCCCATGGACAACCACTCGGTCGCAAAGGTCAGCATAATCGAGGAGTCCAATCCAAAGCATGTCAGAATGGCAAACCTTGCCATCATCGGAAGCCATGCCGTCAACGGAGTCGCACAGCTTCACACCGATCTTCTGAAGAACTCCATGTTCCCGGAGTTCAACAAGATCTACCCCGAGAAGTTCCAGAACAAGACAAACGGAATCACTCCCAGACGCTGGCTCCTCTCCTCCAACCCGAAGCTTGCCAATCTGATTTCCGATGCCATCGGAGACGAATGGATCACCAACGCCGACAAACTCGCACTCATCAAGCCGTTTGCAGACGATGCCGCATTCGCACAGAAGTTCGCGAAAATCAAGGCGGAGAACAAAAAGCGAACCGCCGATTTCCTCAGCCGCGACTGCGGAATCATCCTTGACCCCGACACTATCTTCGACGTTCAGGTGAAGAGGATCCACGAATACAAGCGTCAGCTTCTCAACGCCTTCAACATCGTCCTTCTCTACCAGAAGCTCAAGAACGACAGGAAATTCTACCAGTCGTTCCCGCCCACGACATTCCTCTTCGGCGGAAAGAGCGCTCCGGGCTATGTGAATGCAAAGCTTTCGATCAAGTTCATCAACAACATGGCCTCGATGATCAACTCCGACATCAGCGTCAACAAGAAGCTCAAGGTGTTCTTCATGCCAAACTACCGCGTCTCAATGGCAGAGGAGGTCATCCCCGCAACAAACCTCAGCGAGCAGATCTCCACTGCAGGCCTTGAGGCATCGGGAACAGGAAACATGAAATTCATGCTCAACGGAGCCCTGACTATCGGAACCCTGGACGGAGCCAACGTGGAGATCGCCCAGGAAGCCGGAGACGAGAACGTCTTCATCTTCGGCCATACCGAGGACCAGATCGCCGCAATGAAGGGTCATTACAATCCATATGATTTCATCAATGCCGACGCGGAGATCAGTGAGGCGGTAAAACTCATCAAGTCAGGATTCTTCAACATCGACGAGCCCGGCGTCTTCGACCAGCTCTTCGGAGACATCTTCGACAGAGGAGACAGGTTCTTCATCTTCGCAGACCTGCGCATGTACGCAGACCGCCATCAGGAAGCCCTGAACCTCTACCGCGACGATTTCAAGACATTCAACCGCAAGGCCATCATCAACGTGGCTTCAAGCGGAAAGTTCTCGTCTGACAGAACCATCAGGGAATATGCCAGCCAGATCTGGAACGTCGGAAGCTGCCCGGTACCCCTCAATCCGGATATCGACACCTCAATCGAGGACGCCAAGCGTCACTGAAGCAAAAATAGCCTCATCCACATCAGAGGATCTTCCCCGCCAGGATGCCCAGAACAGGGGCAAATACAAGGGCGGGTAGGAAATTAGCCGTCTTGAACTCACGGATCTTCAGAAGACCGAATCCGATCATCAGAAGAAGGATTCCGCCCTCAGCGGCAAGCTCGTTTATCCCCACCTCTCCCAAAAGCGGCTGAAGCCAGCCACCGGCAAGTGTGAAGAAACCCTGATACACCAGGATGAACAGGAACGAGAACATGACGCCGATTCCATATACCGAGGCGAAGACAACAGCCATGCAGCCGTCCATGACGGACTTGATCAGGATTGTGGTCATCTCCCCCGTCGTGCCGGCCTGGATGGATCCCACAACGCTCATCGCACCGGAGCAGAAGAGAACCGAGGCTGTCAGAAAGCCCTTCGCGAAGCTCTGTGTCGTCTCCGAATGTGTCATGCTTCCGAGCCTCTCGCCCAGAGAGAACACCCTGTCCTCGATCCTGAGCAGATAGCCGAGGGCCCCGCCTATGAGAAGGGCAAGAAGCAGCACCAGGAAATTGGAGGAACCGAGTGCCATCTGGATTCCCATTACAAGAGTCACAAGTCCGCTGCAGGAGAATACAATCTCCTTGAAGCTCTCCTTAAGATGTTTCCCCACCAGAAGACCGATCAGGGAACCGATGATAACTGTCCCACAGTTGATGAATACGGCCAACATGGCTGTGATTATATAAAAATGCATTTTATTGGTAAAGCGTGGTAACATGTGCAGGAGAGGATCTGACTATGGATATCGTGATGCTTGCAGCCGGCACATCCTCGCGGATGAGCAGGACAAACAAGATGCTCCTTCCCTACAAAGGCATGAGTCTTGTTACTCACTGCTGCCTGAACGCTCTGGAGTTTCTCCAGGGTTTTTCCCTTGATAATGACGAAGCCTGCCACTTGATCGTAGTCACCGGATACAGAAGACGTTCAGTGGAAAAAGCCCTTGAGCCATGCAGGACCTTCATCGGAAGAACCACTGCCCGCCTTGAAATGATATTGGTCAACAACCAGGACTACAGAAAAGGACAGTTCAGCTCGACAAAGGTGGGCGTTGACCAGGTTCAGGAAGACAGCGCGTTCTTCATCTCCCTGGCCGACATGCCGTTGATAGAACCTGCGCACTACAGCACTCTCGTTCCTCTTCTGGGCAAACACGATGCGGTGCGCCCTTATTCTGCAGAAAAAAAGGACAGGGTGCCGGGGCACCCCGTCCTTCATGCATACGGACTAAAGAAAACCATACTTCAATGTCCTGATGATTGGACTGTGAGCAGAATCCTTAAGAACTCCGACGTATTGGAGCCATCATTTGAAGATTCCTCCTGGTCAACAGACATAGACAGCGTCTCTGACTATCAGAATCTCAGCATTCCCTCTCAATCTCCAGCTGTCCGTGTGGAGCCGAAAGGCTGATGGAATCTCCGTCGGAGAAACGGCCGTGGAGCATGTCCACCGCAAGCGGGTTCTCGACCATGGTCTGGATGGCTCGCTTGATGGGTCTTGCACCGTAGTCGGGATCAAAACCGGCCTCACTGATCATGTCAACAACGCTCTGGTCCCATGAAAGCTTCAGGTTGCGGTTCATCAGCCTGTCGGCGAGACGCTTCAGCTGAAGCGAGACAATTCCGGAGATCTGTTCCTTTCCAAGCTGGTTGAAGATGATGATCTCATCGATTCTGTTGATGAACTCAGGCTTGAACGAGGCACGGATGACCTCCATCACCGCCTCACGGCCGCTCTTGAGATCCGGAGCCTCCATCAGCTGACGGCTTCCCAGATTGCTGGTCATGATTATGATGGTATTGGTGAAATCCACAAGTCTTCCCTGCCCGTCGGTAAGCCTTCCGTCATCCAGGATCTGCAGAAGCACATTGAACACATCAGGATGGGCCTTCTCGATCTCATCGAAAAGGACAACCGAATAAGGACGTCTTCTGACAACCTCGGTGAGCTGTCCGCCCTCGTCGTATCCGACATATCCCGGGGGTGCTCCGATCAGACGCGACACGGAGAACTTCTCCATGTACTCGGACATGTCGATCCTTGTGAGAGCCTTCTCGTCGTCGAACAGCATGGAGGCCAGAACCTTTGCAAGCTCCGTCTTTCCCACACCGGTAGGTCCGGCGAACAGGAAGGATCCCAGAGGTCTGTGCTCATCGCCGATTCCGGTCTTGTTCCTCCTGATGGCGTTGGAGACCGCGGCAATTGCCTCGTCCTGGCCGATGACACGGTCGGACAGGGTCTTTTCCAGATTCAGGTACTTCTGCATTTCCGAGCCCTGCATCTTGGAGACGGGAATTCCGGTCCATGATGAGACGATCCTTGCGATATCGTCCTCGTCCACCTCTTCTCTGAGGAGCTTGCTGTCACCCTGCACTGCCTTCAGACGCTGGCTCTCCTCCTCAATCTCCTTCTGGAGCTGGGGAATCTGGCCGTGTACGATCTCCGCCGCCTTGGCGAAGTCGCCGTTACGCTCCGCAATGCTCTCCTGCGTGCGCAGTTCCTCAAGACGTGACTTCTTGTCCCTGATGCCCTCAATGGCACCACGCTCGTTCTCCCACCTCAGATGCATGGCATCACGGGTGCTGTTCAGATCCGCAAGCTCGGAATTGATCTTCTCAAGCCTTGCCTTGGAAGACGGATCGTCCTCCTTGGACAGAGCCTGCTGCTCGATCTTGAGCTTCAGAAGCTTCCTTTCTATCTTGTCCAGTTCCTCCGGCTGGCTCTCGATCTCGATCTTCAGCTGGCTGGCAGCCTCATCTATCAGGTCGATGGCCTTGTCCGGGAGGAATCTGTTGGTGATGTACCTGTTGGACAGCACGGCTGCGGCCACAAGGGCATCGTCCTTGATCCTCACACCATGATGAACCTCGTAGCGGTCCTTGATTCCACGAAGGATGGCAATGGTATCCTCAACCGTCGGCTCGTTGGCATAAACAGGCTGGAAACGCCTCTCCAGAGCCTTGTCCTTCTCGATGTACTTGCGGTACTCGTCGAGTGTCGTGGCTCCGATTGCATGAAGCTCTCCGCGGGCCAGGGCCGGCTTGATCAGGTTGGAGGCATCGGTGGATCCCTCTGCGGCACCTGCTCCTACGATGGTATGGAGCTCATCGATGAAGAGGATAATCCTGCCCTCGCTTCTGGTGATCTCGTTGACAACAGCCTTGAGCCTTTCCTCGAACTCTCCGCGGAACTTGGCACCGGCCACAAGGGCACCCACATCAAGGGACAGAAGGCTCTTGTCCTTAAGCGAATCGGGGACATCGCCACCGACGATTCTCTGGGCAAGGCCCTCCACTATTGCAGTCTTTCCTACTCCCGGCTCTCCGATGAGAACAGGGTTGTTCTTGGTCTTTCTGGAAAGGACCTGCATCACACGTCTGATCTCCTCGTCACGGCCGATGACAGGATCCATCTTCCCCTGCCTTGCAAGGGCGGTCATGTCCCTGCAGTACTTCTGAAGGGCCTGGTACTTGCTCTCCGCATCCTCGTCCGTGACACGCTGGCTTCCGCGGATGCTCTGAAGCGCCTGCATGAGGGCGTCCTTGGAAACGCCGCTGCGCTTGAGAAGCCTTCCCACAGGGCCGTCGTCATCGGCAAGTGCAAGAAGGACGTGTTCAGTGCTGACATACTCGTCCTTGAATCTGTCCGCTTCCGTCTGGGCTTCGGTGAGAATCTGATACAGGCCTCTGGAAAGCCCTATGTTAACCGCTCCCCCGTATGCCTTGGGCAGCTTGTCAACCATGGCCCTGGTCTCGGCCAGGAGATTCTGATAGTCAATGCCAACCTTAGCGAACAGAGGCTCGGCAATTCCGTCCTTCTGCTGAAGAAGGGCCAGGAACATGTGCTCGTTGCCTATTTCCGCGTTATTGTACCTTGTGGCAAGGTTTTCGGCTCCCTGAAGGGCCTCTTTCATTTTTATTGTAAACTTGTCAATGTTCATATCTCACCTCTGAAACTAGTGTCCCCTGATCGGTTCTTTCCCCGTTATCCACAGTTTCACAACACTAAAATACGAAAAACAAATCAAATCGGCAACAAATTGGAAACAAAGGAACAATCTCCTTGTTGTTTTCGACATTCGTAGCTATAATGTCAATATGCCAAAGAAGATAGATCACGAGAAGAGGAAGATCGAGATTATGAATGCCGCCTTGGAAGTCTACGCCCAGGAAGGCAAGAACACCAATCTCAGCACCATTGCCGCAAAGTGCGATCTTTCAAGAACAACGGTCTATCAGTACTTCAAGGACGAGAACCAGCTGTATCAGTACGCAATCAAGTACAACACAGACCTTGCCTTCTCCCAGTACACCTCCGAAAAGTGGGAGGCAATCAAGGACCCCGTGGAAAAACTGCAGAAGATAACGCAGGACATCCTGAACTAGGCAGACACCTACGAAAGTCAGGTCGGCAATTTCCTGAAGATAATCGACGGAGTGGAAGGTCTCACGGACACGGTCAACCGCAGGACGGCCAAGCTGAACCTCTTCTTCTCCCGCCTTGTCCGCCAGGCGATCAAGGAGGGGAAGATGCGCAAGTGCAGCCCGAACGATCTTGCGGACAAACTCGAGATTATGCTTGAGACCTATCTTTTCCACATGGTCTATTTCCCGCAGAACAAAGCAAAGATCCGCGAGATCATCAGAGACCTGATCAACGTCAACGTGGTCTGAGATCCTATTCGGCTATTATCGTTTCAACAAGATCCTCGAATGCGGAAACATAGCCCCTGGCCTTTTCTTCGGAAGGAGCTTCCGCTATGAACCTCAGAAGAGGCTCGGTTCCGGAGAACCTGCAGCTGACAAAGGAACCGTCCCTGAAATAGACCTTGCAACCGTCCATGTAGCCGACCTTCTCCACACAATCTCCGAAGTCGGGAACGCGCCTGTCGTCCATGATGGCATGGTTGATTCTTCCCTTGTCCTCCGCCTTGAAGCGCATGGCCTTCTCGACATAGTATGTCTTTCCGTATTTCTCGCTGATCATATCGGAGATCTCGGCAATTGACTTTCCCATGGCGGAAACCATCTCGATGACAAGTGAGGCAGCGTAGATGGCGTCCTTGCCGTGGATGTGTCCGCGGATTGTCAGACCGCCGGAGGACTCTCCGCCCAATACCGCATCATACCTGTCGATTGCAGACGACACCCACTTGAAACCAACCGGAACCTCTATGCACTTCTCGCCGAAATCCTTCGCCATCCTGTCAAGGACATATGTGGTGCACAGATTCTTGACCACGGGTCCCTTCCAGTGCTTGCCCTCGTGAAGATACCAGTAGAGCATGGCCAGGATCTGGTTCATAGAGAAATACCTTCCGTTGGAATCTATGAACGACAACCTGTCTCCGTCTCCGTCGAATGCGAAGCCAAGGTCATAACCGCCCTTGACCACCTTGTCCGACAGCCCCTTTAGGATGTCCTCGCTGGGAGCGGGATAAAGGCCCTCGAAATAGGCGTCCTTGTTGTTGTTGATAAGGTCAACAGTACATCTGCAGGTGTTGAGGATGACAAGCATGGGATATGTACCGGAACCGTGCATAGGATCGAACAGAACCCTCAGCCCCCTTTCCCTTATGGCTTCCTTGTCCAGAACCTCCAGGATGTCGTCGATGAAAGCGTTGAACGGATTCTGCATTATGGTGACCAGGCCTTTGGCAAGGGCCTCATCGTAATCCATACGCTTTATCTCCTTCAGCCTTGAGA
>JBGVBT010000007.1:0-11603 GCA_045225895.1 Sphaerochaetaceae bacterium
TCGTCGCAGATGCTGATGACTGTGGCTGCGCTGTCCTGGGCCGCCGTGCATGCCTGGATGAGGAACGCAAGCTCGCACCTGGTTGCATCCAGCGCCTCGAACTCGACGTCCTCGCAAAGCGCGCGGGCCTCAGTTACCATGCCCTGGATCTTCTCGATCATCTTGGGAGCCTTGAGGCGGTACTGATACTCCATCTGCACCGTTGAAACCGGGAGGCTGACAATCAGGCGAGGATGGCCTGCACCCTTGAGACAAACGGCCGCCAGATTGAGGTCATCGGAGACAGGAATGGATATTACGCTGGTCCCCACGGACTGCGCGATTGTCCTGAAGATGATCCTGTCTTCCTTGGGGTTCTTCACGGCAGGAAGCTCGATCACATCTGCCCCGTAACGGTTGATTCCCATCGCTATGGCAAGCTTCTCTCTGAAAAGCAGGTTCGAAGAACCGCCTTCTCCGAGTTTTCTAAGCGTATAATCGACTACTGTGATCTTTCTCATCTGACACTCCCCTGAACCACACCCCGTTTCTGTATAAAGATGCAATTTGTTATTATTAATATAAAATGCCGCCTGTGTGTCAATCATGCCCGTTGCGCCGGAGACTGGGCAAAACCGCAAATTGCTCTTTGAGAAATGTGTCGAGTTGTTTTAATTAATCTCCAAGATTGATGTAAAATGCCAAAATATTAGCATTTTCTTCACTTTTACACCGAAAAGTGCTAAGATATTAGCATGATTGACTTAGACCACTACTTTGACACACCTAAAGAGATCTGCTTGGAGACCGCAAGAAAAGCTACATTAAGACGCAAGGCTCTTCATATCAGCCAAAAGGAACTAGCAGGAATGACAGGAGTAAGCTTTGCATCGATACGCAGATTCGAGACCACAGGTCAGATTTCATTTGAAAGTCTGGTCAGAATAGCGATATCAATCGACATGAAGGAAGATGTGAAGAACCTCTTCAACGAGAGAAAGGTCTACAGAACCATACAGGATGTGATAGATGAAGCAAATCAGAAGCGTTGAGGTATATTATCACAACAGGCTTGTTGGCACTCTCAGTGAATTCAAGGAAAGACTTGCCGCTTTCCAGTACTCACCCCAATGGCTTTCTGACGGATTCTCAATCAGTCCGTTCACACTGCCCCTTTCCGACAAGGTCTTCTTCAGCTCACTTGAGCCTTTCAACGGCCTTTTCGGAGTTTTTGATGACTGTCTTCCTGATGGATGGGGAATTCTTCTTACGGACAGAATGCTCAGATCAAAAGGCCTGCAGCCGGAAAGCATCAACAACATCACACGACTATCTCTCCTTGGCAGTAATGCAAAAGGAGCTCTTGAATTCAAGCCATGTCAGTTTGAAGAAGAATCAGACTCATCAGTGGATTTCGATACCCTATATGAACAGTGCTCCGCCATTTTCGAGGACATAGCCGGAGAATCAGACTACGATATGTTATTCTCAATGGCAGGAAGCTCCGGTGGAGCAAGGCCTAAGGTAAATACTGAAATTGACGGCCATCCATGGATTGTGAAATTCCCGACGACTCAGGAAGGTCCCGAGATGGGCCGCCTTGAATACAGATACAACCAGATGGCTGCAAAATGCGGAATCAGAACCGAGCAATCCAGGCTCCTTCCTTCCACCAAGACTTCGGGCTATTTCGCCTGCAGACGATTCGACAGGACAGAAACAAATGAGCGCATCCACATGGTTTCTGCGGGTGGCCTTCTGGAGGTCTCACACAGATTCCCGGTTCTGGACTACTCTCACCTTCTTAAGCTTACCAACATACTGACAAGGGACATGCGCGAAACCATGAACATGTTCCGCCTTATGTGTTTCAACGAGTTTGCCCACAACAGGGATGACCATTCTAAAAACTTTTCTTTCCTCTATGACGAATCAGCAGACAAATGGATAATGTCCCCAGCCTATGATCTTACATACAGCAGTTCAGTTAACGGTGAGCATGCCACCACCATCAACGGAAAGGGCCTGAATCCCTCGGTTTCGGACATCCTGAAAGTGGGAACGGATAGCGGCCTTGAATTTGCATGGTGTAAGAATACTTTGGAAGAGATACGCAGCATCTGTTATACGGCGAAATGATGATACCTTCATACACTGGTTTCTCATTGTCGTTGTAACACTCTTTTCGTTGCGATTATTGTAAATACTCATGGAGTGGAACTTGTCACGGACATATCATACCTCGTGAAAAAGAGTCTACTCTCCGGAAGTCGGAATTGCGTGCTCTTCGTAAGCTTTGATCTTTCCCCTCATGGTGTATGGGCCGTCAATAAGCCGGTGGATTGCCCGTGCATCGGCATCTTATGCACAAGCCTCAGGCATAGGGCGCCATGGCGATCCCGCGCCCTGCCTGGCATGTGCATAACGCTGCACAGGCAACCCACAGCTGATTGACAGCCAATCCACAATCGGGGACAAACCTGCCATACTCTGCTTTCCGGTGAGGAGAAACAAAGGGTTTCCGGTTTTTTGATGCCCTGCGTCACTGACGTCACTGTTGTCACTGACGTCACCGTTGTCACTGACGTCACCAATCGTCACTGATTTGAAAAAAACAAGGGCTTCCGGTTGCGGAAGCCCTTTCTGTTGTGTCTGCAATTGTCTCAGCGCTTTGTCCTGAACTCTGCGGGGACTGGATCGACACCATCCCAGATGATGCGTCTGAAGTGCTTGGGATCTGTGTTGCCTTCAGTGTTGACCATGAAGACGGTGGAGTTCTCGTCAAGCATCAGGGCGGTTCTGATGTCCTCCTGCTCGGGCTCTGTGAGGATGGAGTAGAGGGCTCCGAGCGGAAGTGCTCCGCTTTCTCCGCTGATCATGAACGGATCGCCCTTCAGAGGACAGGAGAGGATTCTCATTCCGCGGGCTGCGACGTAGTCGGGGAAAGATGCGAAGATGTCGGCGTTGTTCTTCAGGATCTCGAATGCCAGAGGGGAGGGGTCTCCGCAGGCAAGACCGGCCATGATGGTGTCAAGGTCGCCCTTGACGCTGTGGCACTTGCCGTCGCCGGCCTTCATGGACTCGTAGATGCAGGCGGCCTTGTTGGGCTCGCAGATGACGAAGAGCGGCGGATTCTCAGGGAACAGGGCGCTATAGAAGCCTACGACTGCTGCTGCAAGGGCACCGACTCCCGCCTGGACGAAGACGTGTGTGGGTCTTGTGATTCCCATGCCTGCGAACTGCTCCTGGCACTCAAGAAGCATGGAGGTGTAGCCCTGCATGATCCATCTGGGGATCTCTGTGTAGCCTTCCCAGGATGTGTCGGAGACTACATACCATCCGTGCTTTGCAGCCTCGCTGGCTGCCATGCGGACGGCATCGTCATAGTTTCCGTTGACGATGGTGACGTTTGCGCCGTAGCTCTTGATGGCATCGATTCTGGCCTGGCTTGTCTCGGAATGGACGTAGATCTCGCACTTGTGGCCGAGCTTTCTGGCAGCCCATGCTAGGCCGCGGCCGTGGTTTCCGTCGGTGGCGGAGCAGAAGGTGATGTCGCCCAGTCTGTCGTGGCATTCCTTGCTGGTCAGGTACTCGAAGCTGAGCTCCTTGTCCTCCATGTGCAGAAGGCGTCTGATCAGGTTGTAGACGGCGAAGGAGCCGCCCATGACTTTGAAGGAGTTCAGCTCAAGTCTCTGGGCCTCGTCCTTGATGTAGATGCCGCCGATTCCCAGCATGTGTGCGAGGTTGGGAAGCGCTGCGAGCGGAGTCATGTGATAACCGGGGATCTGTCTGTGGAAAGCCCTGGCCTGGCGTGCCACCCCTACGGTGAACATCTTTTTCGCAAGGCTCTGGTCCTTTTTGCTCACATCCCCGTTGTTGTGGATGATGTATTCGTAATCGTTGGTCATATTATGCCTCTTTTCTCTTGAGTATATGCACTTGCAATCATACTCATTGCAGGGAAAAAGGCAAGAGCCCGCCGGGTCTGAACCGGCAGGCTTATTGTGGTCAGACCAGCAGCAGAACTTCGGCTTTCCTTGCGTCCGTCACGGGAACGGTGTTTCCCTTTACCTTGACGCCGTCCACCCACAGACCTTTGTCCTTGTCTGAAGCACGTTTCACCGTGATGTCGAGCTCGGTTCCGCGGAAGACGCGCTTTGCCTTGTAGCCGTCCATCCAGGTGGGCAGGCAGGGGCAGAGCCTGAGGCCTTCGTAGTCAGGGACAATGCCGAGGATCGCCTGGCTGATGGAAAGGAAAGTCCAAGCTGAGGTTCCTGTGAGCCAGCTGTTCTTGGCCTCGCCGAACCTTGGCGATGCGTTTCCTGCGATCATCTGCGAGTAGACGTAGGGCTCGGTCCTGTGGATCTCTGAGATGTCCTCGATGTAGGCGGGGCAGATCTTCCTGTACAGCTCCCAGGCCTGGTCGGCGTGACCCAGAACGGTCTCGGCAACCGTGATCCACGGGTTGTTGTGGCAGAAGATGCCGCCGTTCTCCTTGACTCCGGGCGGATAGCTGGAGATCTCTCCGAGCTCAAGGTGATAGCCTTTGTAGGGTGGGGCGCAGATTGTGACGCCGTACTTTGTCTCAAGATACTGGTGGACGCTCTTCATTGCCTTGTCGGCCTCGCCGGTTTCCTTGCCGATTCCGGCCATGACGCACATGCCCTGCGGCTCGATGAAGATCTGGGCTTCCTCGCAGGTGTGGCTTCCGACTGGCTTGGAGAAGGCATCGTAGGCTCTGAGGAACCACTGGCCGTCCCATCCGTATTTCAGGACGGCATCCTCCATGGCTCTGATGTGCTCAAGGCAGGCATCGGCCTCGGAAGCAAAGCCTTTGCGGCGGCAGATGGCCTCGTAGGCTCTGCCGTATTTCACGAACATGCCGGCTATGAAGACGCTTTCGGCAACGGGGCCTTCGCTCGGGCCTGTGGTCTGGAAGCTTTCGCCCGGATGCTCCGAGAAGCAGTTCAGGTTGAGGCAGTCGTTCCAGTCGGCCCTGCCGATCAGAGGCAGCTTGTGCGGGCCAAGATGGGTGACGGTGTAGTTGAAGCTGCGTCTGAGGTGCTCCATCAACGGCTGGGCAAGGTCGTCGTTGTTGTCGAACGGAACCATCTCGTCGAGGATGGCGAAGTCGCCTGTCTCGCGGATGTAGGCATCGGTTCCTGCGATCAGCCAGAGCGGGTCATCGTTGAAGCCGCTTCCAACGGCAAGGTTGCCGCGCTTTGTCAGGGGCTGGTACTGGTGGTAGGCCGATCCGTCCTCGAACTGGGTGGCTGCGATGTCCAGTATCCTCTGTCTTGCGCGGGAGGGGATCATGTGCACGAAGCCCAGGAGGTCCTGGCAGGAATCCCTGAAGCCCATGCCGCGTCCCATGCCGCTTTCGAAGTACGAGGCGCTTCTGGACATATTGAACGTGACCATGCACTGGTACTGGTTCCAGATGTTGACCATGCGGTCGAGCTTCTCATCCGAGCTCTTGACCTGCAGGGTGCCCAGAAGGTCGTCCCAATGGTGCTTGAGCTCCACAAATGCGGCAGAAACCTTGGCATCACTGTCGTAACAGGCCATCATTTGCTCGGCCTTGGTTCTGTTGATGCAGTCCTGGGCCTCCCATTTCTCTTCCTTGGCGTTTCTTATGTAGCCCAGTCCGAAGGTGACCGTCTGCTCCTGTCCGGCTTCAAGGACAATGTCCAGCTGGTGGGATGCGCAGGGTCTCCAGCCGTGGGCTATGGAGTTGCGGCACTTGCCCTCGAAGACGGCATCGGGACGGGCTGCGCAGCCATACGGACCGTTGAAGATGTCCATGTCGGTGTCGAATCCGTCAACAGGACGGCTGCACCAGAAGACGCTGTAGTGGTCGCGTCTCTCGCGGTACTCGGTCTTGTGGTAGATGGCGCTGCCGTGGACCTCGACCTCTCCGATGGAGTAGTTTCTCTGGAAGTTGGTGGCATCGTCGTTGGCATCCCACAGGCAGAACTCGATGAAAGAGAAGAGCTGGACGCTCTTTTTCTCAGCTGATGTGTTTCTGATCTTAACGTGGTAGAGAAGGGCGTTGTCGGAAACCGGGACGAACATGGTCTGGCTGACAGCGATTCCGTTCTTTGAGCCTTCGAAGACGCTGTAGCCCATGCCGTGGCGGCAGGTGTAGGAGTCGAGCTCCGTCCTGACCGGCTGCCATGAGGGGTTCCATATCACAGGCTCTTTGCCGGAGTTGTCGCGGATGTAGAGTCTGAAGCCCTCCTGGTCCAGGGGGTTGTTGTTGTAGCGGTAGCGCGTGATGCGTCTGAGCCTTGCATCCTTGTAGAAAGCATAGCCTCCGGCTGTGTTTGATATCAGGGTGAAGAAGTCCTCGCTTCCAAGGTAGTTGATCCAGGGAAGAGGGGTCTTGGGAGTCTCGATCACATATTCACGTGCCTTGTCGTCAAAATGTCCGTATTTCATATCAGTCTCCGTAGCCTGCCATCACATCACGCATGAAGTAGGCGCTGTCTTTTGGTATCCGTTTCTGTGTCTCGTAGTCGCAGTAGACAAGTCCGAATCTCATGCTGTATCCGTATGTCCACTCGTAGTTGTCGATGAAGCTCCAGCAGAAGTAGCCCTTCAGGGGCACTCCATGCTTTATCGCCTCTGCACACATGTGCAGGTGTTCCGACAGGTATCTGATGCGCTGCTCGTCATGGACGAACTGCTTGCCTGTCTTTGTGTCAGTCTCGAGCCTGTCGTCGCAGCAGGCTCCGTTTTCTGTTATGTAGATGGGAAGCTTTCCGCCTGTGTAGTTGGAAGTCCACTTGAGGAGTCTGAGGAGTCCGTGGGGAGTGATCCTCCAGCCGATTCCGCTCATGCGCTCTTCCCAGCGCTCTGCGGCCTCGATGTTGTTCGGCTGGGTGTCGGACCATCTGAGAACGTGCTCGCTGTAGTAGTTGATCCCGAGGAAATCAATAGGCTGGGAGATTATGTCGAAGTCTCCGTCCTGGACGGGGAATACCCAGCCGAGCTCGTCAGTGACGTATTCGGGATAGCGCTTTCTGAAGATGGGGGCCATGAAGAGTCCGCTTCTGAGGGCAATGTGGTTGGAGACAGCCTTGGCGTCCTTGGGATCCTTTGTGGCGGGGCGGGGGAACTCCAGGTTGTGGGTGATTCCGATGGGGGCCTTCAGGCCGGTCTTCCGGTATTCGGAGACTATCAGGCCGTGGGCCAGGTTGACGTGGTGGACGCTTTTTATGAACTGGTCGTTGTCCTTGATCCCGGGTGCGTGCATGCCCATCTGGTAGCCCAGGAATGTGATGCACATGGCCTCGTTGATGGTGATCCACATGTCCACCAGGTCCCCGAGGTTCTCGAAGAGCACTTTTGCAAGATAGGTGAGCCTGTAGGCCGTGTCGCGCTCGGCCCAGCCGCCTTTGGCCTGGAGTTCGCTGGGCATGTCCCAGTGGTAGATGGTGCAGCAGGCCTTCATGCCGTGGTTGTGGAGTTCCGTGCAGAGGTTCCTGTAGTACTGGATTCCCTTGGGATTGACCTTGTCTCCGCCGTTGGGCAGGACGCGGGACCAGGAGACGGAGAAGCGGTAGGCCTTGAAGCCCAGGCCGGCCATCAGGGCCACGTCTTCTTTATATCTATGATACTGGTCGGCGGCCACGCTTCCGTCATGGCCCATGTAGACCTTGCCGGGGATCTTTGCAAAGTCGTCCCAGATGCAGGGCGTGCGTCCGTCCTCGCTGCCGGCACCTTCAACCTGATAGCTGGCAGTGGCGGCGCCGAAGAGGAAATCCTTGTGAAGATCGGGTCTTGTGAACATGGTTGCTTTGTCCTCTCATTTTCCGAATATTGCTGTTGACTGTTTTGTTGAACTAATGATAACCTATGTTTGTACACTGTGTAAACAAACTTGATGAAGTTTTTGATTTTACATGGTGATTACAGCAACATAATCCGGAAAAGTTGCTGTAAGTTGTATAAAGGGGAGGTCGGAAATGCCTGTTGACAACAATCTTTTCCAGAAGAACGCCAACACATCGCTGGTAGCCAGGATAATCTGGCAGAGAAAGAGCATCTCCCGCGCCGAGATCGCACGCGAGCTCAACCTTTACCGATCTACCGTCACCAACATCACATCCTACCTGATCCGTTCGGGTGTGATCCAGGAGGGAAGGCTTCTGGAGTCCTCCCAGCAGGGTGGAAGAAAGGCCGTTGAGCTTTCCATCAATCCTGATTTCGGATGCGTGCTGGGCTTTGACATCCAGCCGTCCCACTACAGGTCCGTGATTCTCTCCGTGGACGGAACCGAGCTCTGGCGTGAGACCGGATCGTTCGGATTCATCCCTTTGACGGAGATGTTCGAGAGGGCCATAGAAAGGGCTTTGGAGGCCCATAAGAGCATCAAGAGCCCGATTATTTCAATGAGCTTCGCAGTTCCGGGCATTGTTGACGACACTTACGGGCGCATAATCTCGTCGTTCCCGTTCGGGGTCAAGGACCTCGATGTCAGACAGATCCTCGGTCAGAAGTACACTTATCCGGTCTATATAGAGAATGATGCCAACACGGCAGCCTGGCTTGATGTCCTGAAGAACCAGGCCTGGGGCAATGCGGTGAGCATCGTCGCGGACTTCCACGAGGAGTCAAAGATAGATTCCAAGATCATCGGCATAGGAGCCGGTATCGGTCTTATCTTCTCCGGCAAGGTCTACAGGGGAACCCACAATGCCGCCGGAGAGTTCAAGTCCATCACATGGCGCGAGGGAATGAACAACCAGAGCGGTCTGGACATCGCGGTTCTGAGAAACACCGAGGATGACAAGGCGGCTCTGGCGGACTGGATGGAGGACTCCTTCCGTTCGTTCATCCCGGTTCTTTCCGTCATCGATGCGGAGAAGATCATCCTCCACGGAAGGCCTTTCTCCGACAAGCAGTGGGTTCTCGAGACGCTCCAGAAGAGGGTTCCTTCGTTCCTGGGGCTTCTGAAGGAGTACCAGTGCGGCATGGTGTTCGACTCGCAGGACGAGTGCGTCAGCGCCATGGGAGCCGCGATGATGTGCCTTCACAACCTTTTCAGTGTCCCGGATCTTGATTCCGCTGACCAGGACTGGAGACTGAACTGGACTGAGACGATTGATACGCTGAAGAAGCAAACTATAGGAGGTTGAGCATATGGGTAGCTATGCCAGCATGTTCTCATCTTCAAGGATGATGACGGCTCACGGCGAGGAGAGGAGGGCCTATTGGGGCTTTGTCCTTCCCGCATTTCTTATCTACCTTTTCGTCATGGCGTTTCCGACGATTTTCGCCGTTTTCCTTAGCCTGACGAACTACAAGGGCGGAGCTCTGTTCGGTCCCAAGAGAAGACCGGTC
This sequence comes from Sphaerochaetaceae bacterium, assembly GCA_045225895.1. Lineage (GTDB taxonomy): Bacteria > Spirochaetota > Spirochaetia > Sphaerochaetales > Sphaerochaetaceae > UBA9732. The sequence continues at coordinate 9,328 of JBGVBT010000007.1, forward strand.
TCGATTGTCGGATTCGAGTACTACAAGCAGATGTTCTCAGACAAGTACTTCTGGCTTGCTCTGAAGAACAATCTATGGATCGTCTTCATATCGGTCTTCGGACAGATTCCCCTTGGATTCTTCATGGCCTACCTGATTTTCAGAGGCATGATCAAGGGCAAGGACTTCTTCCAGACGGTCATCTATCTGCCGTGCGTCATCTCCACTGTCGTCATCGGTCGTCTGTGGAAGGCCATCACGGCCCCCAACGGAGTGCTTCCTGACATCATAAGGCTGTTCAATCCGTCGTATGTGGCCGGAAACAGCGAGCATCCGATGATCGCAGTCCTTCTGGTCATCCTCTGGATGTACACCGGAACGTACCTGATCATCTTCCTTGCGAACCTCCAGAAGATCGACACCTCGATCATCGAGGCGGCCAAGATCGACGGTGCAACCGAGATGCAGGCTCTGCGCTACATCATACTGCCGGCACTTTCGGGAGTCATAGTCACAAGCGCTATCCTGGCAATCTCCGGATCCCTGAAGAGCTTCGACCTGATTTTCGTCATGACAAGCGGCGGTCCTGCAAAGCAGACATACGTCCTTTCAATCTACATGTACGACACGGCGTTCAAAGGAGCTCCGAACTATCCCCTGGCAAACGCTGTCTCGATTGTCATGTGCATCATAAGCTTCGCACTGATCGGCGTAACCAAGGCCGTTGAGAAGAAATTCGGAGGCCGCGAATGAGCTACATCAAAGACGACGTATCCGCAAAGAGAAAGATCGGCATGGTGCTGACATATGCCGTCCTGATCCTGTTCGCAATCCTTGCCATAGCTCCGCTCCTCTGGCTTGCCATCAACTCTTTCAAGACATCGCAGGACTATCAGATGAACCGTCTGGGCCTTCCCAGAAGATTCTTCTGGCAGAACTACACGCAGGCCTGGCAGAGGGGACATTTCGGTGTCTACATCATCAACAGCGTCATCTATACCGCCATCACCACCGTTTCCATCCTGATATTGAGCTTCCTGAGCGGTTTTGCGTTCGCCAAGATCAACAACAGGAACACCAAGTGGATCTACGGTTCCTATGTCGTGGGAATCCTCATGACGCTGCAGAGCATCATGATACCGCTCTTCATCGTCATCAACCAGGTGGGACTGTACGACACCAAGCTGGGCGTCCTGATCCCTTATATCGGAATTGGTCTTCCCATGGGCATATACCTTGCCACCGAGTTCATGAAGAGCATTCCCAACGCACTGATCGAGAGCGCACGTCTTGACGGAGCCAAGTACTCCAGGATCTTCATCAGCATCATGGCCCCGATGGCAGCCCCGGTAGGAACCACGATCACCATCATCCAGATCTCCGGAACATGGAACGAGTTCATGCTGATCAACATGCTGACGTCGAGCACGAAGAACAAGAGCCTTCCGGTTGGAATCCAGAGCTTCGCAGGAAGCCTTTCCACAGACTACGGCAAACTTTTCGCCTCGCTGATGATCGGTCTTATCCCCATGCTGGTCTTCTACATCATATTCAGAAAGGAAATCACAAAGGGCGTAAGTGCCGGTGCTGTAAAGGGTTGAAACTTTTTTCAGTTTTTCGCTGAAAAAGGTCAAAATAAATTTGACAAGTTTGTTCTTCGGTAGTACAATTTAATTGTTCATACCGTGAACAAACCACTGAAAAAGGGAGAAGAAAGAAATGAAGAGAATCCTTACCGTTCTTTTTGTTGCTCTTGCAGTCTGTGCAATGGTTTTCGCACAGGGAGCAGCTGAAAAGTCAAACAAGACTCAGATCAGAGTTCTTAACTACATCGATATGTCCGAGCCGAACAGCGCCAACGAGATCTCACAGGTCTGGGACAAGTTCACAGCCGAGCATCCTGAGATCGAGGTCATCAGAGAGGACCTGTTCAATGAGCCGTTCCACCAGAAGGTCGAGGCTTATGCAGCACAGGGTCAGCTTCCTGACGTTGTCTACGCTTGGCCAAGCGGAAGATCATCCACACTCCACACAGAGCATCTGCTCTATGACCTGACACCGCTGCTCAAGAGAGACGGTCTGTATGACAAGTACAACCCGCTCTGCACAGCTCCGCAGCTTGCCGGTTACCTCGGAGAGCTCCCCAACGGAGTCACAGCAACATCAATGATGTTCGTCAACAACAAGGTTCTCAAGGAGAACGGTCTTTCAGTTCCTAAGACATACGCTGACCTCAAGGCTATGGTTCCTGTTCTCAACGCAAAGGGAATCGAGGTCATCACAATGGACTGCCAGGA
>JBGVBT010000008.1:0-22587 GCA_045225895.1 Sphaerochaetaceae bacterium
ATCCATCAGAATCCACGACATCGAGCTTCAGAAGAGGATCTTCCGCATCTGCAACTTCTCGGACGAGGAGGCGGAGAAGAAGTTCGGTTTCCTGCTCAATGCATTCAAGTTCGGTCCACCACCACACGGAGGAATCGCTCCTGGCATCGACCGTCTTGTCATGATCATGAGCGACCAGAACTCGATCCGCGAGGCGATCGCATTCCCGAAGAACAGCTTCGCCGTCTCTCCGATGGACGACAGCCCGAACGATGTAGACCAGAAGCAGCTTGACGAGCTGAAGATCTGCTTCAAGCTGGACGACAAACAATAATCCGGCATGAGCACGCTCTACATTGTCGCCACTCCTATCGGGAATCTCGATGACATCACGCTGAGGGCAATAAAGACGCTCCGTGAGGCGGATGTCATCGCCTGCGAGGATACGCGGCATACCCAGACGCTGCTCACACACCTTGAAATCACGGGAAAGCGTCTCATTGCCTGCCATGCCCACAACGAGGCTGCATCAAGTCAGGGCATCAAAGGCCTTCTGTCACAGGGCCTGTCCGTCGCCTACTGCAGCGATGCGGGAACACCCGGAGTCAGCGATCCGGGAAGCCGTCTTGTAAGGGCCGTCAGGGAGGCGGGTTTCGATGTCGTGCCAATCCCGGGTGCAAGCGCGTCCGTCACCCTGATCTCCGCAAGCGGGCTGAACGGGAAGACGTTCACGTTCGAAGGCTTCCTGTCTCCAAAGAGCGGACGGCGCAAGGCAAGGCTCAAGGAGCTTCTTGCCCGTGAGGAAGCCTTCATCATCTACGAATCTCCATTCCGCATCCTCAAGACCCTGGGAGAGATCAGGGATCTGGATGACAGCCGCCACCTTGTCCTTGGCCGCGAGATGACAAAGGCATTCGAGCAGTTCATCTACGGCACTGCATCGGAGGTTATCTCACAACTGAAGGTTGTAAAAGGGGAGTTTGCCCTGGTTGTCCTTCCTCCGGACAAAGAGCATGCCGATTCGGACGATGAGTGCGACGATTTCGGGGACAACCGGTGATTACAAAGAAAAAGCTTTCCACCCTCAAGGAACGCACCAGACTCAGAAAGATCTCAATGATCCTCCATGAGGCGGCCGTTGCCTCTAAAAACGGGCAGGCAGTGGACCTTGAGTACATCAATGATATTCTTCCTCTGGCGGATTTTCCTTCTGCTGGTTCCGGACTGGAGCCGGATGCCCTTGCATTCCGTCTTGAGGACATGAGCCAGAACCTTCTGGCAAGACTCGGTGCGGAGCCATCCGACTGGGATTTCAGGGACGAGTCGGGAAACCTTGATGTCTCGCACAGGGTGGTGCAGGACAAGATCCTTGTCCTGGACAGGATCAGAAGCCCGTACAATGTCGGCGCCATCTTCAGAAGCGCCGAGGCATTTGGAATTTCCAGAATCATTCTGGTGGAGGGTACGGCATCTCCTGACCATGTGAGGGCTCTCAGAACCTCACGCGGTACAACTTCGGTAATCCCATGGTCGTTCATGCCGGAGGCGGATGTTGTCTCTTTCCTCAGCACTTTCGATCCATCCGAGGTCATTGCCCTTGAACTGGGAGGGGTTTCAATCAATGAATTCGCGTTCCCGTCGCGCGGTGTTGCCGTTCTGGGCTCGGAGGAATTCGGAATCAGCCCCGCCGTCCTTGCCTGTTGCGGAAGCCGCGTCAGCATCCCCATGGGAGGCGCCAAAGGCTCGCTTAACGTCTCAGTTGCCGCAGGTATCCTTCTTCACCGCTGGTTCTGAGATTCTTGTGTGGTAAAATTCGCCAACTTGTCTTTTCATTGATTGTAGTGCTTGTGGTGCTATTTGTGTAATTCCTTTTGATTTATGGTGTTATCGATGACTTGGCACGGTTTCTGCTATTTGGAGTGTGTCCGGCAACGGGCAATTACGACGAATAAAGGAGACGCGACAATGAACGCATTTAAAAGAATCCATGACATTTTCAGCTCAAACGTGAACCATGCACTCGACAAGATGGAGGATCCGTCAAAGATGATCCGCTACACCATCGTGGAGATGGAGGGCAGCCTTTCAAAGGCAAAGAATTCGGCAGCCGAGATGCTTGCAAACATCCGTGCCCGTGAAGAAGAGCTCAAGGCCAGCAAAGAGGCGGAGAGCCGCTGGGATGTGAGAGCTCAGCTTGCAGTCAAGAACGGCAAGGACGATCTTGCACGCGAGGCAATCACAGAGAAGCAGAAGGCCCAGTCAAAGGTAACAGCCCTTGAGACAGAGATTGCAGAGCTCAAGAACATCAGCGCAAGCCAGGAAGCCCAGATCGTCAAGCTCACGGAGAAGCTTGAGGAGGTCAAGGCCAAGGAGAGAACCCTTGTGGCCCGTGCCGAGCATGCAAAGGAGAAGATCAAGATCGAGAAGCAGATCAGCGCAACGGACTGCAGCGCCGCCATCAAGAGATTCAACGAGATGGAGGAGAAGGTCGAGCGCCTTGAGGCTGAGGCAGCAGTGGCATCCAAGTCATATGAAAGCGAGTCCAGATTCACCGAGATGGAGAACAACGCAAACGTTGACAGGGAACTTGAGGAGCTCAAGGCAAAGCTCGGAACAAAGGATCAGGCCAAGGCCTGAGGCTTGCCATGCTTCCTGTACAGACCGCGGAACTGGTCGTAGGTGATCTGCATCAGCTTGGCAGCCTCACGCTGATTGCCCTGTGCCTGCTTCAGGGCACGCTGTACAAAGCTTGCTTCCAGAGCATCCTTGGTCTTGTCAAGGCTTTCAAGCGGAAGACTGTCAAAAGAAAACTCCTGCTTGCTTGCCTGATTTGACGGGATAATACCAGTTTTTTCTGATTTCCTTAATTGTGGGACATCGTTTCCAGATGCAAAGGGATTCTCAAAAGGGTCCAGCTGTATCGAGGAGATGATGTCCCCTTTGCTTCTGTAGACGGCGCGTTCGATTGTGTTCTTGAGTTCACGGACGTTTCCGGGCCAGCTGTAGTTCAGAAGTTCCTGCTGCACCTGCTCTGAGAATACAGGGATGTCCTGGTTGCATTCCATGGCCATCCTCTGGGCGAAATAGTTCGCCAGAAGCAGGATGTCCTCGCCACGTTCCCTGAGTGGCGGGATGAAGATGACCTCGAAGCTCAGTCTGTCCAGAAGGTCTTCCTTGAATTTGCCTTCCCTGCACATCTGTTTGAGATCCGCATTCGTGGCACCGATGATCCTTACATCCGCCTCATGGGTTACCGAGGACCCGACTCTTTCATATGTTCCGTATTCAACAACCCTAAGGATCTTCTCCTGGACCTGGATCGGGATGTTTCCTATCTCATCAAGAAACAGCGTCCCTCCCTGGGCCTCCTCGAACCGGCCTTTTCTGGTCTTGTTCGCTCCGGTGAAGGCTCCCTGCTCGTAGCCGAAAAGCTCGCTTTCTATGAGGGTTGGGGCGAGGGCTGCACAGTTCACTGTAACAAGGTTCTTCTGCCAGCGTTTTGACAGGTAGTGCAGACGGCTTGCGGCCATTTCCTTTCCGCTTCCGCGCTCACCGATGACAAGTACACTTCTGTCCACCTGCGCGGCATCCGCTATGCGCTGCTGGAAGTCCAGAAAAACCTCGGATTCACCTATGTAACTGTCTTTGTATCCTGCCATATGGTAGATTATACCAAAGATGGTAAAAAATGCCAATAGTATGACCTCTTTGGACTGGTGATTGAACCTCAGAATCTCCGGGTTTGACCTTGAATGATAGTTGGAGGCAACTTGAATGCATCCTCAACACAACTTTTTTTCTGTAATTTAATAATAAAAGTTATACCGATATAACTTTTTATACTCATTTTTTATAAATAGGTTATAATGGCGGCCGTTCTTGCTGTACCGCTGAGTGTCTGATGTTAACTTGGCACGGTCTGTGCTATGTAGATGGCGTAAACGAAATCAATCTAAGGAGGAGTCCTATGGGAGTCTTTTCAAGGTTTATGGATATAATCAATTCAAACATCAACTCTCTTCTGGACCATGCAGAAGATCCGGAGAAGATGATAAAGCTGATGATTAACGAGATGGAGGACACCATCATCGAGATCAAGACAAACTGCGCTGCCGCAATCGGAGCTGAAAACACCGCAAAGCGCAAGGCCGCAGAACTTGAAGGTCTTGTAGACCGCTGGCAGAAGCGTGCGGAACTTGCAATTGAGAAAGGCCGTGACGATCTGGCCCGCGAGGCTCTGATCGAGAAGAAGAGACTGTCGGCCGAGCTTGACAGACTCAGAACCGAGAGCCAGCACTACAGCCAGCAGGTTGCCAAGTACAAGGATGACATCGCAAAGCTGGAGGAGAAGCTCGAGTCGGCGAAGGCAAAGTACAAGACGATGCGCGAGCAGGCAGCCAGGGAGGCTGAGGAGAAGCGCAAGGCATCGGCCCAGTACACCTACACCTATACGTACAACTGGAGCAGCAAGAACAGGGATGCAGACCCTGTTGACCGTTTCAGCAAGATGGAAGAGCATATAGACAAGATGAACGAGCGCAAGGGTCAGGGCCCGGAGGCAAGGGATTCGGAGTCGAAGTTCCAGGATCTGGAGAAGCAGGATGAGATTGAGAGCGAACTCGAGCAGCTCAAGAAGAAAATGAACGGCTGAAGCCGATTACACATAAAGAGGAAAAAAACTATGGCCACTAGAAGACTTTACAGATCAAGAAACGGTGAGATCCTGGGTGTTTGCAAGGGAATCGCCGAATGGAGGGACTATCCCGTAGACACAATCAGACTGATTGTCGTACTCATCGCAATCTTCACAGCAATCGCTCCGTGCCTTGTCGTCTACTTCATTCTCGGACTCGTCCTTCCTGTAAACCCTTATGAGGATGAGAACTATGAGCGCGGATACCGAGACGGTCAGAAGGACAGCCGCAGAGACGGCAGACAGGGAAGGCGCGGAAGAACATACTATTACAATCCCGAGCCGGAGGATTTCGTCAGAACTGAAACCAGAACCGAGAGCGCAGAGGATTACGAGAGAAGGAAGAAGGAGTCCGACTGGGACAACCGCTTCAGCAACAGCTGACTCCGGATTTGAGTCCGATGACATAAATGCAGGCTTGGAAGAATGGTCTTTCAGGCCTGTTTTCTTTTTCAGATGATTGAAATAGGATATCAGCTGAGCAAAAATACATACAGGAAGGATTGTAATGGCACTGGTCAGGTTCTATTATCCGGGTTTGCTTCTTGCCTCGATTGTCATGACGTCGATGTACATGTTCATCTGGAAAAAGCATGATGATGTACACATAACGCTGTTTTTCACGCTTGCTCCTTTGATCAATCTGGGCTATCTGTTCCTTTCAACTGCCCGGACCCTGGATGCGGCCCTGAATGCAATCAAGATCTCCTACATAAGCTGTTATGTTCAGATGATAATCATGCTGGCAATCTTCAGCCTCTGCAGGATTGAGCTGAAGCGATGGGTCAAACTCCTTATTATGATCCTGACGACATTCACTTTCCTTTCGACTCTGACCATAGGTAATGCGCCATGGTTCTACAAGGACGCTGAGCTTGGCAGTATCAACGGGATAACAGTTGTTCATAAGGTCTACGGACCGCTTCACAGCGTGCTTTACGGGGTGATCATCCTATATTTTCTGATAGGCATCGTAGCCATCATCTACAGCAGGCTCCGCAAGAGGCAGATAAGCAGAAGGCTTCTCAGTTTGCTTTTGCTGCCCCAGATTCTATGTATGGTCAGTTTTTTCGGCAGTAGGATGCTGTTTCCGGAAATCGAAGTCCTTCCTGCGGCATACGTCTTCGCCGAGCTTGTGTACATTCTGATAGTCAGAAGAATCAACCTGTACGATGTCACTGATGTGGTGATTGATTCCATGATCCAGTCCGGAGACACGGGTTTCATCACCTTCGATTCCAGATTCAACTATCTGGGAAGCAATGAAACGGCCCAGAAGATTCTCCCGAGCCTGAGAAATCTTGCGGTGGATCTGAGTCTGAAGAAAGATCCGGAAATGAATGAACTGATTCTTCCTTGGCTCAGACAGTATGTTGCGGAACCGGACAATGCCGAGGCAAACGGACATTTCTATGAGAAGGACGACAGGATCTACCTTTTCACGGTGGGCGAACTTCCCGGAAAGGCCGCAAGGCGTGGCTACCGCATTGTCATAACTGACGATACGCTGGACCGCGCTTATATCAACCTTCTTGACGGATTCAACAGGGACCTCAAAGACCAGGTCGCGAAGAAGACGGCCGACATCGTCCGTATGAACGACAACATGATTCTGGGCATGGCAGTCATGGTTGAAAGCCGTGACAACTCCACCGGCGGTCACATAAGAAGGACAAGCGATGTGGTCAGGATGCTTGTCGAGGCTCTGAAAAAAGACGGGAAGGTTCCTTCCGGCTATGATCTGACGGACGATTTCTGCAAAATGCTCATAAAGGCCGCCCCGATGCACGACCTTGGAAAGATAGCCGTTGATGACGAGATCCTCAGAAAACCCGGCCGGTTCACACCTGAGGAGTTCGAGAAGATGAAGGCCCACGCTGCTGAGGGTGCAAGGATTGTCCATGAGATTCTCAAGGGTACCGATGATGTGGTCTTCCATCATCTGGCCGAGAATGTCGCCCACTACCATCACGAGCGCTGGGACGGATCCGGCTATCCCAGACATCTCAAGGGTACGGAGATTCCTCCGGAGGCAAGGATCATGGCCGTGGCCGATGTTTACGATGCCCTTGTCAGCAAGCGCGTCTACAAGGACAAGATGTCGTTCGAACAGGCAAACTCGATTATTCTGGAAGGCATGGGAAGCCAGTTCGACCCGGCCCTCAAGGAAGCATATCTTGCCGCCAGGCCTGCTCTTGAGGCCTACTACAGCAATCTGGAAACCTGAATGACGGTATACGGAAACCCTGATGCATCAACAGTCCTCATTCAGATGGTCGATGACCACGATCTTGCGGTGATTGATTCTGAGATCGCCGAGATCAAAAGGCTTTCAGATGCTGATTTCAGTCTTTTTGCTCTGAAGGTAGGAAACTGGAATACTGATCTTTCTCCATGGGATGCTCCTGCAGTGTTCGGCAAAGAGGATTTCGGCCACGGTGCGAAAGCTTCATTGGCCCGGGTTCTGGAACTTGCAGAAGACAGAAACAGAACGTACATCATCGGAGGCTATTCGCTTGCCGGACTTTTCGCTCTGTGGGCTTCCTGCAGAACAGAGGTCTTTTCCGCTGTCGCCGCAGCATCTCCGTCCGTCTGGTTTCCTGGTTTCACAGACTTTCTGAAGACAAATCCCTCACGAGCCAAGGCTGTATATCTCAGCCTGGGTGACAAGGAAGAGAATACCCGAAACCCTGTGATGGCAACAGTAGGGGACAGAATCAAGGAAACCTTTGACATTCTTAAAGGACAGGGCGTGGACACTGTCTTTGAATGGAATCAGGGCAACCACTTCAAGGATCCTGACCTCAGGACTGCAAAAGCCTTTGCCTGGACTTTGTCTCAAATAAAGAATTCAATTCGGTTTCGATAACTCGCAGAGTTTCTTCAGCCTGTTCTCGATGGTATGGTTGATGGTGTCAGGCGGGAAGTTTCCCTTGACGTTGCGGATGCCGCTCTGGCGAAGGGTCAGGATCTCCATTCCCTCGTCGATGGTCGAGATGGGATAGATGTGGAATTTCCTTTCCTCGATTGCCTTCAGGACCTTGTCCGTAAGGATCAGGGTCTTGATGTTCTGGCGGGGGATGATGACTCCCTGGTGTCCGGTCAGACCCATGATCTCGCAGATTGCAAAGAAGCCCTCGATCTTCTCGTTTATTCCGCCGACAGGCTGGATGTCGCCCAGCTGGTTGACGGAGCCTGTGACGGCAATGTCCTGGCGAACCGGAATCTCGCCGATTGCAGAGAGCAGGGCGAAGAGCTCGGCCGATGATGCGCTGTCTCCGTCTACTTCAGCATAGGACTGCTCGAAGCAGATTCCGGCGTAGACGGAAAGAGGGAAGGTTCGGGCATACTGCTTTCTGAGGTAGCCTTCCAGAATGAGAAGTCCTTTGTCGTGGATCTCTCCGGAGAGTCCGGCTTCATGCTCGATGTTGACAATTCCCTCCGAGCCCGGGGCGACGGAGACCGAGATGACGGTCGGGGTTCCGAAGGATGCAAGACCCCTGTCCATTACGGCAAGTCCGTTCAGGACGCCGATCTTCGTACCTTCAAGGGAAATGACCATCTCTCCGTTCATTATCTCCTGGTTTATTCTGTCCTCTGTCAGGCCGTTGGCGAAGTCGCGTTCCTCCATGGCTGTTCTGACACATGTGGCGTCGACTTCCGAAAGGCCTTTTCTGTCTGCGATGTAGTTGGCTTCAGATAGGAGGTCTCCGAGGAAGGAGAGCTTTGTCGTAAGCTCGTCGCGCATCTCGGCGTACCAGGAACTGTAGACAAGAAGCTGGCAGATGGCACCATCATTGACAGGTTTCAGATTGTTTTTTTCAGTGATATGCAGAAGATAGGCTATTGTTCCGCTTATGTTCTCATCCGAGGCCGGCATTGAGAAATCGAATTCGGCAGAGACTTTGAACAGTCTGAGGAATTCGTCGTCCTTATCGCAGAGCTTGTCGTAAAGCTCGTCGCTTCCTATTAGGATTATCTTTGTCGCAACGGCTGAAGTGACGGGACGGATAAAGGAGGAGTCCTTATCATCTGTCTTTCTGACTATGAAGCTGGAGCTTTCGGCATAGAGTTTGAGGCTTTCCCACAACCCTTCCTGGGACAGGACTTTGTCTGCACGTACTACAAAGAAACCTCCGGCTGCATCGAGTATGGAACCGGAAGTGAGTCTGAGATGGGCGTATTCGCTGTCCTGTGTCATCTGGCCGAACATGTTGATGTGTGTGGGATGATATTCCTCTACAAGCGGGCAGCAGTCCTTTCCCTGATTGTCGCAGACAAGGTTCACAAGGTATTTCTCCGGCTCTGGAACGTGTGTCCTGACCGCGTCGGCAACCTGTGCAAGATACTGGTCAAGTAGGACGCTGCCTTTGATTTCGGAAAGAGGAGCCAATGTCTTTTTCACCCGGTCCCAGAGACCTTCCGAGACAAGGGCAGACACCTGTGCCATCACTTCCGAGAGAATCTGTCCGGAGGGTGAGGGGACGGAGATCAGGAATGGGGACTGCGGGCGTGTGAAGTTGTAGGCGTAGAAAACGTCGAGGACGGGTCTGTTGGAGGCGATCTTCTTTGCAATCTCCCGGACTGCCGTGTGTCTGCCGGTTCCGTCCTCGCCGCTGAGGTAGATGTTGTAGCCTTTTGCGTTGACGTTCATGCCCATTTCAAGGGCGCTCATCGCACGTGGCTGGCCGATTATGCTCACCTTGCGGCATGTGGCCCTCAGACGTGCGATTCTGTCTATGTCATATGAAAAATGCGCCTGCTGCGCACTGAGCTCTTCGTTCTTCATGCGTCCATAGTAAACCATTGTCACGGGCAAGCCAATACTTGGCTTGTCACTTTGCTATGGCGTATAATGCACCTATGAAACTGATAGATTTTGTCAATTCCATGTCGGATGTCCTGAACATCAGGGATTTCGATTCTGCGGACAGCTCGCTCAACGGGCTTCAGGTCGGAGACCTGGATTCGGAGATAAGGAAGGTTGCCTTTTCTGTGGATGCCAGCCTTGCCACGATAAACGAGGCTGCAGAGGCGGGCGCGGATCTGCTGTTTGTCCACCACGGCCTGTTCTGGGGCCGTCCCAAGGCAATCACCGGCACACACTACGACAGGGTCAAGGCCCTGCTGGAAAACGGGGTCGGGCTGTTCGCCTGCCATCTTCCGCTCGATGCGCACATGAAGATGGGAAACAACGCCCAAATGGCTCAGAAGCTCGGCATGACGGATGTGGAGCCGTTCTCGTTCTACAAAGGGAAGTACATCGGGGTGAAGGGAAGTTTACCAAGGCCCATGACGGCCCGAGATATCATCGGGAAACTCGGCATACGTGAGAATGCCACGGAATACATCATCAACGGCGGAGAGAAGGTTTTCCGCACGGCCGGGATTGTGTCCGGAGGCGGTGCGTCCGATGTGTACGAGGCCATGGACGAGGGGCTTGATGTCCTGATCACCGGTGAAAGCCAGTATTCTACGGTTAACGACTGCGCCGAGGCGGGTATGAGCATGCTGTGTCTGGGCCATTACGAGACCGAGACCTTCGGGGTGAAGGCGGTGATGGAACATGTGTCGGCGAACATGGGCCTTGAGACATGCTTTGTGGACATGCCACTTGGACTGTGACAAGATTTTGTAATATATTTGGCTTATGACGGACCGCAGAAGATTCCTGCCTTTTCTTCTGACAATCGCGATTATTGCGGTTGACCAGATCAGCAAGGCCCTTGTGATGAAATACATTCCCCTCAATACGATCAGATACAGGTTGTTCGGGGATTTCCTGTACATCTGCCATGTGAGGAACACCGGTGCGGCGTTCAGCCTGGGTGCCGGAAGCTCCGTATTCCTGAGGGTGGTGGTGTTCATCATCCTGCCGGCAATCCTGATGGCTTTCATGTGTGTGCTGGTGGCGTCGGAAAAGAGTCCGCTTACCAATGCTCAGAGATGGTTCGTTGCAGGTATCGCAGGCGGCGGAATCGGGACTCTCATTGACCGCATCTTCCGTTTCGACGAAGGCGTCGTGGACTTCATAAGCGTGAAGTTCTATGGTATCTTCGGTCTGGAGAGGTGGCCCACCTTCAACATAAGCGACAGCTGCGTGGTTGTGTTCGTGTTCCTGTTCGCGCTGTCCGTCATCTTCACCAAGGAGAAAAAAGTATGAAAGAGGAATCCAAGAAAAAGAGAAACACCGCCGTATTCATCCTGATTGCTACGGTTATCAATGTCGTCCTCATGATGATCTTCATGCTTATCGGATACATCCTTCTCATGCGCTTTGCAGATCCCGAGAACCCGAACGGCGCGCAGATTGGACTGATACTGGTGTTTCTGGGGTCTATCGGCCTTTCCTGGCTGGTCTACAGCAGAATGGTGAAGTGGTACACCAAGCGTGTCGATGTGGAGAACAAGTTCGCTCCGTTGATCACTCCGAGGGCAAGGAAGAAGAGACCGTCAGACGAGGACGACATGTCCGGTGTGAAGAGGTGATAGTTTGCAGCCACTTGAGAAATGCAGATGGTTTCCATTCAGCGACGAGCCTCTGCTGACCGGCAAGGAATACATTCCAAAGCTCTGTGATCCGCAGATTCTGCTTCCTGAGCAGAGCTGTGACGGCAAGTGGCACATGTTCGTGCATTCCTGGATAGGTCTGCATCATTTCATCTCCACGAGCGGAATTGCCTGGGAACCCAGGAAGATGATCGAGCTCCGCGGCCATTCCCCGTTCATATTCACCGAAAATGAGAATTACTATCTCATCTACGAAAAGCATGACCGCAGCATTCCGTTCGTAAGCAGACGCTCGGGCGAGGGCAAGAGGGATAGCTATTCGTGCATCGAGATGAGGTCCTCCACTGACCTGGTCACCTGGAGCAAGCCTCGTCTTCTTCTGGACGGCAGGACAATCCCGTTCGCAGGTGACTATCTGCGCTACCCCAGGATCTCCAGGCCCCAGCTGATCAAGGCAGGGGACGAATACAGGCTGTACTTCGGGGCCTCCCATCTTGAGCTTCCCGATACCGGACAGAAGGTCTCCAGATACTTTGCTTCGGTTTCATCCAAGTCTCTCAACGGTCCCTATGTCATGACAAGGTCGGACCGTCCGCTTCTTGAGCCGATTCCGGACGACAGATGGTCGAACCTGGGCTGCGGAAGCATCCGTGTGGTTCCGTGCGGAGATGTTCTCTATGCCTTCCAGTGCCCGGTCTTCTGGGATTCCGACAAGCGCAGGACAAGTTCCTGCCTGATCCTCCTCAAGAGCTACGACGGCTACCAGTGGGAGAGATGCAGCGAGGAACCTATCCTGGTTCCGTCCGAAAGGGGCTGGTCTAGTTCCTACATCATGGGCTGCGATGTCCATTACAAGGCCGACGAGAAGTGCTGGTACTGCTACTTCTCCGCAAGCGGTGCGAAAAAGCGTTTCTTCAAAATGGAGTCCATAGGACTCCTGATAGGAAGCATTCCGGAGAAGAAGACAAGACAGCAGTAAGGGTTTTACGACGGTTACTGGACTACCAGATGAGGGCGCCTTTCAAGGCGCTTCCTTTCTTTTTTGTCCAGGATCTCTATTCCGGAAACGGAGCGGCCGCCGATGAAAGCAGCTATTGCAAACATGCAGTCCTTCCATTCGTCAAGAGAAGGGAAGTCAATAAAACTATGTACTGTATCCTTGCAGACAAGGCATTTTGCAGGGGTATCTGCGCTGTTCAGGGCATCGGCATAGAGTTTTGAATCATCAAGCAACGGGTCGTATTCGGCACAGATGACAAGGGTCTCGGGAAGCCTTGAATGGTCCTTTGCAAGAAGCGGGGAGAACAGCGGGTCCAGGATGTCCTTGGGCTCGCGGGAATAGTTCTGGATATAGAACGACATGTTCTTCTTGGTCAGCGTAGGGCAGTCATTGAATTTCTCGTAGCTTTCCGTGCGCATTCTTCCGTCCGTCATCGGGGAGATGAGGATCTGGCCTGCGATCTTGGGGCCCTTGCGGTCCCTTGCAAGACGGCTGACGCTTGCCGCCAGGTTTCCTCCGGCGCAGTTTCCCATGACATAGATCTTGTCGGGATCCACCTTCCAGTATCTGGCTCCCTGTGCGGCCCAGAGGAAGGCCTGGTAGCAGTCCTCCAGAGGGATGGGGAACTTGAACTGCGGGGCAAGTCTGTAGTCTATGGAAAGGACCGTGGCTCCGGTTGTGTTGCAGATGTTGCTGCAGATGGCGTTGCTCTTGCGCATGTTGCCGAGCATCCATCCTCCGTCGTGGAAGAGGACGATAAGCGAGTTCTGTCCTGAGATGGCCTTGTCCTTGACCTTTTCGAAAAGATATCCGGTGACGGCTCCGTCAGTGACTGGGATTATGAACGTGCGCTCGATGATGTTGTGGGTTTTTGGCCTGTAGATCTTGCGGAACAGCGACTGCTTGAATTCGGATCTGTTGTAGGAAAGGATGTCGTCGGCAGATGCTGTGGTGACATCGCCGATTCCAAGAATCCTGCGCTTGTTGAGTAGTCTCTTGAGCTTGGAATTCAAATCATACTCGCCCATGAACGGACACTATGATATACTAACTCTCGCTTCGGTTCAATGATTTAGTTTGTTGCCACCAAAGCAGATTTGAGAGGTTATTATGATTCTTGTCACCGGAGGGGCCGGATTCATCGGTTCCCATGCATGCGTTGAGCTCATCAACGCCGGATATGATGTGGTTGTGGTGGACAATCTTGTCAACAGCCATGAGAAGTCCATGGACCGTGTCTGTGAGATCACGGGAAAGCGTCCTCTTTTCTTCAAGGCGGATGTCTGCGACGAGGCTGCGCTGGACAGGATATTCAGCCAGTGCGACATAGACAGCGTCATCCATTTCGCAGGCCTGAAGGCTGTGGGAGAGAGTGTCCAGAAGCCTCTGGAGTACTTCAGCAACAACCTCGATGCCTCCATGGTCCTGTGCAGGGTGATGAGAAAGCACGGGGTGAGGAACATGGTGTTCTCCTCCAGCGCCACCGTCTATTCAGGTGACAACGAGATGCCCCTGACGGAGCAGAGCCACACCGGCAACTGCACCAATCCCTACGGCTGGACAAAGTACATGGGAGAGCAGATCTTCAAGGCCCTGTTCGTTGCGGATCCGGACCTGTCCATTGTGCTGCTCAGGTACTTCAATCCGGTTGGAGCCCACGAAAGCGGTCTGATAGGTGAGGATCCCCAGGGAATTCCCAACAACCTCATGCCCTATGTCTCCCAGGTCGCAATCGGACGCCGTGACCATCTGACGGTTTTCGGAGACGACTATGACACTCCGGACGGAACCGGTGTCAGGGACTACATCCATGTGGTGGACCTGGCCCGTGCACACGTTCTGGCCGTAAGATATGCCGCTTCCCACAAGGGCTGCGAGGTGTTCAACATCGGAACAGGAAAGGGCTCGAGCGTCCTGGACATCGTCCATGCCTACGAGAAGGCCTGCGGGAAGAAGATTCCATATGTCATCGGGCCGAGGAGAGCGGGAGACCTTGCCACCGTCTATGCGGACACAAAGAAGGCCAATGAGGTCCTGGGCTTCAAAGCCTTGTATGACCTTGAGCGCATGTGCGCCGATTCATGGAGATGGCAGACCATGAATCCGAACGGATTTTTGTCATAAGAGGAATACAAAGACCGAATCCGGGATGGTATAATACGGACAAAAGGGGGACTGATATGCCTAGAGTCATAACAATCGGAAGACAGTTCGGAAGCGGAGGCCACGAGGTGGGCCTGAGGCTTTCAAAGAAGATGGGAATCCCTTTCTATGACAAGGAGATCATCAGACTGACTGCAAAGAACAGCCGTTTTGCTGAAAGCTTTCTGGAGCGCATGGACGAGCAGAAGCCGAGTTTCCTGAACATCGGTTCGGCAGGAATCCTGTCCGGAGCAGGCGGGGCATCGTCGGCGCAGAACGCAATGAGCCAGTTCTACAACCTTTCCCCCAATGACCAGGTCTTTCTGGCAACATCCAAGGTCATGCAGTCCCTTGCCGAGAAAGGCCCCTGTGTCATAGTAGGTCGTTGCGCCGACTACATCCTCAGGGAATTCGATCCTGTGAACTTCTTCATCTGTGCGGACCTCAAGGACAGGATTGCAAGAAAGATGGCCCTTGACGAGCACAAGGACACAACCGAGCAGGCCATGGAGAAGCTGATCCTCCAGACAGACAAAAGCAGGAGCAAGTTCTACGAGTACTACAGCCATGAGCCATGGGGCGCCGCCGACAACTACCACCTGTGCATCAACACAAGTGTCGTGGGCGTTGACGGAGCTGTTGAGATCATAATGAAGTTCGTGGAGGAGTTCCGGAAGAAGAACCTCATGCCGGACAATCTGGACTGAAGCCTTCCATGGAGAGACTGGACAAGATCCTCAGCGATGCAGGTTTCTGCTCAAGACGGGACTGCGCACGTCTGGTACGCCGCAAGCTGGTCACCGTCAACGGTGCAGTTGCGTCGAATGCCTCCGATAAAGTAGAAGACGATGCCTCGATAGAAGTGGACGGGGTTGCCGTTGTGCGCAGACGGCGCGTGGTCTGCATGATGAACAAGCCCCGTGACTTTGTCACATCCACCGAGGATCCCATAAGCAGGACCGTGATGGAGCTTCTTCCCGATGAGCTTCTCAGACAGGGAGTTACACCCGCAGGCCGGCTGGACAAGGACACCGAGGGCCTTCTGGTTTTCACCAATGACGGGGACCTGCTCCATCGGCTGATTTCCCCCAGGCACGAGATTTCCAAGACCTATCTTGTCCGGCACGAGGGCTCCGTGACCGAGAATGAGATTCAAAAGGCAAAGGAGGGGATTGTCCTGAAGGACGGGACTGTCTGCAAAGGTGCGGAGATAAAGCGTGTGAAAGACGGCCTGAGCACAATCACCATCAGAGAGGGGATGTACCATCAGGTCAAACGCATGTTCGCTGCCTTGGGATGCCATGTGCTGGAGCTCAAGCGCCTTTCAGTCGGTTCTCTGGAACTGGGAGACCTTGAAACCGGTGCCGTCAGGGAACTGACGCAGGAGGAAATAGCACTTCTGGAAGATTGATGTAATCCTCAGTAGTGTGTCTGTGTTCCGAACCATTCGTTCATGATTTCATCCAGATGCGCATCATCAAAGTACTTCTGATACATTGTAATTTCCGTATGTTTGATATGGATAGATGGAATTTACGATGTGGTTTTCTTCAGGTATTGCTTTCTCTTGTACATCGCCTTGTCTGCTTCTTCTGCAATGCTCTCCAGAGAATGATGTCTATTCTTGTCATATTCAGCCATACCTGCTGAGATAGATTCTCCCGCCTTGGGCTTTCTATGATTTCTTGGTAAAGCGTTGATTCTTTCCAGTAGTTTATTCCGTTGGATATAGTCTTCGTTTGTAAGGATAACAATAAACTCATCTCCACCGACCCGGAAGACGGGACTATGGCTGAAGACACTGGCTATTTTTTCACAGGCGCTCATTATACAGGCATCGCCTTCCTTGTGGCCGTACGTGTCATTGACAACTTTCAGATCGTTGATATCACAGACGACAACGGCAAAAGGTTCCTGATTTCCCTCCCTGATCCTGCTGTTTGTTTCCTCTTCCCATTGCGTATAGGCGAGTTTGTTGTTTATACCGGTCATGGGATCAATTGTTGCCATTTTTCTGGCTTTTGTGATCTTCTCTTTTGTATTGGCCGCAAGCTGTTTGAATGTTCGGGTCAGGATACCGATTTCATTGTTTTCATTGTATTCCAGAGAAAAGTCGTAATTGCCCGTATCCACCTGCTTTGCGGCTTCTGTAAGAGTGCCAAGAGGCTTTGTTATTTGGCCTGTAAAGCGCATCATTGACAGAACCGCAATCACCAGAATAACAAGCAGAGCAATAAGGATGTTCCAGATCATCCCAACCCAGCCGCTGTTGATTTCTGACACCGGTGCACATACATACAGCTGCATACCATTGCTCAGCGGAATCCACACCGCTTCCTTCTGGACTCCATTGAAGACATAACGTATGTGGTTGCTGCCTATGAACACCTCAGGTTCATCAACTGCCATTGTCTCCATGTGCAACTGGGCAGAATCCAATTGCGGGTGATAGAACACATTTGAGTTTTCATCAATGATGAAGGCATATCCGTTCTCAAAGATTGAGATGTTTTCCACTTCCTGCTTCAACACCTCATAGTCAATCTCGATTCCAATTACACCGATAAACTGATTTCTCCAGTAAACGGGTTCGTTATAGGAGATAACCCGGACATCCAGGTTTTCCGTGTAATATGGGGGAAGCCACACTCCTTCGCCTGTTGCCTTTGGGACAGTAAACCAGACAAGCGTTGATGTATCATTGGTATCATACTGGGAGATGTCCGTCACTTCGTGTTCCTTGAATTCTCCGTCCTGATATACATACCAAAAGCCTCTTACGTCTTGGGATCTCTCCGGATCGATTCTGAAATAGTAGGTAAGCACGCCATTCGTGTTGTATGCGATTCGCTTGAATACGTTACGGGCACGCTCGACCTGGCTGCCCAGATCTTCAAACTGCATGTCTTCAAAACTATCCGATACCAGTGTCGATACTGTCCGGACAGAACGTTCCACGCTTTCAAAATACTGTTCCAGATTCATTGCACCCGTTGTGGCAGTCAGATGAATCATCTGGTCCGCGTCTTCTCTGCCTAGTTTTCTGATTGAAATGACGCCGATAGCAGTAGCAATGCTCAAGGAGATAACAATTGCACTTATGACCGAAAGAGTGAGTTTTGTCCGAATGGAATGCATCCGTGGGTGCATCTCCTTTGTTCCGGCTTTCTGTATCTCAGTTTTCAAAGCAGCACCTCCATGCGCTTCTGAGAATCAGTCATACTACCATTGCCTATCCTGACTGTGTTGTCTCACTACGTATTATACTGGAAGAATGGAAAAAATCAATTTTTTAGTAAATTTCTTGGTCTGTTCAGCTTTCCGCATTCAGATACGCGACATCAATGCGATTGTTTCACAATGGCTTGGGACGATAACATGGATACCATTTCAACTCGTTTGTTTGTGGGAACATATCAACACCTATCGGTTGTATGGCAGAACATATCAATATCCCAAAGCCTTTCTTTATCTTTGTTCTGATTCCAGATTTTTTTCCGTCACCTTTAGCACGATTATCTTGCGAGTTAAAAGGCTATGCCCTCATCCCGACGAAATTCGAATTTGTCCAAATCCCTTAAAACCGAAATCTATGCTTCAAGCTCATACAGACGGTAAATCTTTCTGTATAATTTTCCGGTAAACAGCATTTTAAAGAACAACCTTTCCATCGGTGCAAGCTCATTAACTAAAGCCCTGGGGGTAAAACTGTGCTCTTTTACAAACCTAATCCTAAGGCCAGAGATAATACCCTCGATATCATTTACCCCATACAATCTTGTTACACCAACATCTTTGACCGGGTTTTTATAATTAGATGCCTTAACGCCGAATTCAGTATACACATCCATCAGGATATGAAGAATCTGATACTTTTTTTCAAGTGCCTGAAACAATCCGTGCACCTGGCTGTTGGTAAGATACATGCTGATTCCCTCAAGAACAACGATGGCTGTATCACAATCCGGAAGCGATGCAATTTGTTCAGGACTGGAAGCATTCAAAGCCTTCATATGATATGTTTCGTCTTCCCTAAAGTGCTTCTTCCGAACCTCTATTACATCAGGAAGGTCGCAATCTATCCATTCTGAATAAGAGCTGTTTATCCTCATATACCTGCTGTCAAGCCCGCATCCTATATGAAGTACCAATGCATTATTGTTTTTCTGCAGCAGACCGTCTGTCCAGTCATCGAAAACACGCGCTCTCATAGCCATGTTGTACGCCAGCCATTTTGATTTTGACTTCCCATGGATTGGGAATGCCTCCTCTTTCCAGATTTTTTCGGCGTAGGGATCGTTCAGAATAATACCCTGCCGACTCACCTTTGATTTTCCATACAAAGGGATGTACAGCGTTTTGTTCACTTCATTCATACAATTCCGCTCCCTTGCAAATTTCGATTCTTACTCATTTACTCGTGACAGCAATACAACCGTCTCCACATGGCTGGTCTGCGGGAACATATCGACCGGCTGTGCTCCGACCATCCTGTACGGGCCCATCTTCGTCAGGTAGCGAAGGTCACGGGCAAGGGTCTCCGGATTGCATGAGATGTAGACAACGGTCTTTGGATTCAGCCTGATCAGGGATGCAAGGAATCGCTCATCGCTTCCGCTTCTGGGAGGGTCGAGGAAAACGGTGTCCGCCGTCACACCGGATTTTGCCATCTCCTTCATGTGTGAGCTTGCATCCGCGCAGATTAAATCTACGTTTTCAAGGCCGTTGAGTCTTGCATTCTCCTTTGCATCCTCAACCGCATCCGGGTTGAGCTCAATGCCTGTCACATGACCAGCTCCCCATGAAGATGCAATCAGACCGATGGTCCCTGTGCCGCAGTATGCATCGATAACCGACTCATTACCCTTGAAACGGGCCATTCTCATAGCGATTGTGTAGAGCCTTGCTGCCTGGATTGCATTGACCTGATAGAAGCTTCTGGCAGAGATGCGGAACTTCAGGCCGCACATCTCGTCCTGGATCCAGCCGTCTCCGTAGAGGACCTTGCAGGGGCCGTCGGAGAGCACCATGGAAGTCTTCTGGTCGTTGATGTGAAGCAGAACTGTCCTGACGGACGGATGCTTTTTCACAATCTCTCGGACAAAGACATCCTTGGGTCTGAATGTGTGGCTGCCGCTGACAATGACCACCAGGGTCTGGTCTGTGGCCACGGCACGTCTGATCAGGACATGGCGGATCGCACCAACCTGAAGGTCCTCGTCATATGGAGGGATGCCGAACCGCTTTACAAGATCCCTGATGGTGGCAAGCACGCTGTCTGCTTCCCTGTCCTCTATCATGCAGTCGCGCACGGGAATGAGCTTGTGGGTTCCCTCTCGGTAGATTCCGCTGACAACCTCGCCTTTGGAGTTGTAGCCGAACACGGCCTGAACCTTGTTGCGGTAGAAGAAAGGGTCCTCCATACCGATTATCGGAGCCACGGGGCCGAACGGAAGGAGCAGGGAATCGACAAATTCCTGCTTTCTATCAAGTTGCTTCGAGTACTTTATTCCATTGTATGTGCAGGCACCGCAGGCACCTGCCTTGGGACACATTCTGGCCATGACAATTGGAGTATAACCCAAACGAGGGTGTTTTGTGTGGTTTTGTGAAGATGAAAAAGGATTCTATTGAGCTTGCCGCCCAAAATGGGCTAAACGTATCTGCGAGGAGAGACTCATGAAACGAATCATTTTACTGGCATTATTCGCAATACTTGCAATCTCCATGACCTTTGCGGCAGGAATCTCCGAGGTCGTGCCCACCAAGAAGGCCACTGTGGACCTTTCGACCGGAACAAGCAGTTCCGATGCTGTCAGCGCACAGTTCAACAAGGACGGAAACCTGGAGCTGACATACAAGGAGTCGTCGCTGGTGGAAATCACCCTTACCGGCAGACTTGACGGAACTCTGATTGTCAGAAGCGACAACGCGGACTACATCCTGCTTCTGGACGGCGTGTTCATCACCGGAGACACACTTCCCGCAATCCAGCTCAAGAGCACCACAACCGCAACAATCCGCCTTGTGGAGGGATCTACAAACACTATCTCAGACAGCCCGAACAATACGAAAAAAGGTGCAATCACATCGTCCGGAGACATCGTTTTCGATGGAAGCGATGAAGGCCAGCTTGACATCAATGTCTACAAGAAGCACGGAATCAAGACAGACGGAGGAGTCACGATCAACGGCGGCGACATCCTGATAGTAGGAGACGAGAACGCCGAAGGCAACATGATCAGCGCCGACATGTACTTTGTCATGAACGGCGGTTATCTCAACATCTACGCATACGGCAACGTCCATGCCTCCGAGTCCAAGGGCATCAAGGTCAACGGAGTCGAGGGCACAGGAGCCGGCCTTGGCTATGTGGAGGTCAACGGCGGAACCATCAACATCGAATCTGTGGGCAAGGGCATCACGGCCGGATGGAAGATCTCCGAGGATGCGACGACGGAAGACACTTCCGACGACCCGATCCCGAACGTCTACATCAACGGCGGAAACGTCTATGTCTATACATACGGCACACCGTACGAGTACTCCGAGGAGGAGTCTCTCAGTCCGGAAGGCATAGAGGCCAAGAACGAGCTCTACATCAACGGAGGACTTGTCGCACTTATCACGACGGATGACTCCCTGAACGCCGGAAAGGCCGTTACGATCAACGGTGGCTTTGTCTACGCTTTTGCCTCCGCAAACGACTCGATCGATTCCAACGGCACCCTGGCAATCAACGGAGGAACCGTGATCTGCATGTCATCCTCACGCGAGCAGGCATTCGACTGCGACAACGACTACAACTTCACATACACGGGTGGAACATATGTCGGAGCCGGCAACGGAAACAACATGCCCAAGAGCGATGCGACGACAGGCTACTCAATCGCCTACGGAGAGGGTACGTTCTATGCCGGCGAGCATATCGCTGTCCTGGATTCCAACGGAGATGTGGTCACAGGCTTTGTGGTCCCGTTCGGGGTGGACAGCCTGACATCCATCGTCTTCGGAACCGATGCCTTTGTGGCAGGCGAGACCTATACGATTGCTCGCGGTGCATTCCTTGAAATTCCGCAAGAGGGCCTTGTCAGCCAGGGAGCCGTCTTCAAGTCAAGAGAGAACGTGGTGGAGATGACCCTTACCGAGAACACCGTCTCGCAGGGACGCATAGGAATGAATGTGGGAACCGATTTCCCCGGAGGATTCCCGGGCGGTGGATTCCCCGATGGAAGACCCGAAGACTTCAGGGGCGGTTTCAACATGGCCGAGGGAATCCAGGCTCTGCTTTTCTCCCTTGTGGTCAATGCCGACGAGCTTGAGCTCCCGGAAGGCATGGTGATTCCTTCAGACATCACATCTGAGGAGGCGGTCCAGGCCTGCATGCACATCCTTTCGAATTATGTGGACCTTGAAACCCTCAAGTCCCTGATAGAGGGAAGCATGTCCAACGGCGAGTTCGACAGGCCGCCTGCACAGGACCCTGCAAAATGACAGAACGGCCTGCGGATCAACCCCGCAGGCCTATGTTTACAGACTTAACAAAACAAAGCTAAGCGGCTATAATGGTCGCACAAAGGGGCCATGGTTCAGTGGTAGAACGGTGCTTTCGCATGGCACAAGCGGCGGTCCGATTCCGCTTGGCTCCAGGCAGGACGAACTCTTACGGGTTCGTCCTTTTCTTTTATCCGATGATGGATTTTGCAAAGGCGGCAACAGCCTTCAGGTCCTCTTCGTTCGGTCTTCCCTTGTGGACTCCCTTGAATTCCCCTTTGCAATGGAACTCACGCTCATCAACGGGGATGCCGACTTTTGCAGCCTCTGCCTTCACCTTCCTGTAGGTTGAGTTCAGCATGGCGGCCGAACCGAAGTTCACGATCTTGCCCACTTTGCCTTTGTCCAGCTTCTGGATGAACGCTCTCACCTCGGGATCGATGGTGAAGGCATAATAGGAGTTCCCCAGAAACAGGACATCCACCGGCTCCTGAATCGGAGCTTCCAGAGGAAGAGCCTCAACTCCGATTGCCTGGGCGACAGCCTCTGCAAGGCGCTTTGTGTTACCGGTCTTTGTATAATATCTGACTGCTGTTTTCATTTTCACCTTCCTGAACAAAGTCTACCACATTTGGAAAAATCTTTTTCCAAAACCTTAATGAAATCGACAATTTTCCTGAATAGGTCTTTGGAAGTGCAGGAACCCACCAGTATGTCCTGATGCTTCCAAAGGAGCATTTATGAAAGACATAAGCTTTTTGGAACTCGA
>JBGVBT010000009.1:0-5713 GCA_045225895.1 Sphaerochaetaceae bacterium
CGCTTCCCTGACATGAACATAGATGTCGCTCTGTCCATCAATGCAGACTGACGGCCTCTGACCGGATGCCGAGTATCCTTGAAACTGTTGTCAGACCATTGGGATTGACAAAGGGTATCCGCAGGGCGGTATAGTTATCGCAAACTAAAAAACGGAGGCTCATCGATGCTCTTGTCAGTCTTCTCACCGTTATGGTTCATCCTTTTTGTTGCGGATGCAGTGCTTGTTGTGGTTTTCACCTGTCTGCTGAAGGGGCTCGATATAAAAGGCAAGACAAAGGTCCTGCTTGTACTGGCCGTCTTCAACCTTCTTTACTGGGTTTTCTACAAGTTCATGCTTTCCAAGGACCCGACTTTCGATTTCCAGCTTCCGCTTGAGCTGCCGTTCCATCTGTGCAACCTGAACTCAATGCTGATGATCGTGGCTCTCCTGACAAAGAAGCCCGGGATTCTGAACTTCTGCTACTGCTTCGGAATCTTCGGTGCAT
This sequence comes from Sphaerochaetaceae bacterium, assembly GCA_045225895.1. Taxonomy (GTDB): domain Bacteria; phylum Spirochaetota; class Spirochaetia; order Sphaerochaetales; family Sphaerochaetaceae; genus UBA9732. Next base: position 488 of record JBGVBT010000009.1, read on the forward strand.
TCCTTGCTCTCCTATCTCCAGATCCGGCGTTCGTCAACATCGGTCTGTTCTCAAGTGTAAAGGGTTACGGCTACTGGCTTTACCACCACATCCTGATTGTCCAGAGCGTCCTGCTTGTCACAACCGGATTCTACAGGCCAGGGTACAGGGAAGTTCCCAAGAGCTACGGTATCATTCTGGTCCTCTATTTCGGAATGTTCCTGGTCAATCTCACGCTGAGGAAGCTGACAGGTATTCCCGTGAACTACCTGTACACATTCGGCATGCCCGGAAACCCGGCTCTGGAAATGCTCTACAAGATTCTTCCGGTCTATCCTCTCTACCTGGTTCCGGCGCTTCTGCCCATGGTTCCGCTGTGCTTCGGACTTGTCGCACTCGGAAGGCTGAGCAAGGGCTGCAAGGACACCATCCACAGCTGATTCCGTCCGATTTCAGTCTTAAGCCCATTATTTTCTCTTTTTTTTGACGCATAGGTATTCCTCAACTATCTTCTCGTTGATAAAATGACTGAAGCAATTTCTATATTGTAAATCTTTAATGGAGGAATAAAGAATGAAAAAGACTTTGATCGTTCTTCTTGTTGCTCTCCTTGCAATCTCTGCAGTATTTGCAAACGGAGCAACCGAGGCAAAGACTGAGAAGGTTGATGCTTTCCATATCGGAATCGTCACCGGTTCAGTTTCACAGTCAGAGGATGACCGCCGTGGTGCTGAGGCTTTCCAGGCTCTCTATGGAGAGGACATGGTTAAGCTCGCCATCTATCCTGACAACTTCACCGAGGAGCTGGAGACAACAATCCAGACAATCGTGAACCTTTCCGATGATCCTCTCATGAAGGCCATTGTCGTCAACCAGGCTGTTCCTGGAACCGCAGAGGCTTTCCGCCAGATCAAGGAGAGAAGACCTGACATCATCTGCCTCGCAGGTGAGTCCCACGAAGATCTTCCCGTCATCGGTGGTGCTGCTGACCTCGTTTCAAACAACGACTTCGTTTCCAGAGGTTACCTCATCATCAAGACCGCCCACGAGCTCGGATGTGACACATTCGTACACATTTCTTTCCCGAGACACATGGCCTATGAGACAATGAGCCGCCGTGTCGCCATCATGAGAAAGACCTGTGAGATGTATGGTATGAAGTTCGTCCTCGAGACTGCTCCGGATCCGACAACTGACGTTGGAATCGCCGGTGCTCAGGCTTACATCCTCGAGAAGGTTCCTGAGTGGGTCGAGAAGTATGGAAAGAACGCAGCTTACTTCTGCACAAACGACGCTCACACAGAGCCTCTGCTCAAGCAGCTTCTGGCTTACGGCGGATACTTTGTCGAAGCTGACCTTCCGTCTCCGCTCATGGGATATCCTGGAGCTCTCGGAATCGATCTCTCAGCTGAGGCCGGAGACTTCGCAGCCATCCTGAAGAAGGTTGAGGATGCAGTCGTCAAGGCCGGTGGCGCTGGCAAGTTCGGAACATGGGCATACTCCTATGGTTACACGGTTTCCGCAGGTCTCGCACAGCACGCCAAGAACGTCATCGAGGGCAAGAGCCAGCTCAAGGACATCGATGACCTCTCAAGCGCATTCGCTCAGTTCTCACCGGGCGCCAACTGGAACGGAGCCAACTACACCGATGCAACAACCGGTGTCAAGCAGGGCAACATCTTCCTCGTATACCAGGATACCTACATCATGGGCAGAGAGGGAGACAAGTACATGCACGCAACAGAGGCTGAGGTTCCTGAGTGGGCATACACAACAAAGTAATTCGCTTTTGACTTACTTATGCAGGAAGGGGCGACCCTTCCTGTGTTGCGGAGGGCAGAGGATTCTCTGCCCTCTACATCACACATTCCAATTCAATAGGGGAATACAATGAGCAATACAAAAGCGCCTCTGCTTGAGATGAAGAACGTCAGCAAAAGCTTCTTTGCGAACAATGTTCTTCAGGACATCAACTTCAAGCTTGAGGAAGGAGAGGTTCTGGGTCTTGTAGGAGAGAACGGAGCCGGTAAAAGCACACTGATGAAGATTCTCTTCGGTATGAGTGTGATCAAGGACACCGGAGGTTACGGCGGCAGCGTCCTGATTGACGGAAAGGAAGTCAATTTCGAGTCACCGTTCGACGCTCTGGAGGCTGGAATCGGAATGGTTCACCAGGAATTCTCGCTGATTCCTGGCTTTACGGCCACTGAAAACATCCTGCTGAACAGGGAGCCGGAGAAGGTGAGTGTTGTCTCCAAGGTCTTCGGATCAAGGCTGAACACTCTGGATCGCAAACAGATGGACGAGGATGCCGAGCTTTCAATCGAGAAGCTGGGTGTCAGGATCGACAAGAACATGGTTGTCAACCAGATGCCTGTCGGACACAAGCAGTTCACCGAGATTGCAAGAGAGCTGAGCAAGAAACACCTCAAGATACTCATTCTTGACGAGCCTACAGCCGTTCTGACAGAGAAGGAAGCAGATGCGCTTCTTGATTCAATCCGCGGAATGGCAAAGCGCGGGATTGCCGTCATCTTCATCACCCACAGACTCCAGGAGATCCTGACCGTCTGCAACAAGGTTCTTGTCATGAGAGACGGTGTCATAGTCAAGGACGTTCCTGCAGCTGACACCAACGTCACCGAGATCACAAAGTGGATGGTCGGACGTGAGAACAAGGGTGCGGCGAAGGCCGGTGCCAGAAGAGCCCATGCAGCCGAGAAAGAGGAAGATGTGATCATGTCCATCAAGCGCCTCTGGGTCGACATGCCCGGTGAGACTGTCAGGGACGTATCCCTTGATATCTACAATGGAGAGATCCTGGGAATCGGCGGCCTTGCAGGACAGGGCAAGCTGGGAATCCCCAACGGAATCATGGGCCTTTACGAATCAGGCGGAAAAGTCATCTTCCAGGACAAGGAGATTCCTCTGAACAATCCCCGAAAATGTCTGGACAGCCAGCTGGCATTCGTCTCCGAGGACAGAAGAGGCGTTGGACTGCTTCTTGACGAGACTCTGGAGTGGAACATCGCGTTCCCTGCCATGCAGATCCAGAACAAGTTCCTCAAGAGCTACCTCGGCGGTCTGATCAAATGGAGAGACGACAAGGCCATCGAGGAAGTGACCAACAAGTATATCGATTCGCTTCAGATCAAGTGCAGCCTGGGTTCCAAGCAGCTGGCCAAGGAGCTCTCCGGCGGAAACCAGCAGAAGGTCTGCCTTGCCAAGGCATTCGCCCTTGAGCCGAGGTTCCTCTTCGTCAGCGAGCCCACCAGGGGTATCGATGTCGGAGCCAAGGCCCTGGTCCTTGATGCCCTGAAGCAGTTCAACAGAGAAAGCGGAGTCACCGTTGTCATGATCTCCTCAGAGCTCGAGGAGCTCCGTTTCATCTGCGACAGAATAGCCATTGTTTCCGGTGGAAAGATCTCCGGAATTCTTCCTGCTGACAGACCTTCCGAAGAGTTCGGAAGCCTCATGATCAGCAACGTCAGGTAAAGGAGGGGACATGTCTGAACTTGTAAGATCAAGCGGAAATCCGGTTGTCGACAGAATCAGAGCCTTTGCCAGGTCTTTCGGCCTTCCCAGACTCATCATCGCCGGATTCCTCCTTCTGTTATTCATAATGGCTCCGTTCGTGGGTGCCAATTTCTTCACTCAGCTGAGCAACACTCTGAACCGTTTCAGCTGGAACGCTGTCCTGGTCCTCTCCATGGTCCCTATGATCCACTCCGGATGCGGACTCAATTTCGGCCTGCCTCTTGGAATCATCGCAGGTCTGCTTGGCGGAACCCTGGCAATCGAAGTCGGCGCCACCGGCTTTGCAAGCTTCTGGGTTGCCGTTCTGTTCGCCACACCGTTCGCTCTGATTCTCGGAGCTCTGTACGGCTTCCTGCTGAACAAGATCAAGGGCGGGGAGATGATGATCGCAACCTACGTCGGTTTCTCATCGGTCTCCCTGATGTGCATGATGTGGCTCCTTCTTCCATACCACAGCCCGAACATGGTCTGGGGTTACGCAGGTAAGGGTCTGAGAACTACAATCTCCCTTGAAGGATATTACAACGGCGCACTTGCCAACTTCCTTCAGATCAACATCGGACATCTTTCGATTCCAGTCGGATCGCTGCTGTTCTTCGCGGTCCTGGCTTTCGGTATCTGGGCATTCCTGCACACCAAAACCGGTACTGCAATGACTGCCGTGGGTTCAAACCCGAACTTCGCAAGAGCTGCCGGAATCAACATCGACAGGACAAGACTTCTGAGCGTCATCCTTTCAACATGGCTCGGAGCCATCGGTATCCTCGTATACGAGCAGGGCTTCGGATTCATCCAGCTGTACATGGCACCGTTCAACATGGCGCTTCCGGCTGTCTCCGCAATCCTGATCGGAGGAGCCACCGTCAACAAGGCTACAATCACGAACGTCATCATCGGAACCTTCCTGTTCCAGGGTATCGTCACCATGACTCCTACAGTCATGAACTCGATGATCCACATGGACATGAGTGAGGTCATCAGAGTCATCGCCTCCAACGGAATGATCATCTACGCCCTCACAAGAAAGTCGGAGGTGTCCAGATGAGCAACAACAAGAGTTTCGGTTCAAAGATCTGGAGCCTGTTCAGGAACAACACTGTTCCGTTCATGTTCATTGTGATCTGTGCGGTCTGTATTCCGATTTCGGGTTTCTCTCTCAACTATCTGCTTGCAGAGATCATCACCAGAATCGCCAGAAACAGCTTCCTGATCCTCAGCCTCCTGATCCCCATCATGGCCGGTATGGGTCTGAACTTCGGTATGACGCTGGGTGCCATGGCCGGTGAGATCGGTCTGATCCTCGTCTCCGACTGGCAGATCTGGGGAATCCCGGGAATGATCCTTGCAATGATCATATCCATCCCCATCTCGGTTCTTCTTGGTGTTATCTGCGGAAAGATCATGAACCTTGCCCGCGGAAGAGAGATGATCACCGGATACATCATGAACTACTTCATCAACGGTATCTACCAGTTGATCGTTCTCTATGCCATGGGTGCGATCATCCCGATCGTCCACTCGAGCATCATTCTCCCCAGAGGATACGGTATCAGAAACACCGTCAGCCTTCTTTCAATGAGACAGTCCCTGGACAACCTTCTTGCCATCAGATTCGGTGGAATTAAGATTCCTGTCATGACATTCGCTGTTGTTGCTCTGCTGTGCCTCTTCATCGTCTGGTTCAGAAAGACCAAGCTTGGTCAGGACATG
>JBGVBT010000010.1:0-35674 GCA_045225895.1 Sphaerochaetaceae bacterium
TCACAAAAGCAAGCCTGCATCCATTTCAGGCAATAACCATGGTTTGGTATGCACAAATGAGACTGAATCAATGAGTGTTTGCATCCACATCAAAGGTTTTGATGGAAAATGGTGGCAAGGAAAAACAATTCATTGCATCCCAAACAAGCCAAGTCTCTGTTTTCGGTGGCAAAGGCTGGCATATTTATGCCACCCTTTTTGCCAAGAACAACGAAAATGGATGCAAAGACCCAAGAATCAAAGCAAAAACCTGCATCCCAAAACACAGAGAACAGGGATTTTGGTGGCAAGTCTTCAGATTCGGAGGTGAGAGATACATCCACAACCACTTTAAACAGGGTTATGGTAGGCAAACAAAAAGGGTGTTCGGTCTGTTCTGGTTGATGAACTTCTCGAACACCCTGTTGATTTAAGTTGTGTCAGGCTGTTGTCAGCTGAACTGACCGATGATGGCTTTGAGATCGGCAAGCCTTTCTTCCAGCTCCTTCTCTGTCTTTGCCTCGGAAACGATTCTGAGGTAAGGCTCGGTATTGGATTTTCTGACACTGAACCACCATGTCGGGAACTCGATTCTGTAGCCGTCGAAGTCCATGATCTTGGTTGGGTTAAGGGCTGAGTACTTCTTGTACAGCGCATCAATCGCCTCGTCCTTCTGCTCGAGCTTGAAGTTGATCTCTCCGCTGTTTGCATAGGCGATGATCTCGTCAACGAGCTGGCCAAGGGTCTTGCCTTCGCGTTTGAGCTGAGCGACTGTCTGGAGCACCAGAAGCGATGCAAGCAGTCCGCTGTCGCAGTTGTAGAAGTCGCGGAAGTAGTAGTGTCCTGCAAGCTCTCCGCCGAATACACAGTGCTTCTCGCGGATCTTCATCTTTGCAAATGCATGTCCGACCTTCCAGATGTAGATGTCGGTGGCGCCCAGCTTCTCAAGATACTCTGTTGTGGAACGTGATGTTCTGATGTCGACAAGAACCGATCCTTTCTCTTTTGAAAGGTAGTACTTTCCGATTACGGCTGTCACGTAGTCGGGCTGGATGAAGCGGCCGCGCTCGTCGATGAACATGACTCTGTCTGCATCACCGTCGTAGATGACTCCGCAGTCAGAACCGTTCTTCTTGACAGCTTCCATGATCTGCTTGCAGTTCTCGACCTCGAGCGGGTTGGGCTCATGGCCGGGGAAAGTTCCGTCCAGAGTGTCGTTGATGTACTTTGCATGGTCGCCGAACAGATCCTTGACGTAGAGGTTGCTCATTCCGTTGGAAGCATCGACCGTGATGTTGAGCTGGCTCATGTCCGGCAGGAACTTCTTCTGGAATTCCAGATATGCATCGTGGATGTCCTTTTCAATGATCTTGCCTCTGGCAGCGACGGGCTTGACCTCGAGCTCGTTGACCATCTTCTCAAGATCCTTCAGTCCGGTGTCTCCTCCGACGGGGATCGCGTTTGTTCTGGAGATCTTCATGCCGTTGTACTCTTTCGGGTTGTGGCTGGCTGTGATCTGCACAGAAGCATCAGCCTTGAGGTAGACTGTGGCGAAATAGACCATCGGTGTTGTTGCAAGGCCGATGTTCCAGACGTCTACTCCTGCGTCGTTGATTCCCTTGCAGAGATTCTCGAAGATCTCGTCGCTTGTGAGTCTGATGTCACGACCGACGACGACGTACTTGCACGGCAGAAGTTTCGGAAGGAAGAATCCTACCTTGTATGCCGTTTCCTTGTTGAAATCCTTGTTGTAGACTCCTCGGATATCGTAGGCTTTGAATACACCCATTTTCTCTCTCCTATGTTCTATTATTGTTTCTGCTGTTGATGATCATGTTCGGAACGGTCTTGTCAATCAGGCTGAAGAACAGAGCTTTGCCGTCGGCAAGACTGAATTCGTATACCGTTTCCCGGAAGAACGACAGCACAGGATTTGCAGTCCTGAGCCTGTCTATGGAAAAATCCCCGCGGGCGCAACGGCGGGCACTGGCCTTGACGACCTTTCTGATTGACGTAACGTCGGCAGGGGAGAATGAGGACTCGAATTTCTCATACTTCTGTTCGAAGCGCTTTATGGGGAGCTTGAAACCCAGGAAAGTGGGTTCGTTCTCGAAGTCCTCGAACCAGAATAGGCCATCACATTCATAAAGGAAGACACCACGGTCACAGATGTTGCCGTCCGTGTCCGCATAGAATGTAGAGAATGTTCTGTATCCTATCTGGGCACCACCTCTCCGAGCCTGGATGTCGCTCAGGAAATCGTGTTGCTCCGGGGTATCTATGTAAGGCATCTCAATCTCCGGGTTGGGGGGGGATTACGGTCCCCCGGTCAGTCTTTCCTTTTTCCATTTTACCATATATACTGCGTTGGGAAAAAGGAAAAAGCGGTTATGGATTTCATGGACAAGGATCTTGGTAAGATACTCAAGAACAACGCACAGACTCTGAGGCACGAGCTTCTGCCGCAGGGGACCGACTGTTTCCGTGTCTATGACAGGAACCTTTCAAGGTATCCGGTAACCGTGGACATCTACGGCAAGTACGCCAAGGTCACCGACTACGGAGAGGTGCCGCTTTCCGACGAGGAAAAAGAGACTCTTCTGGACATATGCTCACGAATGCTGTATCTGCAGAAGGAGAACGTGGTCTACGCCGTCAGGAACAGAAGGGCGGAGCGCGAGCAGCATGAGAAGACCGAGCTTGAGGCAGTGAAGACCACGGTGCACGAGAATGGGCTTATGTTTTCAGTGGATCTGACTTCCTATGTGGACACAGGGCTTTTCCTGGACCATGCCAGGACAAGGCAGCTTATCAGGGAAAGAAGTGCCAATGCCGATGTCCTGAACCTTTTCTCATACACGGGAAGCTTCTCCGTCTATGCCGCATCCGGACTCGCAAATTCCGTGACCAGCGTGGATATGTCCGCCACATATACCAGATGGGCAGAGGAGAACCTTCTTGCAAACGGTTACTCAGGGGAGATGTACAGGTGCATCTGCATGGATGCGGGCCGCTTTGTGGCCGATGCGCTTGAAAAGAACCTCAAGTATGATATCATCATATTCGACCCGCCCAGCTTCTCCAACAGCAGGAAGATGGACGGCGATTTCGATGTTGCGCGCGATTATGCTGTCTGGATCAGGAATCTGTTCGGATTGCTGAAGAAAACGGGAATCATCCTGTTCTCGACGAACCTCGGTTCGTTCCAGATGGACAAGAGAAAGCTCAGAGGACTGAGCATAAAAGAGATTACCGGAGCATTCGCTGCACCGGGATTCGTGAAGGGCCGTGCAGGCACGGTCAGGAGTTGGATGATGGCATTTGATGACGATTCGCTCTCACTGGATTGGAGCGAGCCAGAGAAGAAGTCCGAAAAGGGTTCGGACAGCAGACAGCAGACCAAAGGAAGGTCTGACGACAGAGGCGAGAGAAAACCTTATGAAAGGAAGTCGTACGACAGGAAGCCGTATGACAGAAAACCTTCGGAAAGACGATATTCCGACAGGAAACAGGGCGACAGGTATTCTTCGGACAGAAGAAGATACGATGAGGACAGGCCGAGATCCGAGCGCTCATACGACAGAAGCGACAGATACGAAAGGGATGAGAGGCCCAGAAGATCTTCATACGACAAACCGTACGGCTCCGACAGACCATATCATGACAGACCGTATCAGGACAGACCATACCGCCAGGAAAGGCGTGACAGGGACGACAGGTCCTACGCCCGCGACCGTGACGACCGCCCGAGATACAGCGAGGACAGAAGCTACGGCGAGAGATCCTATGGAGACAGAAGCCGTGGAGAAAGGGGCCGTGGAGAGAGGAACTACGGTGAAAGAAGCTTAGACAGGGAGCGTTCGTTCAACAGGTCGGACCGCCCCAGGTCATATGGTGAGAAGAAGGATTATCAGCGCAGGGAAAACACGGACAACCGCAAGCCCTCCAGAAAGCCCTACGGATACGATTCGTTCAAGCCTGCAAGATCCAGGGAGGACAGCACAGACTTCTTCTGGAACGAAGAGGATCTTGATCCGAAGAAAAAGGACTGACCTTGCGGCCAGTCCTCTGATTAAGGGCCAGGTTGGGTATTACAGACCCATCTTGGCCTTTTGTTTTGCCCAGGAGTCCTTCAGTGTCACCGTGCGGTTGAATACCGGGTGCTCCGGGGTGCTGTCGTAATCAGGTGTGAAATATCCGCTTCTCATGAACTGCAGGTAGTCGCCGGGTTTTGCATCCGCAAGCCAAGGCTCGAGCTTCGCGTTCTGCAGGACAATGAGCGAATCCGGATTCAGGTCGTCCAGGTAGTTGCCTGTCTCTCCGCCGGGGTACTCGGTTGCAAATAGCTTGTCGTAGAGTCTGACCTCTCCGTCGATGGCGTGCCTTGCGCTGACCCAGTGGCTTGTTCCCTTGACCTTTCTTCCGTCCGGGGTCTCGCCTCCGCGGGACTCAGGATCGTAGGTGCAGTGGACAACTGTGACCTTTCCGTCGGCATCCTTCTCGCAACTTGTGGCCTTGACGTAGTAGGCTGTCTTCAGGCGGATCTCGTTTCCGATGTAAAGTCTGTGATATCCCTTGGGCGGAACCTCCATGAAGTCCTCACGCTCGATGTAGAGCTCTTTGCAGAAGGCCATCTTGCGCTTTCCGGCGGTCTCGTCCTCGGGGTTGTTCTCGATCTCGAAGAACTCGACCTTGTCCTCGGGGTAGTTGTCGATGACGAGCTTGATCGGGTCGAGGACGGCCATGACACGTTTTGCACGCTTGTTGAGGTCCTCGCGGACGCAGAACTCCATGAGGGAGTAGTCCACAACTGACTCGACTTTGGCTACGCCGACACGGGAGACGAAATCCTTCATGGACTCCGGCGAGTATCCGCGGCGTCTGATTCCGCTGATGGTGGGCATTCTGGGGTCGTCCCATCCGCTCACAATTCCGAGCTGGACCAGGTTCAGGAGCTTGCGCTTGCTCATGACAAAATAGTTGATGTTCAGTCTTGCGAACTCGTACTGATGCGGTGTGTGGTCTATGCCGTCGATGGAGCAGGCCCAGTCGTAGGCGGGTCTGTGGTCCTCGAACTCCAAGGTGCAGATGGAGTGGGTGATGCCTTCGATCGCATCGGAGATGGGGTGTGTGAAGTCATACATCGGGTAGATGCACCACTTGTTCCCGGTTCTGGGATGCTCGGCGAACTTGATCCTGTACAGGGCGGGGTCCCTCATGTTGATGTTGGGGCTTGCCATGTCCAGCTTGGCCCTGAGAAGGTATTTTCCCTCCGGGTACTTGCCTTCGCCCATTTCCTTGAAGAGCCTGAGGTTCTCCTCAATGCTCCTGTCCCTGTCCGGGCTGTTCTTTCCCGGGGTGGTGAGGGTTCCGCGGTTCTCCTTGACCTGTTCCGGGGTCTGTCCGTCCACGTAGGCGAGGCCTTCCTTGATCAGGTTGATGGCAATCTCGTGAAGCTTGTCGTAGTAGTCCGAGGCATAGTACTCATGCTTGCCCCAGTCGAATCCGAGCCATCTGATGTCGGATTTGATGGAGTCGATGTACTCCATGTCCTCTTTTGCCGGGTTCGTGTCGTCAAGTCTGAGATGGCAGACTCCGCCGTATTTCTGCGCAAGGCCGAAATTCAGGCAGATGCTCTTGATGTGTCCGACATGCAGGTATCCGTTAGGCTCGGGAGGGAAGCGGGTCACGATTGTGTTGTTCGGCACCCTTCCGTTTGCAAGGTCGTCCTCGATGATCTTCTCTATGAAATTTAGGGAAGCCTTCTCCTCAGTTTCCTCAGGGACATTGGTCCTGATGTCTTCGCTCATGTTTACCTCCACTGCTCTTTCAAAGGAGCTCTAAGGGTCTGTGCAGATATTACCATAATCGGGCGGAATGCTCTATATAGTAGCGTCGGTTGTGCTATAATATTGGTTGCTCCGGAGGGCAAGATGATAGCAGTTGTGGGTGAATCCCTTATAGACAGGGTAAATGGAAAGGAACTGATCGGAGGCTGTGCGTTCAACGCGGCCCTGGCCGCCTCAAGACTGGGTGCTCCCGTCACGTATTTCGGCAAGGTCTCAAGCGACTGCTATGGTCTTACGATCCTGGAGAGGATGATAGACAACGGTGTCCTTTTCGATCCCATCCTGTGCAACGCAAAGGAGCCTACGCTCTGCAGCAAGGCGGTCCTGGACAAGGAAGGCAAGGCGACTTATGTGTTCGATTACAAGGGGACGGCAGCCTCTTCCTTGACAAAAGAGGAACTTTCCATGGCATTCTCCAGCGAAGGGGACATCGACATGGTGTTTCTGGGCTCTATCTCACTTCTGATGGAACCCGGATGCGATGCAATTGTGCCTGCAATAGAGACCATAGAGAAGAAGCCGGACAAGTTCCTTGATGTGAACGCCCGTCCGTCAATGGTAAGGGATCCTGATTCATACAGGAAGATGATCCTGAACCTTGCCTCCGATTGCGAACTGGTCAGGGTCAGCGACGAGGACCTTTGCTATCTTTTTCCCGATATGGAGCAGTCTGAAGCTGAGAAAAGGCTTCTAGACATCTGCAAGGGAAGTCTGATTGTCACAAGAGGCGCCGAAGGCTCCACATGGTATCAGAAGGGGAAAAAGACGTTCCGCGTGGACGCTCCATGTTTCAAAGCAGGAGAGGTTGTGGACACCATTGGCTGCGGAGACACGTTCGACGGAGCCGTCATGGCATGGCTGGAAAGAAACGGTTTCATGGGGAATATCGCAGGACTTGAAACGGACGATGTTTCCCGCATCCTCGACTATGCATCCAAGGCCGCAGGACTCAACTGCCTGTTCGAAGGCTGCAATCCTCCGAGCCGAGTTGGCAATGCCGATGATATGGAGTAGTATTCAGGTAGTATGAAGGCCAGAAAGCGTGTTCTGATGATTTTAATTATCGCTGTCTCTGTGGTGGCTGCCGCATTCGTCGGCATCATTCTTGTCAGGTGGACAGGTGCGCTTTCATCGAAACAGCGGGTCCAGGAGCTCCGAAAGGCCCTGAAGGAAGTCATCAACGAATACGGAGAGAAGGGCCTGCTGGAGATGGCGGGTGTTCCTGTGGACAATATCTACTACGGAGATTCCGGCGTGACTCTCTTTGTGGGAGATCGCGGAGCCTGGACCTACAGCGACGACGAGCTTCAGAACATAAGCATCTTCGAGACGGGAAACAAGGCCGTTGTCCATATCGAGACCCAGGTCACTGACGATTCCTCATACTTCGATGCCGTTCCGCAGAGCGACACCGGATCGGGATTCTTCATCTCAAAGGAAGGCCTGATCGTCACAAACAACCATGTGATCGAGGGAGCCTCTATAATCACGGTCTCCCTCCATGACGGAACGGTATATGAGGCACAGCTTCTGGGTTCCGACAAGGAGAACGACATTGCGGTCATAAAGATCGCTCCGCTTCCGGGATCCGAGATCAGCGTGCTCTCATTCGGAGACTCTGATTCCCTCATGGTAGGACAGAAGGTCATCGCGATTGGAAACCCGTTCGGTTACGACAGGACAATGGTGACCGGAATCATATCAGGACTCAGCCGCCCAATCAGGGATGAGAAGGGCAATGTCCTTCTCGGAATGATCCAGACGAGCGCACCCATCAACCCCGGCAACTCGGGAGGTCCCCTTCTCAATACCGCAGGACAGGTCATCGGTATCAATACGTCGATCTACAACGCAAGCGGAAACAGCCAGGGAATGAATTTTGCCGTAGCATCCAACACGGCGGCCGCATCGGTCAACGACCTTGTAAACTTCGGTAAGGTCAGCAGGGGATGGCTGGACATAGTTCCCGTGCAGCTTTCGCAGGCCATAGTCGACTATGCCTCGCTCAAGGTTTCCAGCGGTCTTCTGGTCAGCCAGATTGTTCCGGGCGGTCATGCAGACCAGGCCGGACTGAAGGCCGGAACTCAGCAGGTCCGCTATGGATCGTCGGTCATCTATCTGGGTGGAGATGTCATTACGGAAATCAACGGGGTATCCGTTTCCGACTACAGCGACCTGTTCACCGCTCTTTCCAACACCAGGCCGGGAGATGTCGTTCCTGTTACAATAGACCGTAACGGTACGACTCTCAGACTTCAGGTCAGTCTTGTTGAAAGAACGGAAGAGAACCTGAGGTGGATCAACAGATAACCATGCCTGAAAACAGATATCCCTCCGAGCCATTCAAATTCCAGATCCCTGAGAAGGGTGAAGTCCAGAAGATGCGTTTCCATCCCGGTCCGGACGGTCCCGGAACCGGCGAGGTGGATGCATCATGGGGCGGAGATCTTGTCTACAACGTCCACGGTCCTGTCCAGTGGAAGGCCAAGCCGTTTGTGGTGCATGCTCCGTTCGATGTCTCCGGAGACCAGCAGCAGGCCATCGACAAGCTTGCAGAGGGTGTTCTGGAGGGTGACAGGTTTCAGACGCTCAAGGGAGTCACGGGATCAGGAAAGACCTTCACCATGGCCAAGATCATTGAGAAGGTCCAGCGCCCCACGCTGATTCTCTCACACAACAAGACCCTGGCCGCCCAGCTGTACAGGGAATTCAAGTCGTTCTTCCCGGAAAACAGGGTGGAGTACTTTGTCTCGACATACGATTACTACCAGCCCGAGGCCTATGTGCCCGGCAAGGACCTCTACATAGAGAAGGATGCCGATGTCAATGCAGAGATAGACAGGATGCGCCTTTCCGCCTCGTTCTCCCTGATGGAGCGACGGGATGTCATTGTCGTGGCCACTGTGTCATGCATCTTCAGCCTTGCAAACCCGGTTTCCCTGAGGGACATGACCCATGTATTCAGAACCGGCCAGGTGTTCGACCACAGGGCGGAGCTGGAGCAGCTTGTCAGGATGCAGTATGAAAGGAACGACATGATCCTTACCCGCGGCTGCTTCCGTGTCCACGGCGACATCATCGAGATCTGCCCGCCTTATCTGGACAACGCAGTGAGGATCACGCTTGACTGGGACACCATAGAGAGCATCCAGTGGTTCGATCCCATCAGCGGTGAGAAGCAGGACAAGCAGGACAGCTTCACTCTGTATCCTGCCAAGCAGTTCGTCATGCCCAAGGAGCAGGTGATTGCCGCCATTGGCCGTATCCGAAGCGAGATGGAAAGCCAGTACGAGTACTTCATCAACACTGGCCATCCTGTTGAGGCCGAGCGTATCAAGACAAGGGTCGAGTATGACCTGGAGATGCTTCAGGAGATCGGATACTGCCCGGGAATAGAGAACTACAGCAGACCTCTTTCCAACAGGGCGCCTGGAGAAAGGCCTGCGGTGCTGCTTGATTATTTCCAGCCTGATTTTTTGACATTCATAGACGAGTCCCATGTCACTCTTCCCCAGATAGGTGCCATGTACGAAGGAGACCACTCCAGAAAGGCGAATCTTGTCCAGTATGGGTTCCGTCTCCCGTCGGCTCTGGACAACAGACCCCTGAAGTTCGACGAGTTCGACCATGTCACAGGACAGAGGATCTTCGTCTCCGCAACTCCCGGAAAGCTTGAGAAATCGCTTTCCTCACAGATGGTCTCCCAGGTCATCAGGCCTACGGGACTTCTGGATCCGGAAATCACCGTCAAGGGAACGGAGGGTCAGATCGAGGATCTCTTCGGAGAGATCAGAAAGTGCACTGCAAACCACGAGAGGGTTCTTGTAACGACTCTTACCAAGAAGATGGCCGAGGACATCTCCGACTTCTTCGCTTCAAAAGGCGTGCGCGTGCGTTATCTGCACTCGGAGGTCGAGACGATCGAGCGTGTCGAGATCCTCAAGGAACTCAGGGCGGGGGAATTCGATGTCCTGGTGGGAATCAACCTTCTCAGAGAGGGTCTGGACCTGCCGGAGGTTGCCCTTGTTGCCATTCTGGATGCCGACAAGATCGGATTCCTAAGAAGCGCAACATCCCTGATCCAGACAATCGGAAGAGCTGCCAGAAACGTCAACGGCCGGGTGATCATGTATGCCGACAAGATAAGCGACGCCATTCGTGAGGCCATTGACGAGACAAGGGCGAGAAGGGCGATCCAGAGTGCCTACAACAAGGAGCACAACATTACTCCGAAGTCCATCGTCAAGGCTGTTGAGGACATCCTCGAACGGGAGAGGGAGGATGCCGCCGATGATGAGAGGCAGGACATCTCCATACGAAAGGCCGGATACAACCTTCTGGACCCCGCACAACGAAAGAAATACATCAAGGAACTTGAGTCCGAGATGCTCCAGGCTGCCAAGGATCTTGAGTTCGAAAGGGCGGCTGTGCTCAGGGATGAAATCCAGAACATTAAGGATATGAAACTCTCTTGAGTCGATTCAGTTACTTGTTTTTGCAAAACTTTGGTTTGAAAAACATAAATTGTGGTATATCATTATGGGTAACACCACTAATTGGAGCTCTTTATGTCGAAGAAAAACAAAGTTATCAAACTCGGATCGAAGAAGAGAGATAAGGGTAAAGACTATCTCGTGACCTTCAACGGTGTGCAGATGACACGCATCGAGCGTGAGGCTCTCCTCAGGGCACAGGCCAAGACCAACGAGCCGGAACTGGCCCCCACAGGAAAGAAAGCGAAGAAGGGAACAAAGGTCGCAGAGCCGCGCCACAGCAAGCTGTTCAATCTCCTCCATCCGAAGAAGAAGCAGACGGCAGTGCCTGATCTTAAGTCTGTGGAGAACACAGCTCCTGTAGTGGAGGAGAAGAAGGTTGAGAAACCTGCAAAGCCTGCCAAACCGGCACCTGTCGAGGAGAAGAAACCTGAGCCGGAGCCCGAGCCTGTCGAAGAAAAGGTCGAGATTGCTCCAGAGCCGACACCGGCACCCGAGCCCGTTCCTGCAGAGGATGTTGTCACCGGCGACGATGACTTTGTCGAGGAAGAGGATGACGGAGAGGAGGACGATCTTTCCGAAGAGCTCAACCTCCGCAATGCCAAAAAGCGCATAAGCCCGAGATTCGTCATGAGAGTCGCCAAGATCTCAGCCAAGAGCTGTGACGACTTCATCAACGCAGAACCGGGACTTGAAAAGAAGATCGCCGCTGTCGATGCGGAGATCAAGAAGGCCAAGACTCCTAAGGATGCAACCGAAGAGGTCAGGGCTGAGTTCAACGAGAAGAGAAAGGCTCTCAGGGCCGACAAGAAGAAGCTCGAGCTTGAGAAGAGCACCAGCAGATCCAAGGCAGAGGCCCTTGAGCACGCCTCAGACGGATACTGCGATATCTTCAAGCTGCTTACAGGCAAGGTCCTTCAGGTCAGAAAGACCGAGAGACTCAACGAGTACCATCCGCTCACAGAGGAACAGGAACTCGAGGTCCTCAACAGCCTCTGGGCAGACAAGAGCGCAAGAAAGGCTCCGAAGAAAAAGAGCTGATAATATCGAATTGCTTTCATAGGCCGTTACAGAAATGTGGCGGCCTTTTTTATGAACGATACGTTATCGATTGATTCATCAGTGGCGGATAAGGCGGCCGTCGTTGAACTCGAGGATCTTGGTCATTCTGATTCCGGCTGTTATGCTGTCGGATGCCGGCTTGTAGACGGTGTAGACCTTGATTACAAGGTCATCGTATACGGCTGTGACAAGGTATTCCTTTCCGATGTACTCCACGCGGGTGATTCTGGCGTTCTCGAACCTCAGGTGGGGGAAGAACTCGGGGAAGGGCAGGCCGGGCATGTCGTTGACCACCATGTCCTCGGGTCTGAACAGAAGTCTGTGCTCGGGACCGTAACACTGGTAGATGACCTTTGAGCGCTCTGTCTCGGGGACTCTCAGAGTCTTGAGGATGATGTCGTAGGGAAGGATGTTGCATTCTCCCATGAAGCGGGCGGAGAACTCGGAAACCGGGCGTCTGTAGACCTCTTCGGGTGTACCTGTCTGCTCGATGTGGCCTTCGTTGAGAAGAATCATGCGGTCGGAGACGCTCAGAGCCTCTTCCCGGCTGTTTGTCACAAACAGAGTGGTGGTTCCTGTGGTCTTCTGGATTTCGCGGATCTCGTTTCTAAGAGCATGGCGATCCTTGGAGTCAAGGCCGGAAAGAATCTCGTCCAGAAGAAGGATGTCCGGCTGGGAGGCAAGGGCCCTTGCAAGTGCCACCTTGAATTTCTCGGAAGGGGAGAGCTCGGAAGGATGCTTTCTGTCATGGCCTTCCAGATGTACCAGATCCAGAAGGTTTCTGGTCTGTGCGGCGATCTCGTCCTTTGACAGCTTTCGCGTCTTCATGGGATAGCCGATGTTCTGGTCTACGTTCATGTTCGGAAACAGAGCATAGTCGGCTGGAATGTACGCAACCTTGCGCTTCTCTGGATCCATGCCGGTGACATCGGTGTCCCTGATGAGGATGTTTCCCTTGTCAGGTCTGTCGAGTCCGGCAATCAGCCTCAGAAGGCTGGTTCTTCCGCTGCCTGACGGACCGATGACGGATACCAGATCGCCTTCGTTGACGGAGAAGTCAAACTCGAGATTCAGCTTGGAACAGGCCTTTTTGATGTTTTCGCATATCAGAAGAGGTTTGTCAGACATCGTGCACCTTCCTTAGTAGACTGCTGCCTACAAGCAGCATGATGAAGCTAATTGCAGTGAGAACGGATATGAAGGCCGGGTCCTGACCATTCAGGGAACCGAGCATGATTGCAGAGCAGATGAGAAACGCTGCGCATTCACAGGTGAGAAGCAGTCTTCCGACTGTGGTTCTGAAAGCTCTGCCTGACGTGCTTCCCAGTGTGGAGGCAACTTGTCCGAGCCGGATATCCGTGGATCTGAAACGGGGCAGCATAACTATTGCGGCAATCGGGACAAGGAATGTTGTTTCAGTGAGGACAACAGGCAGGATTCCCGGTAGACCGGGCAGAAGCGTCATCAGTTCAAGATAGCCTGTGCGAATGAGGTCCTGTCCTGCGGCAAGGCCGATCAGGACGATGAAAACTGGGAAGCCCAGATGCTTAGAGGCAAACACAACCCTTGAGGCGATGACAGTCGCCACCAGAGCGCTTGCCAGAATGATTGCAAGGCCCGTCAAATCGGCGAATCCGTTGCTTCGTATGCCTGATATCAGACTGGTGTAGGGTGCTGTTGAAAAGTGTCCCTCAGAGAAAAGGACCCTGTAGAACAGCATGCCCGGACCTGCCATAGTGATGCAGAGCAGGAAAAGACAGTAGATGACCAGAAGGACGTTGGACAGGAACCTGCCGGGTCTGACCTGGCTGAGACTTGCACGGACTTCTGTGTCTCTTTTGCATCCGAAGAATGCACGGCAGAAAACTGCGACGGCCGGAACGGAGATGACAAAAGCAAGAAGAGGATTGATCCCAAGGCTGAATGACAGGGCTCTGATGAAGATAAGGGAGGCAGAACCTCTGATTGCGCATCTGAGATAGGGCAGAGTGACGGTTAAAAAGACTTGGAACTTTCCGATGCCAAGTGTTCTTGCGCTGTCGATAAGGCTGTCGTCGATTGTTCTCCAGTAGCTGGAGACGATCAGAGCGGCAAACGGGACGTTGGTGAAAACAAGTGCGGCGGCGCTGTTGAAAAGCTCGAACGGTGGCCTGAAACCTGTCAATGATCCAATTATTTCAATAGATGATACTTCTGCGGACAACGGAACTGTGAGACACAGAAGGCACAATGCCTTCAGGAATCCCTTGAGAGGGAAGCGCAGACGGGCAAAGATGTATGCACCCGGGAGTGCAAGTACAATGCTCGCCAAAGTGCAGGAACAGGCGAACAGGATCCTGTATCCCAGTGCTGTCAGGGTGCCTTTGTCCTGGAATGCGTGGATGACGGAAGGGTAGAGGGAACGGACTGCCATTGCCAGAGGAGCAACGGTAAGCAAGACAAACAGCAGAACTGCCGGCAGAGTATGTCTTCTGTTGAATGATTCAAGTCCCTTCACGGCTTTCATGATATCATAAACGGTTGCGATATTTAACTCATTTTGGTTAAATGTAGGGTATGGTACAGTTCTATCTGCTGTCAGTCTTGTTTCTCGTCCTGTCCTCGGGACTGCTTCTGGTTGACAAGTACGGAACCACGTTTCTGTTCCTGATCAACCTCAAGACTCTGTACACTTCACGCAAGCTGGTGAGAACCGTATATCTGGCATCGGGACTTCTGATCGCCGCCGCGATCGTTGCGTTCCCGATTTCCCCGGGGCCTGTGATTCTGGGCGATGTCCTTCCGGCCGCAAACATTGTGATCGTGCTTCTCTATTTCCTCAAGAACATGAGCAAGACGGAGACTGTGCTGGAGTACAACAACGGAAAAAGAAACGCCCTGGGTTTCGCTACCCTGGGCGTTGCTGTTGTCCACTTCCTGTTTCCGGGAATAGTGATCATTTAAAGGACTGTACCGTTGGGGATGCAGACTCCTTTGTTGATTACGATGATTCCGTCATGTATGGAGTAATCGCCAAAGTCGCCTTCCTTCCTCTGGATGTCATCGATTCCGATTCTGCAGCCGTCTCCGATTCTGGCGTTCATGTCGATGATCGCCTTCTTGATGATCGAGCCTTTTCCTATACCCAGGTTGGGGATTCCTTTCTTTGCATTCTCAGCCTTCTGTGCTTCGTTCTCATAGAATGTGGCACCCATGCAGTAGACTCCGTCGAGTGATGCACCGCTTTCGATGATGGTGCGTACACCGATGATGGAGTTGACAATGTAGGCGTTGGTGATGATGCAGCCTTCGGATGTCAGCGAGCTTGTTATGTTGCTGAAGTTGACCTTGGATGCCGGCAGGTGCCTTCTGTGTGTGTAGATCGGCATGTCCTCATCGTAGAAGTTGAACTTGGGGTGGATGCTGGCGATGTCGAGGTTTGTCTCGTAGAAGGCCTTGATCGTTCCGATGTCCTCCCAGAAGCCGTTGAACAGGTATGATGCGACAGGCTTGTCCTTTGTAAGGTCGGGGATGATCTCCTTTCCGAAGTCGGTCTTGTCGTTGTCGAGGGCGTCTTCCATTGTCTTTGCCGTGAAGATGTAGATTCCCATCGAGGCAAGGTACTCGTTGCTCCTGTTGGGATCCTCTCCGAGGGAGTCCTTGAGGTATTTGGCATTGACTTTGTAATCCGTGATGTCCAGGGAAGGTGCCGGCTTCTCCAGGAACTGTGTGATCATTCCCTTGTCGTCGGTCTTCATGATTCCGAGACCGGTTGCCTCTTCTCTTGAGATAGTCTTTGCTGCGACGGTGAGCTCGGCGCCGGATTCGATATGTCTCTGGAGCATCTTGGAGAAGTCCATTCTGTACAGCTGGTCTCCGCTGAGGATCAGGTAGTAGTCGGCTTCCTGGTCATGGAAGTGCTTGAGGTTCTTTCTGACGGCGTCCGCGGTTCCCTGATACCATGACTCGCTGCTGTATGTCTGCTCTGCAGAGAGAATCTGTACGAAACCTGAGTTGAACTGGTCGAAGACATAGGTTCGTGCGATGTGGTTGTGAAGAGAGGCTGAGTTGAACTGTGTCAGCAGATAGATCTTTGTATATCCGCTGTTGATGCAGTTCGAGATGGGGATGTCCACCAACCTGTATTTTCCTGCAAAAGGCACTGCGGGCTTTGCTCTGTCCGCTGTCAGCGGGAACAGTCTGGTGCCTTTTCCTCCACCGAGAATGATAGCTACTACTTTTGGTCTGCTCATTTGGTCTCTCCTGTTGTTCTATTCGTTCTGTTCGTAAGCTTTTTGTATACGCTTATGTATTCGTCAGCGGACGCGGACCAGGAGAAGTCCTGGCTCATCGCACGCTGTCTGATCTTGTCGAAGGAATCAGCACCTTCCTTTTGTCTGTAAAGTTCGCCTGCGCGGTGCACATGCTTCACTATCTCGTATTCGCAGAGGTTTTCGAAAAGAAGTCCCGTACCCTCCTTCGGGAACTTGTCCACGTCTATGATCGTATCCGCAAGTCCTCCGGTCTTATGCGCGATGGGGATTGTTCCGTAACGCAGGGAATAGAGCTGGTTCAGGCCACACGGTTCGTATCGGCTGGGCATGAGGAAGAAGTCGCTTCCCGCCTCCACCAGATGGGCCATCTTGTTCGAGAACAGGATGTTCACGGACAGGTTGTCGTGCTTTTCCCCCAACTCGCGGAGCCTGTTCTCGAGGTTCGAGTCTCCTGTGCCGATGATCACGAACTGGACATCCTGCTCGTTGAGGATGCACTCCAGGCAGTTGAGAACGGTGTCGAAGCCTTTCTGCGCCGCAAGTCTGCTGATCATTGCGAACAGGGGTACATCGGCCCTGACGGGAAGTCCCAGCTGCTGCTGGATCTCCTTCTTGAGCTTTGCCTTTCCACCCATTCTCTGGGAACTGAAGTGGTAGGGGACGAGGGTGTCTTTCTGGGGATTCCACTCATCGATGTCGATTCCGTTGACGATGCCCTTGAGCTTGTTGCGCCGCTTGGTGAGTATCGGATCGAGTCCGCAGCCCTGTTCCGGGGTCTGGATCTCCTTCGCATAGGTGGGGCTGACGGTCGTTATGTAGTCCGAGTAGACAAGGGCGGCCTGTATCATGTTCACCTGACCGTTGGAGAACAGTTTCTCGTCGGGTCTGACGTTCGCATGCAGGAAGTCCATTCTGGGGAATGTTCCCTGGTATGCAAGGTTGTGGATGGTGAACATTGTCTGTGTCCCCTTGAAGAACTGGCTTCTGTTGACCTTGAGGAAATAGGGTACGAGACCTGCAGTCCAGTCATGGGCATGCAGGACATCGGGTCTGAAGTTGATGGTCTCGCACAACTGGAGGGCTGCCTTGCTCATCAGTGCGAAACGGAAGAAGTTGTCGCTGTAGGGTGTGAAGCTTGTGTCTCCGTAGATTCCTTTCCTGTCGTTGAATACAGGATGGCAGACAAAGTAGTAGATGGTTTTCCTGACCTTCTTCATGCGGATCTGGACCTGTTCGGCCCCGTCCAGCATGGGAACATCAAGCTTGCAGACCAGTTCTCCCGAGTCCTCGAGCCTTGTGTTGTATGCGGGAACAACAATTCTGGCATCGTGGCCTTTTTCGATCAGTGCGGGAGGAAGTGCTCCCACAACATCGGCAAGTCCGCCTGACTTGGAGAAGGGGACTGCCTCGCTGGTTATCATTAGAATGTTCATGCAACCATTCTACCCCATGGTCTTGCATTTATAAAGGAAAATTAATGTAAACAGATTTCGGGGCACGGATGCTCACTCTGCAGGGTTGATGCGGAAAAGAGCAACTTTTTCAGGCATAAACAGCAAGCTTGTCCAGTTGGCCTTGCGATAGGACGTCAAGTATCATAAAGTATGGCTGAAAGAGGGGCGTATGGACCGAAACGAAGCAAGGAAAAAGGCACATGAACTTGTGAGCAGGATGACCGTGAGCGAGGCGGCGGGCCAGCTGATCTTCAATGCTCCGGCCATAGAGAGGCTTGGAATTCCCGAGTACAACTGGTGGAACGAGACCCTTCACGGGGTAGCCAGGGCAGGAGTGGCCACTGTATTCCCGCAGGCCATAGCCATGGCCGCCACATTCGATCCGGACCTTGTCTTCCGCGAGGCCGAGATCTGTGCCACGGAAGGCCGGGCAAAGTACAACGCCGCATCTTCATGCGGTGACAGGGACATATACAAAGGTCTTACGTTCTGGTCCCCCAACATCAACATATTCAGGGATCCGAGATGGGGACGCGGACACGAGACCCTGGGAGAGGATCCTTTTCTCACGGCAGAGCTGGGTGTCCGGTTTGTCAGAGGCCTCCAGGGTGAAGGCTCCGTGATGAAGGCGGCTGCATGCGCAAAGCATTTTGCTGTCCACAGCGGCCCCGAGAGCCTCAGGCACCGCTTCAACGCTGTCGCATCGGAAAAGGATCTGGCCGAGACATATCTTCCGGCTTTCAAGGCTCTGGTGGACGCCGGGGTCGAGGCCGTGATGGGAGCCTACAACCGGACCAACGGCGAGCCCTGCTGTGCGAGCGATTACCTGATGAGAAAGACATTGCGTGGAAAATGGGGCTTCGAGGGTCATTATGTGTCCGACTGCTGGGCTGTCAGGGATTTCCATGATAACCACAAGGTGACTTCCTGTCCCGAGGAGAGCGTGTCGCTTGCCCTCGGTATGGGTTGTGACCTCAACTGCGGATGTACATATGAATTCGTAATGAAGGCCTACGAGAAGGGCCTTGTCTCCGAAAAGACCATCCGTGAGAGCGCCGAGAGGCTTTTCACCACCAGATACATGCTGGGAATCATGGAGGGAAGCTGCTTCGACGATATCCCCATCACCGTGGTGGAGTCGGACGAGCACCTTCAGGTTGCGCTGGAGGCAGCGCAGAAGTCCTGTGTCCTTCTCAAGAACGACGGAATTCTTCCGCTCGATCCGGACAGTCTGAAGACAGTTGCCGTGATCGGTCCGAACGCCGACAGCCGCATTGCCCTCAAAGGAAACTACTACGGCACATCCTCAAGGCATATCACCGTGCTACAGGGAATCCGGAACGAGCTTCAGGGCAAGGCAAGGGTACTGTTCTCAGAGGGTTGCGACCTGTGCAAGGACAGGGTCGAGAACCTTGCAAGACCGGACGACAGGATCTCCGAGGCCGTTTCCATGGCTAAGGCCGCCGATTCCATCGTCCTTGTCGTCGGACTGGACGAGACGCTTGAGGGTGAAGAGGGAGATGAGGGCAACAGCTACAAGAGCGGAGACAAGAACGACCTGCTTCTCCCTCAGTGCCAGAGAACTCTGATGGAGAAAGTCCTTGAGGTCGGAAAGCCCACCGTGATAGTGCTTCTTGCCGGATCGTCCGTCGATCTTCAGGAAGCCGGAGAGAAGGCCGATGCCGTTCTTCTGGGCTGGTATCCGGGAGTGATGGGAGGAAGGGCGATCTCAGACATCCTGTTCGGAAAGATCAGCCCGTCAGGAAAGCTTCCGGTGACGTTCTACCACCAGAACGATCTTGAGAAGATGCCCGAGTTCACCGACTACAGCATGAAGGACAGGACATACCGTTTCTTCAGGGAAAAACCGCTGTATCCGTTCGGATTCGGTCTCACATATTCAAAGGTCGAGATTGAGTCTGCAAAGGTCTGTGATGCGGACGATGGTCTGAAAGTGCATTTAATTGCGAAAAACACCGGCAGTGTTGACACTCAGGATGTAATCCAGGTCTATGCCCAGAACCTGGACAGCCCGAACGCCCCTGTGAATCCGCGTCTTGTCGCCTTCAGGCGCGTCTTCCTGGGGTCGGGTGAGACGGACAGTTTCGAACTGGACATCCGTCCCGAAAGCCTGCTTGTGGTGAACGATAAAGGTGAACGTGTCAAGGAGGGCAAGGTGGTGCTTTATGCCGGAACCTGCCAGCCGGATGAATATTCCTGCACATTGTCAGGAACAAGGACTGTAAAAATGGAGGTCAACTGATGCTTTTCATAGGAATCGATCTTGGAACTTCTTCCACAAAACTGCTTCTTTCGGATGAGAAGGGAAACATCCTCAACACGGTGTCAAAGGACTACCCTCTGATCTTTCCCCATCCCGGCTGGTCCGAGCAGGAACCGGGGCTGTGGTGGAAGGCCTGTACGGAGGGAATCCCTGAGCTACTCAATGGGTTTGATGCGTCTTCAGTCGCCGGCATAGGAAGCGGTGGCCAGATGCACGGACTTGTGGCTCTGGACAAGGACGACAACGTGATCCGGCCGGCCATCCTCTGGAATGACGGAAGGACTGCGGATGAGGTTGTATACCTCAACGAGAAGATCGGACGGAAAAAGCTCTCGGAGCTGACTGCAAACATCGCATTCGCCGGATTCACGGCTCCGAAGATCCTCTGGATGAAGAAGAACGAACCTGAGAACTTCGCACGCATCGCCAAGATCATGCTTCCGAAGGACTACATCAACTACATGCTGACCGGAGTCCACTGCTGCGACTACTCGGATGCAAGCGGAATGCTTCTTCTGGATGTCGAGAACAGGAAGTGGTCACGTGAGATGCTCGACATCTGCTCCATAAAGGAGTCGCAGATGCCCTCCCTGTTCGAAAGCTATGAGGTCGTCGGTACCCTGAAGAGCGATGTCGCTGAACTCCTGGGACTTCCCGGGACCGTCAAGGTCGTGGCCGGAGCCGGAGACAACGCCGCGGCTGCAGTGGGAACCGGTACCGTCGGAGAAGGGAAGTGCAACATATCCATAGGAACATCAGGTACGGTGTTCATCTCGTCCGATCATTTCGGAGTTGATCCCAACAATGCGCTTCATGCCTTTGCCCATGCGGACGGCGGTTTCCATCTGATGGGATGCATGCTCAGCGCCGCTTCCTGCAACAAGTGGTTCTGCGAGGACATCCTGGGTACTGATGACTACGCATCCCTGCAGGGTGAGATCAAGGCGGAGAACCTTGGAAAGAACCATGTGTTCTTCCTGCCGTATCTCATGGGTGAGAGGAGCCCGATCAACGACACCAATGCGAGAGGTACATTCGTCGGAATGACCATGGACACAAGCCGTGCGGATATGGTCCAGGCTGTTCTGGAAGGAGTGGCTTTCGCCATCCGTGATTCGGTCGAGGTTGCAAGAAGCCTGGGCATTGAGATCAGAAGGTCGAAGATCTGCGGAGGCGGTGCCAAGAGTCCGCTTTGGAAGTCTGTATTCGCCAACGTGCTTGGAATCCCGTTGGATATGGTTAAGACGGAGCAGGGGCCCGGATTCGGAGCAGTGATGCTGGCCATGGTGGGATGCGGACTCTACAAGGATGTGCAGAGTGCCGCTGACGATCTGGTCTCAACCGCATCCACTGTCGAACCGGATGACGGACTTGTTGCTCTTTACGAGGAGAGGTATGGAAAATTCAAACAGATCTATCCCGCGATGAAGGGGCTGTTTTCTAGAATTTCCTGACTTGAAAGCAGTTTGTTCTGCAATATGACAGTTTTGTTGTTAATTCCAGCAGACAAATGAAGTTTAATTTGTTCATTATATGAACGAACAGGCTTGAGGATGAAAACCTCAAGCCATTTTTTATAATTTTTTTGTACCTCTATAACAAAGAAGTCATATGACAATTTTGCTGTTTTGCATATGACTTATTTGTTCTTTTTGTTTCTATATAAGAATTTATGAAAATTTTTGTTGCGTTTTGGAAAAACCCGTTCTAGACTGGAAGTGAAAAGAAAAACGGAGACAGTTCTGAATGAGCGAGATTGAGGTTGTCCAGTATAATGAAATAGAGGGTATGACGGCATTCTTCAATAATGTTGCTTATCGCTCTGCCCATCTGCATTCGGATTGGGAGCTTGTCTGGATTATCGAGAACTCAATGGGCATCATATGTGACGGGATCTCCTTTGTGGCAAAGGAAGGGGATCTGGTTCTCTTCTCTCCTTCTCTCGTCCATGAGTTCAAGAAGGTCGACAAAAGCTGCACCTTTATGTGCCTTCAGGTCTCACCCCGCTTCCTGGGACTGTCCAATCTCCTCGTTTCCGAGAGCGTGCACCCTGCCGATTTCCTTTCTTCGGATGAGATCTCCAAGGTCCGGTCAGGACTTCTGAAGATGATGAAGAGGTATGTCGGTCAGGATGATCTCTACCAGCCCTTCTGCAAGGGACAGTGTGCGCTTCTTATGCACATGATTCTGTCCAAGATGCCGCTGATCACGCTCTCGGATGAGGAGAGTTTTTCCAGAAGCAGAAAGAACGAGCGCCTGGTGAGGCTGATCAATTTCGTCGATGCCAACTACATGCACAAGATCAAGCTCTATGATTTTGCCCAGGCAGAGGGTGTCACACTCTGCTACATGTCGCATTTCATCCAGTCGTGCCTGGGACAGAGTTTCCTGGATTACCTGACCACTGTCAGGTTCAACCACGCCTGTTCGATGATTGCCAGAGGAAACATGAAACTGGCCGAGATATACAAGGCCTGCGGTTTTTCCGATTACAAGTACTTTGTGAAGACCTTCAACCAGAAGTGCGGAAAGACTCCCGAGGAGTACTCCAAGAACATGATCTCCGGCATGAACAGGATCACCAACAACTCCCTTTCCGGCTATATGGGGACGGAGGAGAAGATCTTCGACAGGGATCAGAGCACTGAACTGCTTTCCAAACTCGGCGAATCAAGGAGGAAGGTATGCTGATCAACAGCGTAATGGACGAGGCTTTCAGAGAAAATGGAAAAATCCTCGAGGGATTCGACAACAGTGACCTCGTCAAAAGAATGGGAACAATTCCCATGCCCGCCAACGGTACCGCATATGAGCCGGGAATCGATGTCCTTGAGAAGAGCGATGTGTTCTCCTCGTACAGTGACAGGGGATTCGGCGGAATGCCCATACAGCTCGGAATGTGCTGGGGGCACAACACGAAACTCAACTGCCTTGAATATCACAGGGACAGTGAGATCAACATCGGAGAAGGTGACTTCATCCTCCTTCTGGCAAAGCAGAGCCAGATTGTGGATGGCAAGCTGGACACCTCGCTGGTGAAGGCTTTCAGGGTTCCTGCCGGTCTTGCCGTTGAGGTGTATGCAACAACACTTCATTATGCACCCTGTCAGGTCTCGGATGACGGATTCAGGGTTGCGGTCATTCTTCCCAAGGGAACTAATACGGACAAGCCCGACTTCGAGCCCAGGAGCGAAGAGGACAGATGGTTGAGAGCCCGCAACAAGTGGCTCATCGCACACAAGGATACAGACGAAGCCCGAAGCGGAGCCCATGTGGGCCTTGTCGGAGCTAACATTGATATAAAGGGGTAAACATGTTTAACGTACCAGAAGTAAAACTTGGAATCATTGCAGTATCACGTGACTGCTTTCCTATCACACTTTCGAAGGCCAGAAGAGAGGCTATTGTCAAAGCCTACGGAAAAGGACTTTACGAATGTCCTGTGACAGTTGAGAACGAGTGTGACGCACTCAAGGCTCTGGAGGATGTCTCCAAGGCCGGATGCAACGCACTTGTGGTTTTCCTGGGCAACTTCGGACCTGAGACTCCCGAGACTCTGATCGCACAGAAGTTCGACGGACCTGTCATGTACACCAGCGCAGCCGAGGGTGACGGAGACCTGATCAACGGCAGAGGCGATGCCTACTGCGGAATGCTCAACTGCTCGTACAACCTGGGCATGAGACACATCAGTGCATACATTCCGGATTATCCGTGCGTGACAGCCGAAGAGGCAGTCCAGCAGATCCGTGAGTTCATTCCCATCGCAAGGGCCGTCATCGGAGTCAGGAATCTCAAGATCATCACATTCGGACCCAGACCCCAGGACTTCTTCGCCTGCAATGCACCCATCAAGGGCCTTTACGAGCTGGGCGTGGGGATAGAGGAGAACTCCGAGCTGGATCTTCTTGTAAGCTACAAGGAGCATGCCGGTGATTCGAGGATCGATTCCGTCGTCAAGGAAATGGCCGGAGAACTCGGAATGTGCGGAAACAACTATCCTGAGCTTCTTCCAAGAATGGCACAGTTCGAGCTGACCCTGACCGACTGGGCAGAAGGCCACAAGGGTGCGAGGAAGTACGTAGCCTTCGCAGACAAGTGCTGGCCTGCATTCCCCAAGCAGTTCGGTTTCGAGCCCTGCTATGTGAACAGCCGCCTTGCTTCCAGGGGAATCCCGGTAAGCTGCGAGGTCGACATCTACGGTGCATTAAGCGAGTACATCGGATCCTGCATAACAGAGGATGCCGTCACATTGCTTGACATCAACAATTCCGTCCCTGCATCCCTTTATGAGAAAGAGATCAAGGGCAAGTACTCATACAAGCTGACAGATACATTCATGGGTTTCCACTGCGGAAACACACCTTCCTGCAAGATGTGCTCCGACCGTGCCGTGAAGTATCAGCTGATCCAGAACAGACTTCTTGAGAACGGAGGAACTCCGGACTTCACAAGAGGAACACTTGAAGGCGATATCGCAGCATCCGAGGTCACCTTCTACCGCCTGCAGTGCGACAGCGAGGGAGTTCTCAGATCCTACGTCGCCCAGGGCGAGGTCCTGCCTGTGAGAACCGGAAGCTTCGGAGGAATCGGTGTGTTCGCAATTCCGGAGATGGGCCGTTTCTACCGCTACGCCCTGATCCAGAACCGCTTCCCACACCACGGAGCCGTTGCCTTCAGCCACTGCGGAAAGACACTTTTCGAAGTCCTGAAGTTCCTGGGAGTCAAGGATATCGAATTCAACAGACCTGCGGGCAATCTCTACAGGGGAGAGAACCCGTTCGCCTGATATGAAGTTGTGAAGGATCCGTCAGACGGTGAAATCCGCCTGACGGATAAGGGATTTAGAAATTTGGGGAGGAACCCCGGAAAAAGGAGAATTTCCATGAAAAAAACACTAACCGTACTCTTGGTGATCGCCCTGGTTATGGCATCACTGTTCGCAAACGGCGGAACAGAAGCTACTGCAACTGCAGGCAAGAAGACTGTTCTCAACGTCATGTCATTCACGGACGAAGTTCCCAAAATGATTGAGAGATACTTTGAGCTCCATCCTGAAGAGGCTGCAAAGTACGAGCTGAACACAACCATCATCGCAACAACCGACGGTCTGTATCAGCCGGCTCTCGACGAAGCTCTCGCTCAGGGCGGCGCAAACGCTCCTGACATCTACTGCGCAGAGGCTGCATTCATCCTCAAGTATGCTCAGGGTGACGCATCACAGTTCGCAGCAACATACAAGAGCCTCGGAATCGATGTCGACAAGCTCGTCAAGGAAGCTGATATCGCCAAGTACACAATCGAAATCGGATCCAGAAACGGCGAGCTCGTCGGTCTCGGATATCAGGCAACCGGTGGAGCATTCATCTACAACAGATCTGTCGCAAAGGCAGCTTTCGGTTCAGACGATCCTGCAGTAGTTGCAGAGAAGATCGGTGCCGGAACAAACAGCTGGGACAAGTTCTTCCAGGCAGCTGCAGAGCTCAGAGCAAAGGGATTCGCAATTGTCTCCGGTGATGGTGACATCTGGCACGCAGTCGAGAACAGCTCTGACAAGGGTTGGATCGTCGATGGCAAGCTTTACATCGATCCGAAGAGAGAGGCTTTCCTCGATCTGTCAAAGAAGCTGAAGGACAACGACTACCACAACGACACCCAGGACTGGACAGAAGGCTGGTATGCTGACATGAAGGAAGCCGGAGCCAAGAAGGTTCTCGGATTCTATGGTCCGGCATGGCTGATCAACTACGTCATGGGCGGAAACGCCGGCGACACATACGGAGACTGGGGTGTCTGCGCATCCAACGTCGGATTCTTCTGGGGCGGCACATGGGTCCTCGCAAACAAGGACACAGCCAAGAAGGACATCGTTGCCAAGATCATCACCTGGATCACTCTTGATTCTTCAGAGACCGGTCTCCAGTACTTCTGGGCAAACGGAACTCTCAACGGAGAGGGCGGCACAAAGGATTCCGTCGCTTCCGGTACAGTCATGGCCAAGTCCGATGGAAAGCTTGACTTCCTCAAGGGCCAGAACATGTTCGATGCCTTCGTTCCTGCAAACCAGTATGCAAACGGTAAGAACCTCACCCAGTATGATGAGACAATCAACAACTACTGGAGAGACCAGGTCCGCCAGTACACCGCAGGTGCCAAGACCCGCGAGCAGGCAATCAAGGACTTCAAGACCCAGGTTAAGGAAAACCTTGACGTCATCGTTGAGTAATACCTGTAGAAGTTTACTTAGACCAGGGGACCGGGAAATCGGTTCCCTGGCTTAAGTTTTAATTGTGGAGGAAACTCTAGATGGAAAAAAGAAAAACCTTCAGCTATGCAAAATACGGGTACCTGTTCAGCCTTCCGTTCATCCTGGCCTATGTGATCTTTCACCTGTACCCGACCCTGTATACGATGATTATCGGTTTCACCGATCTCAAGGGACTTGGAAAGACATCCTTCAAATTCCTTTCCGACCCGTTTCTTAACTTCAAGGCAATCCTGTCATCCGAACTGTTCAGGACGGCTCTGAAGAACACTGTGACGATCTGGATAATCAACTTCATCCCGCAGATCATTTTCGCACTTCTGTTCACTGCATGGTTCACATCCCCCAGATGCAAACTCAGAGGGCAGGGGTTCTTCAAAGTAGTATTCTACATGCCCAACATCATGACGGCCGCAACTATCGCCGTCCTGTTCCAGGCATTGTTCTCATATCCGACAAGCCCTGCCAACGACCTTCTGATGAAGCTCGGGCTGATCCAGGCCCCGTTCAACTTCCAGGTCGACAAACTTTCGGCAAAACTTGTCGTTGCATTCATCCAGTTCTGGATGTGGTACGGCTACACCATGATCATCCTGATCTCCGGTGTCCTCGGAATCAACCCCGAGATCTTCGAAGCCGCCGAGATCGACGGCTGCTCCGGAGCCCAGACATTCTTCAAAATTACACTGCCGTGCCTGAGGACCATCATCCTCTACGTCCTGATTACCGCCCTCATCGGTGGTCTCACCATGTACGATATCCCGAGACTGTACCTCAACGGAGGTCCTGACAACGCCACATTGACGACGAACGTATTCATCTACAACCAGGCGTTCTCCGGTTCCTACCTCTACAACAGGGCTGCCGCGGCTTCGATGATAATGTTCATCCTCATCGGTATCAGCTCGGTCTTCGTCTTCCGCATGTACAGGGAAAAGGACCTTAAGAAGACCGACCGCCGCAGAAGACATCTTGCAGCAAAGAAGGAGGCCGTCAATGAGTGACAGTATCAGAAGAGTAAAACGTGTCAGCAGACCGTTCATCGTGCTGATGTATGTAGTGTGTATCTTCTTTGCGATCCTGAGTCTGCTTCCGTTCGTCATCATGGTGATCAACTCCACAAGAAGCACATATCAGGTCCAGCAGCATGCTCTGAGCTTCCTTCCTTCAAAGTACCTCTTCAGCAACCTGAAGATACTGACCAGCAAGGATACCTTCCACCCGATCAGAGGTTTTGTGAACTCCCTGATCATATCAAGCGGAACAACAATCTGCGCTGTCTATTTCTCGACTCTCACAGCCTATGCCTTGGTGGCATACCAGTGGAAGCTGCGCAATGCGTTCTTCTCCCTGGTTCTGGCTGTCATGATGATCCCCACGCAGGTAACAAGCATCGGATTCTATCAGATGATGTACAGAGTCCACATGACGAACAACTTCCTGCCATTGATCCTGCCTGCAATCGCATCGCCTTCAATGGTGTTCTTCATGCGACAGTACATGATACCGTCATTGCCGCTTGAGATTGTCGAGTCCGCCAGAGTCGACGGCTGCCATGAGTTCAGGACGTTCAACCAGATAGTCATTCCAATGGTCAAGCCTGCCATGGCCACCCAGGGAATCTTCTGCTTCGTGGCATCCTGGAACCAGTTGTTCCTCCCGCAGATCCTTCTTACAAAGAAGAAGCTGTACACCATGCCTATCATGGTCAGCCTGCTGAAGGGAGACATCTACAAGACCGAATACGGTGCAGTCTACCTCGGACTGGCACTCACGGTCCTTCCTCTATTCATTGTCTATTTCCTTCTCTCCAAGTACATCATCGCTGGTGTTGCCCTTGGTGGAGTGAAGGGGTGATAGGATTTTCTTTTTTCATCGGGGCTGTCGCAATACGGCAGCCCCATTCTTTTGTTCTTAATCAGTAGGAATTGTTGTTGATCTCGTCGATGTACTCGCTGGCATAGTGGGCGGCAATCGCTCCATCGGCAGCGGCGGTGACGATCTGTCTGAACGGGGTGTCCCTGACATCTCCGACTGCAAAGATTCCCGGGATGTTGGTCATCATGTGGGAATCCGTCTTTATGAATCCCACCCCGTCCTTCTCGCAGTCAGGAACAAGCTGGCTCTGCGGGATGTTTCCCACAAAGATGAATACACCGTCGAACTCCTCTGAATAGACCTCTCCGGTCTCCTTGTTGAGGAATGTGACGGACTTTACCTTGCCGTTCTCCCCGTTGATGGACTGTACGGTGGTGTTCATCTTGGTCTTGATTCCTGCGTCCGTCATTGCCTTGACAATGGAAGCCTGTGCTCTGAAGCGGTCACGCCTGTGGGTGATGGTGACGTTGTCTGAGAGCTTTCTCAGGTACATTGATTCCTGGCAGGCACTGTCTCCGCCTCCGCAGACAAGGATCTTCCTGTTCTTGAAGAACGGGCCGTCGCAGGTGGCGCAGTAGCTGACTCCATGGCCCGTGAACTCCTTCTCTCCGGGGACTTCCAGGTTCCTGTGCTTGGATCCGGTTGCAATTACTACAACAGGAGAATAATAGTCTGTATCTGAGGTTTTAACCCTGAAAGTTCCATCTTCAAGCCTTTCTATGCCACCGACAGAGCCGAAGAAAATCTGGCATCCGAAGCCGGTTGCCTGCTCTTCGAACTTGGCTCCGATCTCGTAACCCGAGACTTTTCCAAGTCCCGGATAGTTCTCGATCTCATCGATTATCATTGTCTGACCGCCGGGGGCCATCTCCTCGATCAGTGCGGTTTTCCTTCCGGCTCTTGCACTGTACTGTCCGCAGGCAAGTCCGCCGGGACCTCCGCCTACGATCACGATGTCGAATCTCTTTTCCTCAGCCATCTGTTTTCTCCCCATCCTTTGATTTCAATTTCTCTTCAAGAGCGATCTCGGCATCGCTCTTTCTCAGATAGACGGGACCCTGACCAATGTCGTCGGCTCCGTCCTTCTCATATTTCCTGACGGCACAGTCGATCAGTGAAAGCGATGTGGCTCTTGCCGAGACGACATCGGAGATCACGGTCTTTTCCGTGCCGTAGATGTTCTTCAGAACCGGTGCGAAAAGCTCTGCATCCGGACCTGTGACCAGAATCCTGCCATATGGTTCGAGAACCTTCATCAGGTCCGCCTCGGTTCCGTCGGTGTCCGCCATGATCCTTGTTGCCGGGTCGCCTGTCTTTTTCTCGAATACGGCAATGTACCATCTCTGTTTCTTGGCATCCATGACGGTGACAACTGCACCGTCGAAGCAGGGGACGCAGTTTGCCAGAACCTCCATGGTGGATACCGAGACAAGAGGTTTCTCAAGGCCGTATGCCATGCCCTTCAGAGCGGCCATTCCGATTCTAAGACCTGTGAACGATCCCGGACCTCTGGTGCATGCCAGAAGCTCAACTTCCTGTGTGGTTATCCCCGCATCCTTGCATAGCTCCAGAACGGTAGGAACCAGGCGCTCGGAATGCTGGAGACTTCGTCCCATGGAAGTCCTTTCCTCGAAAAAAGAGTCTGTCTTCAGGGCCACTGAAAGGGCCTGGGACGATGTATCTGCTGCAAGGATGTTCATGCTTCACCTCCAAATACGGAAACGGTCCTGCTCTGGTCATCGTTGACCTTGATCTCGATGAACAGCGTGTTTTTGGGGAGCATAGAGTCTATGACCTCGCTCCATTCAATCAGGCACACTCCGTCCGAATAGAGCATGTCCTCTCCGCCTATCATCTGGAAGTCATCTTCACTTGTTATCCTGTAAAGGTCCATGTGGTACATGGGAAGGCGTCCCTCATATTCCTGCACCAGCGTGAATGTGGGGCTTACTATCGCCTCCGTGATTCCGAGGCTTCTCGCCACACCCTTGGCGAAGACCGTCTTTCCAGCTCCAAGGCTTCCGCGGAGCGAAATCACCGAACCGGGTCTGCACTTCTCACCGAAGCTTCTTCCCAGGGCCTCCATGTCATCGGCTGTCCTGCAAACGATTGTTGTGTCCATAGAAAATCAGATCTCCTTGAACGGAATGCCGTTGCTGTTTTCCTTCAGGTTCTCGATGTCCTCGTCGGAATAGACATCCTCGCTGATTATCTGTCCGATCTCATCCCCGGTCTGCTTCTGGTACTCTTCGATCAGGTACTTCAGCTGTGGGTCCTCCGGATCGATCCTGCGGGCCTTCTCAAGCAGCTCCCTGGACTCCTCGAACTCGCCTGAGGCCAGGTGGAGGAACGCCAGGTTCGAAAGATAGATAACATCCTCGCCGTCAAGGTCCACCGCTATCTGGAGATAGCTCTTGGCAAGCTCCGTATCTCCGCTCTCGCGGGCGCAGATTGAAAGCTCGTTGTAGACCTCGGCGTTCTTCCCGTCGATCCTGATGCTCTCAAGAAGGTCCTTCTGGGCGCCGCTGTAGTCCTCAAGGACACGCTTTGCCCAGCCTCTGAGGAAGAATGCCTCCCAGCTCTTCTCGTTTGACGCTATGTACTTGTCCATGATCTCAAGGGCATCGTCCGGACATCCCATCATCATCTTGTCGTAGGCGTACATGATCTGGTCCTTGGAGCTGAGCATCTTCTCGATGGACTTGAGGGTGTGCATGGCCTCCTCACGTTTCTTCCTGTCCTGCTCCAGCTCGGTGTACTTTGCCAGATAATCGCGGGCACTCTCCACGTCTCCGTGCCTCATGTGGAATGCGGAGATCTCGCTGTAGGTAGGGGCGTAGTCCGGATGCTTTTCCCTGCACTCGTTGAGAATGGCCAGGATCTTGTCGTCGTACATGTCGGCCTCGGTGTCCCTGTTCTTCCTGTGGAGGTCCACGGTCATCTGGGCGTAGAGGACGGCAAGGTTGATGTAGCTTTCCGGTGCATCGGAAAGATGGTTCACGGCAAGCATCAGCTCTTCGGCGAACTCATATTCCCTCTTGTTGCTCTGGGCTATTGCGGCAAGGTTCAGTTCCTTGACCACATCCGGCTGGAGCTCCAGGAGGAGTTGCTTGTAGTAGTCTATGTTCCTGTTCTCAGGGTCCCAGGCCACGACCTTGATCAGGCCTGCGACGATGCTGTTGAAGTCAATGTCTTCTGTCACGCTTCCTTCGGGAAACTGGATGGGGAGCGGGACGGCTCCGGACATGGAGACCTCACCGATTTTCCTTTCCTCGGGGAGAGTGATGAAACGTATGTCTTTGAGTTCTTTCTGCATACTGGAGAATATAACAAAAACAATTTGGAAGATAAAGCCAAACGGAAGGAAATATCGAAGGCGTAAAAAAAACGCTGCGGTTACTAGGACTGGAATCTCTTGAACCGAGGTTCAAGGGGGATCCCCAGTTAAGTCGCCGATTCTGTTCCTTGAAACCCTAGGGTAGGAGCAATGCACAGCTTCTATGCCGGGATCCGTTCTGTAAGTTTGAGCAAGAGAATTACGTCTCTTCGCCGCAACTGTAATTATGGTAGCATAGGGCAAACCGCATTGGAAGTAAAAAAAAAGACTTTTTCTATAGATTAGTAAAAATCAGCTGAGAGCGACGGCCACCGCTATCTCCGCATATTTCTCGTAAGCATCCCTGCCCATGTTGCGCAGCCTTCCCACTTCCCAGACATCCTTTTCCAGCTTGTCGGCACAGAAGAACATCTGGAAGCACTGGACGTTCCTGTACTGGGCGACGGCCATGTTGGCGGCGCATTCCATGTCCACGCAAAGACATTTCTCGTCCTTCATCATCTTGGCGGCGGACGGGGTCTCCCTGTAGAAGGCATCCGTCGACCAGACGCGGCCGCAGATGTGGGGAACCTCCATGTCCGTCAGGATGGCATCGAGCTTCTTTGCCGACTGTATGTCTATCCAGTTGCTGTCATGCGGGGCATAGTGCCAGCTTGTGCCTTCGTCGCGGTATGCCTGGGTGGGGACTATTATGTTGCTTCCGTTCAGCGGTGACAGCGAGCCGGCCGAGCCGATGAACACGAAGCGCATCACGTTGCGGACGATGTACTCCTCCATGAAGCCGGCGGAGAGCGGGGCTCCTATGGGAAGGTTGACAACGCCTATGCGGTCATGTCTGACCTTGGCCTCGTAGACGGGGCAGGGGAGGCCGCATCTGAAGGTGGAGATCTGTTTCAGGCTGTACTTGCGGTCTATGGCCTTCAGTAGCTTTGTCTGCCATGTCACGACCATTGCGAAAGGCATTTCCTCATCGGTTCTTACGATGTCACGGGGCTTCAGAAGCTCCTCTTCTCTGAAAAACGGCAGCATGTTCTCTCCATGGAAAGTGTTCCCGAACAGTCTACTTTGCAACGGCCCGTCTTTCAATACGGACGCGGTTTTTTGAGTTTACTATTGCATGTGGCTCCGAAATGGTGATAGTATTGACGTCAACTGTTTCCAATATATAGTAATGGAGTTTCGAGTTGTTAAAGTACATTGTCAAACGAATCTTCCTGGCTCTTGTCACGATTGTGATAATCTGTCTGATCACATTCTTCGTGATGCATGCCGTGCCCGGAGGACCTTTCAACCGGGAGAAGGCTCTTTCTCAGGCGACCATTGACGCGCTCAATGCCCGCTACGGACTGGACAAGCCACTTTTCTCCCAGTTCATCAGCTACATGAAGAACATCCTTCATGGAGATTTCGGAGTATCACTCAAGAACGGACGTGAGATCAGCGACATCATCGCCGAGTCGTTCCCGATTTCAGCAAGGCTCGGACTTACCGCCATGTTCTTTGCCCTTACTTTGGGAATAATCCTGGGAAGTACGGCCGCAATCATGAGGAACAAGTTCCCAGACAGGGTCATAGTGTTCTTCTCCACGCTGTTCACCGCGGTTCCCAGCTTTGTCCTGGCGACGCTGCTCCTTCTTGTGTTCTCCATCAAGCTCGGATGGGTGCCCGTCTGGAGCGCCAACGAGACGCACTACCTTCTGCCTGTCATGGCTCTTGCGGCCTATCCTATGGCCTACACCACACGTCTTGCAAAGACAAGCATGCTGGACGCTCTGGGACAGGACTACATCAGGACCGCCAAGTCTAAGGGTGTCGCAAGATGGAAGGTCATCTTCAAGCATGCCCTGAAGAACTCCATGATTCCGGTCATCACATACGCAGGTCCCCAGATCGCCTACATCATCACGGGTTCGATGGTCGTTGAGACCGTCTTCACCGTAGGCGGAATCGGAACCAAGTTCGTCAGCGGAATCAACAACCGCGACTACACACTGATTATGGCCACGACCATCTTCCTTGCGACGCTGATGGTCATCGCAACGCTGATCTGCGACATTCTCTACAAGCTCGTGGATCCGAGAATCAAATACGAGTGAGGAGGGCGCAATGGAAATCAAAAGAGACGAGAACGGAAATCCGAAGAAAGCGCCTTTC
Source organism: Sphaerochaetaceae bacterium (assembly GCA_045225895.1). Classification (GTDB taxonomy): domain Bacteria; phylum Spirochaetota; class Spirochaetia; order Sphaerochaetales; family Sphaerochaetaceae; genus UBA9732. The sequence continues at coordinate 33,009 of JBGVBT010000010.1, forward strand.
AGCCTTCAGGTGGATCTGTCCAAGTTCAATTCAGCCATGTTCGAGAAGGCTTCCGACGAGGAGAAGAGCCAGCAGGATGTCATGAGCGAGAGCACCACGTTCTTCAAGGACGGAATGCGCAAGCTCTTCAGAAACCCGCTCGCAGTGGGAAGCATCATCGTCCTGAGCCTGATCCTCCTGGTAATCATCTTCGCACCGCTGTTTGTCCCGTACCGCTATGAGGAGATCCTCTCCGTAGACGGAGTCAGGGACAAGGGCGCAAAGAACCTTGCTCCGTTCACATACTCGAAACTTGAACAACAGTACATTGCAGCCGGAGGGACACGTTTTCCGCATATCTTCGGAACCGACGAGCAGTGCCGTGACTACTTCATCCGCGTCATCTACGGAACAAGGGTCTCGCTTGTCGTAGGTTTCTTCGCAAGCATCATCGTCCTGATCATCGGAATGCTGTACGGAAGCATCTCCGGCTATCTGGGAGGCAAGGTGGACCTTGTTATGATGAGAATAGTCGACATCATATACTCGCTGCCGGACATGCTGATAATCATATTGCTTTCCGTTGTCCTGCAGACGGTCCTCCAGTTCACTCCGGGTTCGTTCCTGGATTCACTGGGAACCAACATGATCTCGCTGTTCATTGTCTTCGGTCTGCTGTACTGGGTCAGCATGGCCCGTCTGATCAGAGGCCAGATCCTCTCTATCAAGCAGAACGAGTACATCCTGGCAGCCAAGTCAATCGGCGCCCCCACCGGAAGGATCATCAAGCGCCACATCCTGCCCAACTGCCTTTCTGTCATCATCATCTCCACGGCACTTCAGATCCCTTCGGCAATCTTCACCGAAAGCTATCTGAGCTTCGTCGGTCTGGGTGTCCAGGCTCCGATGCCGTCTCTGGGATCTCTTGCAAACTCGGCCAGAGGAGGCCTGCAGAGCAACTCCTATAAACTGCTCTTCCCGGCACTGATGATCTGTCTCATAGTCCTGAGCTTCAACCTTCTCGGTGACGGTCTCAGAGATGCGTTCGACCCGAAGTTGAGGAAGTAGTATGGCAGACACAAAGACAAAGGAAAACGTGCACCTTCTCAGCGTACAGGACCTGCATACTTCGTTCTTCACCGATTCCGGAGAAGTACATGCCGTCAACGGAGTCTCGTTCAACCTGGATCCCGGTGAGATTCTGGGAATAGTTGGCGAGTCCGGCTCCGGAAAGAGTGTCACGGCATACTCGATCATGCAGATTCTGGCCACAACCGGTCGTGTCGTGGGCGGAAAGATCCTCTACAAGGGTGATGACCTTACCAAGTGGAACGAGAAGAAACTCTCAGAGTTCAGGGGAAAATGCGTGTCCATCATCTTCCAGGACCCGATGACCAGCCTGAACCCTGTTTTTACAATCGGCAACCAGCTGATGGAAGCAATCAAGCTCCATACCGACAAGAAGGGAAAGGTGGCCTGGGACAGGGCCGTGGAGCTTCTCTCTCTTGTTGGAATCAACGAGCCCGAGCGCCGCATGCGCCAGTATCCGCATGAGCTTTCAGGCGGAATGCGCCAGCGTGTCATGATCGCCATGGCACTTGCCTGCGAGCCGGACATCCTGATTGCCGACGAGCCGACAACGGCTCTGGACGTCACCATCCAGGCCCAGATTCTCGAGCTGATGCAGGACCTTCAGAAGAAGCTCGGAATGGCGGTCATCCTCGTTACCCACGACCTTGGTGTCATCGCGGAGCTCTGCGACAACATCATAGTCATGTACGGCGGAAGGATCTGCGAGCGCGGAACAGCCAATGAGATCTTCTACAGCCCGCGTCACGAGTACACCAAAGGCCTTCTGAAGTCCATCCCGAACGTGAAGAACATGAAGGAGAAGCTGGTTCCCATTTCCGGCACTCCGATCAACATCCTCAATCTGCCCAAGGGCTGCCCGTTCTGCGCAAGATGCGAGAACTGCATGAAAATCTGTCTGGAGCAGCCGCCCGTGGAGATTGACATCAACGAGAATCACAAGGCTTCCTGCTGGATGAATGTGAAGCTCGCATTCGAAGGAGGTGCCGTATGACAAGCACTCCGCTTATTGAAGTGAAGAACCTCAAGCAGTACTTCCCCGTAAAGACCGGTTTCTTCAAGACCGAATACCTCAAGGCCGTGGACGATGTATCGTTCTCAATCGATGAGGGTGAAACTCTGGGTCTTGTCGGCGAATCAGGCTGCGGAAAGACCACAGTAGGAAGAACAATCCTCAGACTGTACGAGCCTACGGCCGGCGAAGTCCTCTTCCATGGTGTTCCCGTCACAAAGAACAACATACATGGAATGAGACAGAAGATGCAGATGGTATTCCAGGATCCATATTCATCGCTCGACCCCAGAATGACGGTCGAGGATATCATCGGAGAGCCTCTGGATGTCCACCATCTCTATGACAACAGGAGCGAGAGAAGGGAAAAGATCCTCACTCTTATGGAATATGTCGGACTGAACGCGGAGCATGCCACACGTTATGCCCATGAGTTCTCAGGAGGTCAGAGACAGAGAATCGGAATTGCCAGGGCACTGGCAGTGAATCCCAAGTTCATCGTCTGTGACGAGCCTGTCTCGGCTCTGGATGTCTCCATCCAGGCCCAGGTCATCAACATGTTCGAGGAACTGCAGGAGAAGCTGGG
>JBGVBT010000011.1:0-6033 GCA_045225895.1 Sphaerochaetaceae bacterium
GACTTAGACTTCACGAAAGGAACTTCAGCAACGACATCAGGTACAAAGGACCCCTTTCTCACAGGCATCTGAAGATTTTCGGATGGCTGTTCCTCGTGCTGGCCCAGCTTGCCGTCATGCTGAAACTGGCCTCCAAGCTCAATCCCGAGCTGGACTACGGACTGTATACGGATATCATAAGCAGCCTTTCCGGTCTTACAGTTCCTCTCTTTCTGATTGCGAACTTCTCCTTGATCCTGAATTCGCAGAAGAAGTACAAGGCCCTTCTGATCAAGTACGCTGCGTTCATGATCGGTGCAACAGTCCTGTTCTTCTACTTCTACGAGCACATCATCGGAGGACTGTGCCGCACTTACCTCGGATCGGAGGAAATGGTTTTCGAGGAATACAGCTCGCTTATGCTTCCCAGCGGTTATATAGCCTTCAACATGTTCCTCGACTTGTTCCTGTGCTCCGCGTTCATGTTCTTCCTTGACTACACACCCAGCCGGATCTTCACGGGAAAGAAGATCATCATCTTCAGACTCATGGCCCTGCTGCCTGTGGTCTACGAAGTTGTATCCATCCTTCTGAAAATCCAGGCATCCACAAGGAAGATAGTCCTTTCACCCTACTTCTTCCCGTTCCTCACTACAAAGCCGCCTATGAGCTTTCTGGCACTCATACTGCTGGGACTGATCATGATGATCCGCAAGCGCAAGTACATGAAACACGGCAACACGCTTGACCAGTACCATGAGTTCCTCAAGACGAACTCCAACTCCCTCAGCTTCTCCATCAGAATGGCAATCGTGTTCTTCGTCATCTCCATTCTTGACCTGATCATCGCCGTGATCATGGTTGTTGTCATCGGAGGCGGAATCATTGCCATCGAGACGGAGGGAGCTGTGGAAGCCGCCCTGAAGATTGTAACCGACTGCGGCTTCGGAAAATCCATAGTCCTGATGATCCTCTCTCCCCTGTCGTTGCTTTACTCGTACAACAGGGACCAGGAGAAGACAACCATGTTCGACAATGCAATCCCCCTTATCGGCGTGATTCTGTGCATTGTTGTATATATCGAGGGAATCTACAGAATAGTCATCATGTATCATTCTGTGCTCATCAATTACATGAGCGTGTTGGAAACAATGATGCAGACAATGAGTTGAGGATAGTAATATGCCTAGAAAAAAGATCAAAGATATCAAGAACTTCAGCATGAAGATTCCCGACAGCATAGTGTCGTTCCTGATCCTGTTCATGTCCATCCAGCTCCAGACGATGAAATATGACCGCAAGGCCCTGACCATCGAAACTGTATTGATGGTGCTTCTCGCCCTCTCAAGGCTCTTCAGAACCCTTGAGCACAAACCCGAAAATAAAGAGGAGAAGGTATGGGCAAGAGTCAACTACTTCGTTGTCTTCCTTTATCTGGCCAGTGCGGCCACGATTTCGATCGTCAGTTCCGGCATGGTCCGTATTTCAACCACTACCGTGTCCATTGCGTTTGCCCTCATCGCCGGACGGATCCACTCGATTGTGCGTAAGCATTCAATCAGGAACATTCTGATGTGTGCGGCCGAAATCTTGGTCATACTGCCTATAAGCCTCATGGTGATCTTCGCACCGTTTGAGGAGAACAATGTCACAAACAACATGGTCATGGGTCTGGTTTTCTCCATCTGGGCCATCATCCACATCATCATAATCTTCCTCTCCCGTCTGAAGCTAGACGTGATTAAGAAGATTATCAGGAAAACCTATGCCACGGAGATTCTGTTCTGGCTGCTGTTGCTGATTCTGGCCTTCTCTTTCGTTCTCAAGGATGTCGAGGAAGGAATTCCCACATATCAGGATGCGTTGTGGTACTGCTTCACGCTGATCACCACAATCGGATTCGGAGACTTCACCGCCGTCACATTCATCGGACGGGTCCTTTCGGTGATATTGGGACTGTACGGAATAATCTGCGTGGCGTTGATAACATCCATCATCGTCACGTTCTATGGCGAGTTCAGGGACACTGACTAGACCCGGTCTTCGGATAACCAATCTTTTTCCAGAACACAAGATACTCGGCAAGGATTCCAAGCGGAAGTGCGGCGAATATGTCTACAACCGAGTGCTGTTTGACGAATGCCGTGGACAGGGAGATCATCACAGCCGACAGAATCATGAACGCCTTCAGATGCCACGGGCTTTCCTTCCTGTGGCACCATGAGGATGCGATTCCCAGAGAATATGCCACATGAAGCGACGGACACACCCCTGTAGGGGTGTCGAAGGTGTATACAAAAGCCATCATACGTGTCAGGAAGTTGTCTCTTTCGAACGACGTGGGCCTGAGAAGCTGGATGCTGGGCCACGTGATGTAGATTATCACCGCCACAGCCTGGACAATCATGATGTAGATTTGCAGGTTCCTGAAAGACTGGATGTCGTAGAGAAGGAAATACAGAAGGGACAGCACAATCAGAGCATACCAGTAGCAGTATATGATCAGAAAGTACTCGTTGAACGGGATGATGTCGTCCAGGGCGCAGTGAACCACATGGCAGCGCTCCACCGGGATGAAATGCTCTGTGAGGAAGTACATCAGGAAGTAGACGATCCAGCCTCCGAGCAGCTTCAAGTGTGAAAAGCGCGGCTCGTTGAGCCGTGACAGACGGAACTCTCTGTAATCAACAACGGGTTTTCTCATTGTCGGTCTCACTTGTGGATCTGATTCGGTCTTTCGTTGGTGGGGTAAAGACGCTTGGACATGTTGCGGTAAGGCACAACACGGTGCGGCGGAAGGTCAAATGCAAGTTCGGAAATGGAATCAATCAGTTCCCTGCAGATGCGTTCCCTCTCCTCCTTGGGATCAGCCGCAGTATCGTAGACTATTGGCTTTCCGAACACCAGCATCTTGAGATCAGACGCCACATACATGGGGACGAAGGAAAGGTTCTTACCCGTCTGCCTTCCATACATCTTCCCCAGGTCTATGAACCTCTCCTGGAACGAATACAGGATGTTGTTCACCGGAGGGTCTATCTCAGGGAAGATCACTATCCTCGCATCTTCCTTGAGCCTCGAGATGGTCTGGCTGAAGGTCTTTCTGATCCTCAGGTCCCTGTAGACGCCAATGCAGTGGGCATTGTTGAAGATGCATACGGAAAGAGGTGCAATCATGTATGAGAGTTTTTTGTAGAACCAGCGTACCGACTTGGGCTTCTCCGACCAGAAATCCTTGTAGGAATAGGCCGGAACCTCCTTCAGATGCATCATCTCTGCGTTGCACCATATGGATCTGTCACCGGGAACATAGAGCTCGGCCACGATTGGTCCGTTCATCTGCGCATGGTTGCCTACGATCACACAGGCCCCTTCAGGTATGTTGCTCTCCCCTACAAGCGTAGGAACAGGATAGAAGAACTTAACCAAAGCCCTCGTAGCCCGGAATACCCAATAGGAAAAACGTCTGGCCATCGCAACACCACCTAAAGATTTCACCATATGTTTAGCATAAAAAGGCAAATCATTGAAGCCTTTCGGATTCTTATTGATTCCTGTTGATTATCAACGTTGATTGGATGAAGAATATATGTATGAAACAAATCAAAATAATCCACGTACTAACAATCACCCTTATCCTTGTCGCAGTTCTCACCGGCTGCGCGACAAATGCAAGAAAATCGACCCTGGAGAAATCGGATGAGCTGGACTACCTCGCCAACAGTATGGCACAGGCAACAGACCTGCTGTTCGACGTTATTGGAGAAATTGAATGGTTCTATACCGATATAGACTCCCTTCCGGTTGAAGGCGAGTTCCCCTCAAAATTCGATCTCCGGAACGAAGGTCTGGTTACTTCCGTCAAGGACCAGTCTCCTTGGGGAACCTGCTGGTCCTTCGGGGCCATAGCTGCAAGTGAGTCGAGCATCCTCAGTTCCATGGGCATGACAACAGAAACATACAGAGAGAAATATAATTGTGACATGGACCTGTCCGAAAAACATCTGGCCTGGTTCACCATGACTGCGCTGCCCACCCTGGATGCTTATCCGGAGGGCGAGTACCCCTACCCCAATGACGATTCCCAAGCTGGTGAAGGTGTTTATCTGGTGGAAGGATTCGAAGATCGTCTGAATACAGGTGGAACCTACCTTATGTCCTGCGCCAGTCTGGCATCCGGAGTGGGAATTCTCCTTGAAGAATATGCCCCGTATACCAACAGCGAAGGAACTACAGATTATTCAGGAGACTGGAGTCTGCCGGAAGATTTGCGCTATTCTTTCAGTTTTGAACTCAGGGATCTCAACATCATGCCATCCCCTGTACGGGCTACACCTGAAGGTGATGTCATTTACCTTCCAGGTGCGAGAGAAGCCATCAAAGCCGAGCTTATGGCTGGACGTGCCGTCGGAATGGCTTTCTGTGGAGATCAGTCCATGCCTGAGCTTTCCAAAGAAGAGCGCAAGAAACAAATGACAGAGAGTCTTATGGACGACCCGACTCTTACAGAAGACCGCTTGAAATTCTACATAGATGTCCGCTGCGGATTTATTGCCACAGACGATCTGACTACAGAAGAGATTATAGATCTTGTCAAAGACAGACTTGCTCTCAACTACATGTCCGAGGACACTTATGACTTCTCCAAATATGACCATGACCAACTTGTAACTATTTTTATGGCAGCGAATTTCGGAGATTCATATGAAGCAATCGTCGAATTCAACAGCAAGGAACCTTATCTGACGTTCATAGGAACGGATCCCATAATCTACGCCCATTACACTTACGATAATGCTACGCCAAACCATGCGGCTACCATAGTGGGCTGGGATGACACTTTCTCTGCTGAAAACTGGCCGGAAGACAAACGTCCACCCGCAGATGGTGTCTGGATAGTCAAGAACAGCTGGTCAGAAGACTGGGGAAATGACGGCTATTTCCTTCTTTCCTACTATGACAAAACTCTGTGCGACATAGCCACATTCGACTACTATGTCATGGATTACACAGGAATCGACTATTCGATTGTTATGCTGTACGACAGTTTGCCATCGATTTTATCCCGTTCCACATTGTTTGAAGACCCCATCTATGCTGCCAACGTATTCCATGTGGATGAAGACTGCAACCTGCATTCCATTTCAGTCATGACCGGCAATCTGGATGCGGAAGTAACTGTAGACATATATCTGCTTGACGAAGATGCCTCAGAACCTACTCAGGGCACATTGCTGATGTCAACCACAGAGACATTCAGGTATGCAGGCTATCACAGGATATCTCTGGAAAAGACCTTCATAAAGGAAGGAAGCATCATATCGGTTGTAATAAAAGAGGCTGTCCAGACAAAAAACGGCACGAGGTATTCGCTCGTCACCAACGGAAACCTGTCCAAGGACGGTGCATCCTTTTACAACGAAATGCACGGTGATGAAGGGGAGTTCTCTAAAATTTACTCAAAAGGCATAGTCAATCCGGGAGAAAGCTTCATCCGGTTTGAGAATGGAAACTGGATGGACTGGTACGATGTAATCGCATATGTAAAGAAATTCGGTAGAAACAAATACATGGAATACGACAACATTTCGATCAAAACGTATCTGTACCCTATAGTTTCAGAAGCATATACACAACTTCCTGATAACCGCTGATCCTCGACCTGAACCCTCTGGGATTGCGTCCGAACTCCTCAAAACCAAGGCTTTCATAAAGAGAGATCGCCCTTTCGTTGCCGGATACGGCATTAAGCTCCAGCTGTTCGTATCCGGCTTCTTTTGCACACGTGATGCATGCCTTGGCAAGGGCCTTTCCAAGTCCAAGGCCCCAGTAATCCTTCAGAATCCCTATGCCGAACTCGGCCCTGTGCCTGACCTTGTACTTCTTCCCCACTGCCCCGATGCCTGCGGTTCCCACAACCTTTCCGTCCACAACAGCAACAAGCTCGATACCGTCGGAACTGTCTGTCATCGACTGCAGGAACCGGCCCTCGCCTTCGACATCGTAGCTGTTCTCGTCAGGATAGGACAGAAGATAATCCGTCTCCCCATGTGT
>JBGVBT010000012.1:0-5510 GCA_045225895.1 Sphaerochaetaceae bacterium
GTGTTCGGGCCTGACGTTCATGTGGACCACAGTACCATCAGCAGATTCATTGCAAGGTATTTCAGATTGGAGCTGACTGATTTTGATTAACTGCTCCGATTGTGGATTGGCTGTCCAATCAGCTGTGGGTTGCCTGTGCAGCGTTATGCACAGGCCACACACCGGCTTATTGACGGCCCATACACCATGAGGGGATGCCCTGCCAGTCAATGCTCAGCCGCTCCGATCCTCCTGTGCTCACATGCTCTGATGCTCTTGTGGTAGTGCTATTTTTATAGCTCATTATATTATAACTATATATCTCAAACTGATATATCAAAAGGCATCAGGGACAGGCCGTTTTTGGTGCTCCCATGCTCTGGTGCTCAGGCATTTTTGCAGGAGCATCGGAGCATAAAAAAGGCTGTCAAAAAACAGCCCAAAAATAACTTATTACTATACAATAAGTTAAAATTTTTAATAATGGGAGCATCAGAGCATCAGAGCACAAGAGCGGCCCAGCATCTGAGCATCTGGACTGGATTCATAACACTGATGAACAATAAAGGGGCTGTTACGAAATAAGGTTTTCGTAGCAGCCTCTTTCTTTGTTGTCATGGCGTCGTTGTCACGACTGTTTCTTGCCTAGATAGGCCTCTTTGACCTGCTCGTTCTCCAGAAGCTCCTTTCCGGGACCGTGGAGCACGATCTCACCTGTCTCCAGAACGTAGGCGTCGTCTGCTACATTCAGAGCCATGTTGGCGTTCTGCTCGATCAGCAGGATGGTGACTCCGGCCTTGTTGATCTGGCCGATGATCTCGAAGATCTGGCGGACGACAAGCGGTGCAAGGCCGAGCGACGGCTCATCCATCATCATGATCTTGGGCCTGCTCATCAGGGCTCTTCCAACGGCCAGCATCTGCTGCTCTCCTCCGGAGAGGGTTCCGGCAAGCTGCCATGAGCGCTCCTTGAGGCGTGGGAACAGCTCGTAGACCCAGTCGTAGTCCTCTTTGATCTTGTCCTTGTCCTTTCTGAGATAGGCACCGATCCTGAGGTTCTCCTCGACGGTCAGGTTCGCAAAGACCCTTCGTCCTTCCGGAACAAGGGCGATGCCCTTCTCGCAGATGGAAGAGATCTGCTTGTTCATGATTTCGGTTCCGTCGAAACTTATGGAACCGCTTTCGGCCTTCACCAGACCGCTGATGGTTCTCAGAAGAGTGGACTTTCCCGCTCCGTTCGCACCGATGAGGGTGACGATCTTTTTGTCGGGAACCTCGAGGCTCACACCGCGGAGGGCCTTGATTCCGCCGTAAGAAACGTGAAGATCATTGATTTTAAGCATTCTCGTCCTCCCCCAGATATGCGGATATGACAGACGGATCCGACTGGACCTCGGCAGGAGTTCCCTGCGAGATCAGGGCACCGAAGTTCAGGACGTAGATCCTGTCGGAGATGTTCATGACAAGGTCCATGTGGTGCTCGATCATGCAGACGGTTAGCTTGAAGTCATCCCTTATCTTGCCGACGAAATCCGTCAGCTCGATCGTTTCCTGCGGGTTCATGCCGGCTGCCGGCTCGTCCAGCAGAAGTAGGCTCGGTTTGGTTGCAAGGGCTCTTGCGATCTCAAGCCTTCTCTGAAGTCCGTACGGCAGCGAGGTGCAGTTGTTGTCCCTTACATCATAGAGTCCGAGGATGTTCAGAAGCTCTGCCGTCTCTTCCCTCTGGCGCTTTTCCTCTGCCGCGTTAAGATGGAACGTGGCGGTGAAAACGTTTGAAGTTCTGAGCATATGTTTGGCAATCAGGACATTGTTGAACACGCTCTGGCTCTTCCAGAGTCTGATGTTCTGGAAGGTTCTTGCAATTCCCAGACGCGTGATCTGGTCCGGTGTGGGCTCGATGTGCTCGGTGTATTTCCCGTTGTCTGTTCCGGCGTAGAGCTTCTTCATCTTGCCGTGAGGATAGTTCTCGACAATCTTTTTTCCGTTGAAGAATACGTTTCCGTTTGTGGGAGGATAGACGCCGGTGATGACGTTGAAGGCCGTGGTCTTTCCCGCACCGTTGGGACCGATGAGGGATACTATCTCGCCCTGGTCCACGTGCATGGTCAGGGAATTGACAGCCACGACGCCGCCGAACTGCATTGTGATGTCATTCATTTCAAGGACGGTCTTGTTCATGGCTTCACCTTCTTTTTCTTTCTTTCCGCCAGTCGCTTGCGGATACCGGAGATCGACAGCTCCTTGTCACCCATGATTCCCCTCTGGTAGAGAAGGACGATTGCCATAATGACGATCGAGAACACGACCTTTCTGAATCCGGGACGCAGGAGAGGGACATGGAACGAGCCGATGTAGGTCTCGGCATTGTCCAGGAACCTCAGCCACCACTCCGAACAGGCGATGAACAGGAACGACGAGATGCACGATCCTGTGATGGATCCGATTCCTCCGATGACCACGATCAGCAGGATCTCGTAGGTCATCGCACTCTTGAACTGGCTTGCCTGGACCGTTGTCTGGAACATGGCAAGCAGGGCTCCGGAGATTCCTGCGAAGAACGAGCTGATTGTGAATGCCATCCTCTTGTGATGGGCAAGGTTTATTCCCATGGCCTCGGCTGCGACCTCGTCATCACGTATTGCCTTGAAGGCACGCCCGTATGTCGAGTTGATGAGCAGCACGATTATGGCTATGCAGATTGCGGAGACCGTGATCGGGAAGATCGAGGACTTGAAAACGGGGAAACGCCTGAGAAGGTTGGATCCGTTTGTCAGTCCACCCAGCTTGTCCCACTGGAACAGGGCCCTGATGATCTCGGCAAAGCCAAGCGTTGCAATGGCAAGATAGTCGGACTTGAGCTTGAGGACCGGAAGTCCGATGAGGTATGCGAAGATCGCGGCCACGATTCCCGCAAGCACTATTCCCACAATCACGGGAACGGAGAACTGGATGATTCCACCGTCATAGTACTGGTAGACAACAGCCCTCTGCTCCATGGGGATGGTGAAGATGGCGTATGTGTATGCACCGAGGAGCATGAAACCGGCCTGTCCAAGGGAGAACAGTCCCGTGAAGCCGTTCAGGAGGTTCATCGATACGGCAACCAGCGCGTAGATGGAACCTTTCTTCAGCACGGTGAACAGCATGGATGTCCTTGGAAGGATCTGCTCAAGAACGACAACCACCACGAACAGCAGTGCGATCAGGGCCAGGGCGATGATCAGGTCTTTTCTTTTGTCTTTGTCCATATCTCCCTCCCCTTAAACCTTGTCGGTTGCCTTCTCACCGAACAGTCCGGTGGGCATGAACATCAGGACGACGATCAGAAGAACGAACGTGAAGGCATCGGAGAACGTCGTCCATCCGAGTCCCTTGATGATGTTCTCGCAGATTCCGATTATGAAGGCTCCTATGACGGCACCGGGAATGGATCCGATTCCGCCGAAGACTGCGGCGACAAATGCCTTCAGACCGGGCATTCCTCCGACTGTGGGAGTGACTCCGGTATAGTTGGAGAAGAACAGCGTCGAGCCTATTGCCGCAAGCAGCGATCCGATCACGAACGTGGCGGAGATGACGCTGTTAATCTTGACGCCCATCAGCTGTGCGGTCTCGAAGTCACGGGACACGGCACGCATGGCGATTCCGATTTTCGTATATTTGATGATGTTGACGAGAACCACTATCAGAACCAGTGTGACGAACGGGGTTATGATTGTGACTCTCTTTGTCATTGCACCGAAGATTTCAATTGAATCCGAGATGAACGGCACCGGCGGATAGTACTTGGTGAGACCGCCCGTGACATACAGGGCAAGGTTCTGGATCAGGTAGGACATACCGATGGCGGAAATCATCGCCGACATCCTGGGTGCGGTCCTGAGCGGCTTGTATGCAACTCTCTCGATTGCGAAACCCAGAACTCCCGTGGCAACTATTGCCAGAGGAAGTGATATGTAAAGCGGCATGTAGCTGGCCGAGTAGATGACCATCAGGGCCGCGCACATGAAGACATCTCCATGGGCGAAGTTGATCAGACGGAGAATGCCGTAGACCATTGTGTAACCTATGGCAATGAGGGCATACTGTCCGCCCGTGGATATTCCTGCCAGAAGATAAGGCAGGTTGGTTTGAAGGAATCCCATAAACACCTCTGAAAAACACGCAGTCTGTACCGGGAACGGACCCGGTACAGACCACCTGAGAAATAAAGCTTTTCTAGATTACTTTACGCTCTGGACAGAGACGAACTGCCACTTTCCTGTGGCGTTGTCGACTTTCTTGACGTAGGCAACGTTTCTCACTGCATCACCGTTCTTGTCGAATGCGATGTCTCCGGAAACTCCCTTGTATGTAACGCCCGGAAGGATCTTCTGGATGTCGGCACCCTTTGTGGAACCGGCCTTCTTGAGAGCCTCGAGAGCGACATAGTATGCGTCGAATCCCATTGCTGTGACAGCGGCGATCTCATCGTTTCCGCCGTTGTTTGTGAGAGCTGTGGCGTTGCTTGCAAGATATCCCTTGAAGCCGTCGACGAAGTCAGTGATCTGCTTGTCGGTTGAACCCTCGACGAAGAAGGTTGTGACGCTGATGCTCACGTTCGTGCCCTTTGCTGCGGCCAGGACGACGTTGGAATCCCATGTGTCGCCGGCAAGGATCGGCATCGGGAGACCCTGTGTGTTGGCCTGCTCGATGATCAGGGCTGCGGCCTCGATTGAAACCGGTGAGTAGAAGACGTCGCATCCGCCGTTCTTGGCGTTGGTGACATAGGCTGCGAAGTCGGATGTTCCCTCGGGGAATGTCTCGTAGATGACCTGTCCGCCGAGAGCCTCGAAAGCCTTGATGAAGTAGTTGCACAGTCCGACAGAATAGTCGTCACCGAGCTTTGCGAGTGCATAGGCCTTCTTTGCTCCGAATGTGTCCTTTGCATAGTTGGCGAGAACTGTGCCCTGGAACGGATCAAGGAAGCAGATTCTGTAGTACCAGTCGTTACCCAGGGTGACCTGCGGGTTTGTGCATGTCACGCCGATTGCGGGAACCTCAGCACTTGCGAATGTGTCGGCTGCTGCAATCGAGACACCTGAACCATATGACCCCAAAACAAGTGAAACGCCCTTGGAGACGAGCTCCGAGGCTGCCGTGACTGCCTTGTCGTTTGAAGACTCGTTGTCGACGATCACAAGCTGGACCTCATATTCGGTTCCGTTGATTGTGACGGTCGGTGTGATTGAGTTGGCGTACTGGATACCCAGGGTCTCCTGCTTTCCACCTGCGCCGTTGTCTCCTGAAGCCGGCTCATAGACACCGATCTTCACGACTTTCTTTCCGGATCCTGACGATTCACCGTTTCCACCAGCGAATACAAGAGCTGATGCAATCAGCAGAACTGTCAGTACAGCAATCAGTTTCTTCATATTTTCCTCCTGCATATGTGTTTCTATTGATAATAACGATATCGCGGTTCATGCGCAAGAATTATCAGTATGGAATCGTCGGTTTTTCTATGTGAAGAAATGTGTGGTTTTTGTGTTG
>JBGVBT010000013.1:0-25420 GCA_045225895.1 Sphaerochaetaceae bacterium
TCGGGTGCAGCCACTCGTCGTCACCTGCCATGTCGGGGATTGCTCCGAACAGTCCGATTGTGTACGGATGAGACGGATGATGGAAGATCTGCTCCTTGGTTCCGTACTCCACGATCTGACCTGCATAGATGATGGCGACATCATCGCAGACCTGGGCGACTACGCCGAGATCGTGTGTGATAAGAAGCATGGATGTGTTGAACTTCTTCTGAAGCTCGGCCACCAGATCCAGAACCTGAGCCTGGATGGTGACATCCAGAGCTGTCGTGGGCTCGTCGGCAAGCAGGATCTTGGGATTGCAGGCAAGTGCGATTGCAATGACGATCCTCTGTTTCATTCCGCCTGAGAACTGGTGCGGATACTCGCTGAAACGGTCTTCGGTGATTCCGACCATCTTGAGCATCTCCTTGGCGCGTTCATCGCACTGCTCCTTGGACATGTCCGAGTGCAGTCTGACGGCTTCGGAAATCTGCTCTCCAACTCTCTGAACCGGGTTCAGTGCGGTCATCGGATCCTGGAAGATCATGGAAATCTCATTTCCCCTGATCTTTCTCATCTCGACTTCCTTGAGCTTGAGAAGGTCTGTTCCGTCGACGGTGATGGAACCTTCCACGATTCTCGAGCCTACATCAGGGAGAATTCTCAGAATCGACTTTGCGATTGTGGTCTTTCCTGCACCGGTCTCTCCGACAAGACCCAGTGTCTTTCCTTTGTGCATTCTGAGATTCACGCCGTTGACGGCATGAACTGTCTCCTTCGATGAGAAGTACTCGACTTTGAGATTGTTTATTTCAAGATAACTTCTTGGCATCTGTACTCCTCCTTACTTCTTGAGCTTCGGGTCCATGGCGTCTCTGACACCGTCACCCAGCATGTTGACCGCAAGAACCGTCACGGCGATTGCAAGTCCCGGGAAGATGACCATGTGCGGAGACTTCCTGATGAAGGCTCTGGCGCCTGAAAGCATTGCACCCCAGTCAGGGATGGGCGGCTGGATTCCGAGTCCGATGAAGGACAGAGATGCGGCCTGGACAATGACGTGGGAGACACCCATCGTCATCTGGACGATGTTTGCCGAAATCGAGTTCGGGACAAGGTGTCTGAAGATGATCCTCGCAGGACTGCAGTTAATCGAATAGGCAGCCTCGATGTACTCGGCCTTCCTCTGCCTGAGCATGTTGGCTCTGAGCATTCTCGCCGCCGCGGGAATCGATCCTACCGACAGTGCGAGAATCGTATTGAAGTATCCGGAACCCAGAACGGCGGACATGACTATGACCAGAAGCATGCCCGGCAGGGACTGGATGACATCAAGGGCTCTCATGATGATGTTGTCGGTCCAACCGCCGGCGAAACCTGCGATCGCACCGATGACAATACCTATCGCGGCGCTGATCAGAGTGGCAAGGATACCCATGGATAGCGAGTATCTTGTTCCGATCAGGACACGGGAGAAGATGTCTCTTCCGATCTCGTCGGTTCCGAACCAGTGAGCGGAGCTTGGCGTTTGCCTGAGGGCAGTCGGGTCGATTTCCTGATAGCCGTACGGGGCGATCAGAGGAGCGAAAACCGCAATGATTATCTCAAGGATGATGATGGCGAGTCCGATCATGGCCATCTTGTTCTTGCTGAGCTGATAGAGGAATCTGGATAATTCGGACTGACCTTTGTGTTTGTTTTTAGCCATCTTACTTCACCCTCCCCATCTTTGCCTTTCTCTGGTACTGGGCCTTGATTCTCGGGTCCACCAGAGCATAGAGCATATCAACCAGCAACATGCTGAACGAGAACACTATTGCAAGGAAAATCGTTCCGGTCTGGACAACCGGGTAGTCTCTGTTGTTGACGGCTGTGATGATCAGGGTTCCCATGCCGGGAATCGAGAAGATGGTCTCGATGATCATGGCTCCGCCGAGCATCTTTCCGAACTGCGTTCCCATCATGGTGATGATGGGGATCATCGCGTTCTTCAGAGCGTGTTTCGTGATGACCTGCTTCTCGGGAACGCCCTTTGCTCTTGCAGTCGTAATGTAGTCTGACCTGATGACGTCAAGCATGGACGATCTGGACTGACGGGCTGCCGATGCGATGTGCATGGATGATGACGAAATGGCCGGCAGGATGTAGTATTTCACGCCGCCGATTCCGAGTGCGGGAAGCCACTGCAGTTTCACCGCAAACAGAATGACGAGCAGAAGAGCCAGCCAGAAGTTCGGCATCGAGACGCCGATCAGGGCAAGGATCATGCACAGGGAGTCCTGCCACCTGTTCTGGTTCACCGCTGCGATGACTCCGAGAGGAACACCTATGCCGAACGAAAGCAGCAACGTGATTCCCGAAAGCAGCATGGTTCTGGGAAGTCTTTCGGAAATGGACTGTCCGATAGGGATTCCGGTCTTCCATGCAGTACCCAGCCTGAAGTGGATGAATGTATCGCTCAGGTACCGGGCGAGCCTGACGAAGAACGGGTCGCTCAACCCCAGCTCATCCCTCTTTGCCTGAAGGGCATCGTCCGTGGCTTCGGACCCGAGGATGATCTCCGCCGGATCTCCGGGACAGAAGGTCATCAGGGTGAAGACAACAATGGCAACCGCAAGAATGATGGGAATCATCCAAAGCAGCCGCTTAAGGAAGTATCTCAGCATTTGTCTTGCTCCTCCTTTATTTCAAATCCTTTTGTTCAATATCGAAAAATGCCCTGGGGTTTTTCAGACCCCGGGGCATTTCAGCAGTAGTCGCTGATTAGTATACGCAGGCTGTCGGGACGACGCACTTGATGTTGTCGTTTACAACTTCCTTGATCTTGAGCTTGTTGCTCCAGACTGTCAGGACCTGAGGCTGGTACATGCCGTATCCGTAGGCCTCTTCCTTGATGTAGTTGTGGACCTTGTTGATGTTCTCAGGTGTGAATCCGTCGACCGTGGATGCCGCTGCGATCATGTCGGCAAGGACCATGTCCTTTCTGGATGTGGCGTCACCGGCCTTGTAAGCTCTGGCATCATATCTGGTGTTCCAGTGGTTGGCCAGTGTGATTCCGCCGACCTGGTTGATGAACATGTCGTACTGGGTTCCGTCAAGTCTGATGGCTGTGACCATGGCTGTCTGCCTGAGGTCGAGCTTGACGTTGATTCCGACCGCTGCACAGCAGTTCTGGATGATCTCAGCTGTTGTCTTCTGTCCGCTGCTGGCAAGAAGTACGAGCTCCTGACCCTTGTAGTTGGACTTAGCAAGAGCTTCCTTAGCCTTCTCAACCGAGTACGGATAGTACTCTTCAGTTCTCCAGCTGTCCTGATAGCCCATTGCGTATGTTGCTGCGGAATCGTGCATCTCGTCACCGAAACCTTCGAGAACGGCATCGATCATCAGCTGGTTGTTGAGGGCATAGCAGATTGCCTGTCTGAGGTACTTGTCGTTTGCAACCGGCTTGATGTCGGCGCCGGAGAAGAAGATCTGCATTCCGTTTCTGGACTCTCCTCTCTGGAGCGTGAAGTCCTTGTTTCCGTCGAACTGGACGGCTGTGGAAGCTGCGAACTGGACTGCGAAGTCAACAACGCCCGTCTCAAGAGCAATTCCGAGCTGTGCTGCCTCGGGGATGGTGTGGAAAGTGACCTTCTTGACGTTCGGCTGGAGCTGTGCGCAAAGCAGTGAGAGATCCTGCCAGTAGTCTTCACGTCTCTCGAAAACGGCCTTTGAACCGGAAACGAACTCGGTGCACTTGTAAGGTGATGTCGTGATGCATGAGTTGACGAAGTCGTCACCCTGCTTTTCGTATGCAGCCTGCGAGCAGACGAATGTATCTGTCATGAATGTCTCGAAGACGCCGACCATCGTGTTGCTGAAGGTGACTCTTACCGAATAGTCGCCTGTTGCCTCAATGGCCTTGACATACTTGAAGTTGGGCTTCAGAGCCTTCTCCTTTGCCATAGTGACGAACCAGACAATGTCGGCTGCTGTGATCTTGTTTCCGGCGGAGTCGGTGACATAGTCAAAGATGGTGATGTCATAGTTCACACCGTTGTCGTCTGTCTTCCACTCTTTTGCTACCCAAGGCACCAGAGTGTTGGTTCCGTCAAGGTATCCGAGGCTTTCATAGACAACTGTCTGGAGAACGGGGATGTTGTTTCCGACGTTTGTTCTGAACGGGGAGAGAGTATCCCAACCTGTTCCGCCGCCGACGTTGATCTCAACGTCCTTGTTGGCCTTGACGGTCTCAGCCGCCTTGGCTGTGGTTGTTGACTCAGATGAACTGCTTGAACCGCCCTTTGAGCAGGAGACTCCAAGTGCGAGCACTGCAGCAAGAACCAGTAGAATTACCAGAAGCTTCTTCATAATCTTCTCCTTTTTTCACTTACCGGAAGGTCTTTCGGGCCGACCGGATCGTTTTTGATTTAATTAATTAATTTAATTATCTACATAATATCACATCTTCGAAAGAACGCAAGAGAAAAAACAATATTTTTTAAAACATTTAAGAAATATCATCTCCCGGCCATTTTCTCCTTCTCCTCGCGCACCCTCATGGCCAGTCCCATGCCGCCCAGGCCTTCCCGGTATTCCTCCATGACCTGATTGCGCACGTCCTCGGGAAGAGATGCTGTCATGGCCAGAGCCTGACTGTATTTGATGCGGTTGTCGATCTTTCTGGGAACTATGTCGCAGGTTCTCTGGTACCAGTCCAGCATGGCCATTCTCATGCGAAGGATCTCATCGGAATATGCGGGATCGGCTATGGCATTCCTTTCCTCGAGGCGGTCCTTTCCGATGTCATAGAACTCGTCCGTTCCGTCCGCCCTCTTTATATATTTATAGCGGTTGTCACGGATCATGGTCCCCTTGATATGGGCCTTTCCGTCCGTCTGGGCGTCCTGCTTTGGCCAGTATTCGGAAACACGCGGAATCACACCGCTTCTTCCGCAGACTCCGTGGTACTCGTCGGCCTGGGTCTCGTACGGCATGCGTCCGCCTTCACAGAAAGCATAATCCTTGCCGGGCTGCGTGCGATCCTCGACTATGTTCCGCAGAGAGACTCCGTACTGGTCATGGTCCGGCTGAACCCCGGCGTAGTCCATGACCGTGGCATAGAAGTCCACAAGTTCGGCTATGGAATGCGTGACGCCCGGATCCACAGGACATCCCTTGGGCGGCTTTATCAGAAGAGGGACCCTGGTCAGGCAGTCTTCGAACGTATTCTGGCTTTTTTCGGGCAGACTGTAGTCTCCGCAGAAGTCGCCGTGGTCGGAAAGCACGATGATCAGGGAGTCGTCGTATGTGCCGTTGGCCTTCATCCCCTCGCACAGCCGTTTGAACTGGTCATCGATTTTCATGCACATGCCCAGATAGGTGGCCCTGAGCTCGTCCCAGTCTGACTCTTCAAGCTGGTCGATTCCCATGCGCTTTCTGAGCTCTTCCTGCATGACGGGCTTTCCGGTCCCCCTGGATGCGCGGCGGGGAAGCTTCTTTCTGTCGATTGCCGAGAAATAGGGTTCCTCCACTTCGTATGGACAGTGGGGATAGAACAGACCCAGGAAAGCCACCATGGGCTTGTCCCCTGCACCCTCTCCCAGAACCCGTATGCACTCGTCCACGCAGGCATCATCGTTGTTGTAGCATCTGCCGTCCCCGTCCGTGGTCAGCTGTCCGATGTAGTGAGAATAGAAGAACTTGCTTCCCATCTTGCCCCTGATGTCGGGGATGACAGGCTTTCCGTGGTCGGCGGATGTGACGCGCGGGTCCTTCTTGGCCGAATAGATGACATCGGCATGGGACTCAACCAGGCCGGGAATCTGGCCGGCGACAAGATCGTTGCGGTCGTTCATCCAGACGTAGTACCCGGCTGCCTTGAGTTCACTGAACATGCTGGACTCATCCTCATGAAGGAGATGCTGCATGGTCCGGTGGCCCATGACATGGGGATATAGGCCGGTGAAGAACGAGCATCTTGAGGGACAGCACACCGGATTCTGACAGTATGCGTTGGAGAACGAGACCGCCTCGGTCCGTGCGAACTCATCAAGATACGGAGTCCTGGCGGCGGGGTTCACGCCCATGTGTCCGAGGGCGTCCCAGCGCATCTCGTCCGGATTGAAGATTACGATATTGGGTCTTCTGCTGCTCATATCACCTCCGTCCGGCATGTGTAGACACGGCGGTCCTTCACATTCTTCTTGTCACCCACGATCCTGATCTGCTCGCGGATCGGGTAATCCCTGCACTTGTTGCCTATCATGATGTCAAGCGTTCCGGGTTCAACCACGAACTCCATGTTCTCATCGTAATACCCAAGCTGCCTCATCGACAGATTGAAAACCACGGTCCTTTCCTCTCCGGGTTCCAATGAGACCCTCCGGAAGCCCCTGAGCTCCTGTACCGGTCTTATTATTCCGGTGTTCTTGAACGAAGTATAAAGCTGAACCACCTCGTCTCCCCTGCGGTCTCCGGTGTTCCTCACCTTGCATGAGATGCGCACATCACCGTCGGCCTCAACCTCCGTCTTGTCAGCCTCATATGAGGAGATTTCGAAGTCCGTATAAGACAGGCCGAAGCCGAAGCAGTACAGCGGATCGTCCGGTCCGTCCACATATCCGCCCTTGAAGATTCCCACTGCAGGCGGTCTGTTGTAGCCGGAACCCCATCTGTGGTTGTAGTACACGGGAATCTGTCCTGCGTTCCTGGGAACGGAGAACGTCATCTTGCCGCCGGGATTCAGGGTACCGTCAATGGCATCTGAGATGACTTTTCCCGCATACTGGCCCGGCATGTATGCCTGGATTATGGCCGCGGCATGTTCCTGAGCATAGCCTACTGAGAAGATCTGAGGTCCGTACAGTACAAGTACAACCGGTTTTCCGGTTGAAACCAGCTTCTCGAGAAGCTCCTGCTGGACTCCTGGAAGATCCAGGTTGCTCCTGTCTATTCCCTCTCCGCCTGTAACGTTCGTCCATCCGCAATTTCCTCCGCAGGCGTAGACCACGACATCGCAATCCATGGCTGCGGCGACAGCAGCATCGAAAGTGCCTGTATCTTTTCCTGTTATACTGCAGCCTTGGGCATATCTGACATCGAACCTTTCGGACAGAACCTCAAGAAGGCTTTTTGCCTCCATCTTGCGAAGGATGGTGTTCATGTCGTCAAGGCTTGCCCGCTGCTGCGGAGTGAAGATGTTCAGCATCTTCTTGAAGAAGCTGTCCGTGTCGTTGCTTGCCTCGTTGGCCACATCGGCCATGCCGCCGATTCCGACGCTCTCACCCTTGGAGGCGCCGACCATCATCTCGATGTAGGCAGGATATGTGTAGCCGGAAACGGGGTATCTCAGAGAATCGGCATGCGGTCCCACAAGGGCGACCTTGGTTCCTTTCTTCAAAGGAAGAATGCCGTCATTCTTGAGAAGAATCAGGGAATCGGCTGCAATCCTCTCGGACAGGGCCTTCTTTTCCGGTGTTGCCATATCTTCGGGGACATTGTCCTCGTCGCAGTAAGGATTCTCGAACAGACCGCATTTGAACTTGATTCTCAGAACCCTTCTGACTGATTCGTCTATGCATTCCTCTGACACGAAGCCGGATTTCACGAACTCGGGGAGTCTTGCAAAGGCACCTCCGACGGGGATCTCGGTATCGGCACCGGCTCTCTTTGCAATGGCACCGGCCTCCTCATAGGTTTTTCCTATCCTGTAGGTATTGAACAGCCTCAGGACGGCGGCTCCGTCGGAGGTGCAGATTCCCTTGAATCCCATCTCATCCCTGAGCATCTTTCCGATTATCTCCGGATTGGCTATCACCGGAAGTCCGTCGATTTCGCCGTAGTTGCACATGACGGAATCCAGATCCTCGTCCTTCATCGCCGCCTCGAACGGTGTGGCGAAATCCTCATACATCTCCCTGTGTCCGCATCTGAAGACAGTTGTGTTGGCTCCGCCCTGAGTGAAGGCATAGCCCAAAAAGTGCTTGGCTATGCAGCTGACTCCCGTCCCCTGCATTCCGCCTATGTAGTTTTTCCCGAACTGGGATACAAGGTACGGATCCTCTCCGTATGTCTCATATGTCCTTCCCCATCTGGGGTCCCGGGACACATCTATCACGGGGCTCATGGCGGACGATATTCCCACGCTGCGGGTCTCTTCTCCGATGTTTCTTGCCATTTCGCGGGCAAGCTCAGGCTCCCAGGTACTTCCCAGGTTGATCTGTGCGGGATAAAGAGTCCCGCCCCTGCCCGGATATCCGCACAGGTTCTCCGACTGGAGGGCGACGGGAATACCCAGTCTTGTCTCCTCGACGAAGTATCTCTGGACCTGGTTGGAGATTCTGGCAATCAGCTTCGGATCCACAATTCCTACGGTGGAGAACTGGGTGAAGCGTCCGTGACCGTTGGGGAAGTTCTTCCTCAGCATCTCAAGATCCACTTTTCCGTCAACAAGAAACGAAGGCGAGAGGTTGCCGCAAAGCTGGGCGACCTTCTCCTCAAGCGTCATACGGGACAGAAGGTCCTCCACCCTTTCCTCTATCGGCAAAGCCGGATTTCTGTATTTTTCCATGTTATACCCTCAATTCTTTCCGAGAAGTCTGAACATATCGATCTTGTAGGCCTCCACGCCGTTCTGGTCGAACGGATTGACGCCGGTGATGTTGCACGAGACATAGCATGCGAACTCGAAGAAGTAGAAAAGCTGTCCGAAGGTCTCCTCGTCCATTGCGGGGATATCCAGAACCAGACAGG
Source organism: Sphaerochaetaceae bacterium (assembly GCA_045225895.1). Lineage (GTDB taxonomy): Bacteria > Spirochaetota > Spirochaetia > Sphaerochaetales > Sphaerochaetaceae > UBA9732. The sequence continues at coordinate 8,713 of JBGVBT010000013.1, forward strand.
GGAAACGTCTCGAGTGGGCGCTGACGGTGGCTTTGAAGGCGGCCTTGTTGATATCCCAGAAGTCCTTTCCGTCAAGGTAGCTGAAGCGGTCGTCCACATCGTCGTCATGCAGCACGTAGCTGGAATCCTGCTTTCGGACATCCAGGAAAGTCTCAAAGAGCATGGGCGTTCCGTCCTGGACGAACTGTCCCTGGGAATGGAGGTCTTCCGAATAGCAGGTGTCCATGGGAAGAAGTCCCTTGTCGTCCTTGCCCTCGGACTCTCCGTAAAGCTGTTTCCACCACTTGGCAAGGCGGAAGAATCTGGGCTCGAAATATGAGAGAAGCTCCACCGTCTTGCCTTTCTCCGCCAGAGCGGTCCTTGCCGAGGCATATCGCAGGGCGATGTTCTCCTTTGCCTTCTCCGAAAGGAGCCTGTCCATCATGTGTCTTGCACCGGATGCGATTGCGCGGATGTCTATTCCCGCGACACAGAGCGGGAAGAGCCCTATGGGAGAGAGGGCGGTGAATCTTCCGCCGATGTCCGCAGGGAACGGAAGAAGCTCATAACCCTTTGACAGGGCAAGATCCCAGGCCTGCGTTCCCTCTGTGAAGGTGCAGATGACATGCGAGGCATAATCATTTCCATATCTGGATCTGAGGACATCCCTCATGGCCCTGAAACCGATTCCGGGTTCCAGGGTCTCGAAATTCTTGGCAATGCAGTCTATGTAGATGTTCTTCTTCCCTTCGAGGGATCTGATTACCTCGTTGATTGAATGTGCTGAAATAGAGTTGCCCGCCCAGATGATCTCCACAGCGGATTTTCCACCGAGCGCCTCATACACCGCACGCGCGGCCTGATTCGAGCCTCCGATTCCGATGACTACGAGAGCATCTGCCTTTGCCTTGACTTTTGCGGCAAGCTCCTCGTATCTGGAGATCCACTTCTCTCCGGCCCACTCTTCGACATCGTGCCAGCCCAGGCTCATCCTGTAGCGCTGCTCTCCCTTCTGTGCAGTCAGAAGCGCGCCTTCATTGTCCTTGATTCTTTTTGCGAGAGCCTCTTCATTGAGGATTTCGGTTTCATCTGCGATGGAAAAACGAATGTCTGTCATCTGTGCCGTCCTATTTAATTAATCAATTTAATTAAATAATACACCACTTTCTGATAATATCAAGAGAAATCGTCTTTCCTAAGTGTTTTATTTTCGCCTCATTTCTTCCACGGATTGCGGACGTTGCGGTAATTCATGGACTCGTTCCCTGTCGAGCGCATCTTCTCCTTGAAATCTTCCCTGCATTTTGAAATCCGCTGATCGTAGGCCTCGGTGTGATACTTCTCTAAAAGCGGGTCATGGTATTTGTCCATCTGCCCGTTGAGCTTGTTTCTGAACTCATCGATCAGATCTGCATACCGAGGATCGTCAATCAGGTTGTGAAGGGCATCCGGATCCTTCTCGAAGTCATAGAACTCTTCCGGGACGCGGTGCTGGAAGAAATCGCAGCGCTCGGCTATGGAGCTGTCGTTCTCGGCAGCCTTCTCCATTGCCTTCCATGTGAGACCGGTCTGGGATTCGTTTTTGAAAACAGTCTCCCCATCTGACCATGTATTGAAAATATAACCGTATTTCTTTGTCTGAAGACATCGCATCGGGAATGCGTTGAAGGCGGATGTGAGGTTGAACTGCGTGTAGACGAAGTTCTCCCTCTCCGGATCCTTCTTTCCTTCAAGAATGCCGAGATAGCTTCTTCCGTCGGTCTCAAGCTTGTCCGAAAGTCCGCATGCCTCGAGGATTGTGGCTGCGAAGTCGACACCCGAGATCATGTCTTCGGCATTCCTCGTTCCGCTCTGGATGTGCTTTGGCCACCTGGCAATGAACGGGGTCTTTGTGGAGTTCAGGTAGCAGTTTGCCTTGGAGAACGGAAAGGCCATTCCGTTGTCGGACATGAAGATGACCAGAGTGTTGTCTGCAAGACCCGCCTCCTCCAGTGACTGCAGGACGGCGCCCATTGACTGGTCGCATCTGTGCACGGACGAATAGTACTGGGCAAGCTCCTTCCTGACATCGGGAAGATCGGGAAGGAATCCCGGAACCCATGCCTCCTCCGGCTTGTAGAATCTTTCCGCATAGATATGATAGCCGTAGAATCTGGTGATCTCATCCTCCGCTCCAGCGAACGGTCTGTGAGGATCGTGTGAGTTTGCCATCAGGAAGAAGGGCTTTCCTTCTGCCTTCGCCTTTTCGAAGAATTCCCTGGACCGGGATCTGTAAAGCTCGGGACTTCTTCCGTAGTTGGACTCAGGTTCCATCATCCTTGAGGCATAGTCCCATGCGAACTTGTCCATGGGAACCGCATGCTTGAGCTTGCCGATTATTCCGTTGTAGTACCCGTTATCCCTGAGCGTCTCGGTCAGAGTCGGAATCTCCTCTGCGATGGGCATGAAGCCGGGGGCTCCGTTCTTGTGGGGATAGAGGCCGGTGAGAAGGCATTCTCTTGACGGCTGGCAGACGGCGATTGTGACATGCGCGTTGTCGAAACAGACTCCTTCGCGGGCAAGCCTGTCAAGGTTGGGCGTGATGTCGTCAACAGGGCAACCGAAGCAACCGATCGAGTTGTAGTTAAGGTCGTCGGCAAGCATCATGAGAATGTTTGGTCTATCCATTTTGTGAAGCCTCCAATTAATTAAAGCTTTTAATTAATTCAATTCTATCGTATAATCGAATATATGCAAGAGGTTTTTTCTGAAAAATGCAAAGTGGAAATCATTGTCTCGTCGGAATCTGTCTTCAACAGAGATTATGAACCTTCACAGCTTGAATATCCGGCTTCATTTCTGGAGATCGTCGGCTTCTGGAAACATCTTGTGATGAAAAACGGAACATGTCCTCCGGACTCGGTCTTCGAAGGCGCCGGCCCGGGAGGTGCTTTGGTTCTGGCCTCCTGCCTGTGGTGCAGGGACCACGGGATTCCCCTCCCCTCGCAGATAAGGCTTGATGATCCCGTTCTCTGTCCGGCCGACGGCATTGCTTCAAGGTATTTTTCGGGTGCGGACGTAGATGATCCGTGCGCTTTGCCGCTGATAGCCGATTACTACGGCTTTCCGCCGTTGTCAGTAACGTTTCATGAGAGCAGTCCTTTCAAAGAGCAGTCGGAACAGCTGTGCCGGCGCCTTTGCGGGCAGGGGATGCCATTCGAAAAAAAGGCTGTCAGATATCCAGGGAACCGATGTTGAACTTCTGGACAGGACGGGACCAGTGCATCTGAAGTTCCATCAGCCTGTCCTTTGTGAATTTGAGGTAGATCTTGCCCTTCGGCGGAAACCTCAGCATCATGTCCAGAAGCCTGTTCTCGGGAATATGCTTGTCCGAGAAAATCATGTAGACAGTTCCGCACCTTTCCTTGTTCAGACGGTTGAGAACCTTTGTTCCGCAGACGCATACGTCCTTGAGGTCCTTCCATCGGATCCTGCGTCTTACAATACCCAGGAACCTCAATGTCACGGCCTCATCCTCCATGGCTACAGTGGAGCCGTACCTGAATACGATGAAACCGAACGGGAATGCCAGAGCCAGGAATAAAATGCCGGAAACAGGTCTTGAAATGATAAAAAGCGTTATGGATAGCGCGGCAAGCAACACGGCGTATGTCAGGCCGAAGACGAACATGACGTTGTTTACAAAATGCTTTCTGCTCTCCATCTCACTCCCCCGACATCTTCTCCGACTCCAGATCGTTCTTGATCGCAAGTGCCGCAGCACCCTTGGCGCCGCTGTATCTGTCATCGGGCAGGAAGACGAATCTTGAATCGTTGCTCGATCTGCGGTACAGGTTCCTGTTTATGACATCCATGAGGAGCTTCCTGTATTTGTCATAGTTGAAGTATCTGCTTTCGATTACTATGCATCCGGGCTTGACGAAGTTGTCCACGTTCGCGATTGCCAGACCCAGATACCTGACGGCTTCGTCAAGAAGAGCGCAGACCGCGGGGTCGCCTTTCTCCATGGCCTCCATCACGGTTTCCATCAGCAGCTCCGCATCCCGTCCGCCTGCAATGCTTTCCAGAACGGGGGCCCTGCCCTCCTTCATCGCCAAGGTGGCGTTTTCAAGAATGAAGCTCTCGCTGGAATAGACGCCGAGACATCCGTGGTTTCCGCATCTGCATTCGGGTCCGTCGGGGTTCATCACCATATGTCCGACCTCACCTTCGCCGACAACCATTCCGAAATGCTCGGATGCATCGCTGAATAGAGGACAACCTATGCCTGTCGAGACATACATGTATGCGAAACTGTCCTCACCCTTCAGCAGTCTGTGGTTGAAAAGGCTGAAGCCGAAGGCACGGGCAATGACGTTGTTGTCTACAACCGCATCTCCGTTGAAACCGATCAGCTTGGAGAAATGCCTCACGATAGGTTTGTCCTTCCATACGTAACCGAAAAGAGATATCAGTTTCCCGGCCTCGGAATCGACAAGTCCCGGGGCGCAGATTCCGACGGCCTTGATTTCATCAATCTTAATACCCTTTTCCGACAGAAGGGCTTTCGTTATTTCTGCGGCATTCTCTATGGCAGTGTCGTAATCATTGAGTCTGGAGGAATCCTCGGCGCAGGCCACCAGATTGCCGCGGAGATCCACGACCGCCACCCTGCGGAAACCTCTGCGGATTTCGAGCCCGATGTACAGCCTGGATCCGGGAACGAAATCCACAAGCATAGTGTGTCTTCCGAGCCTGTTTTTTGAGACTGTGTCCTCCACTTCATGGATAAGCCCGCTTGCGAGCATTTTGTTGATGTTCGTAGTGATTGTGGGGAGAGTCAGTCCCAGAGTTTCGGCAATCTCTATTCTGGAGACCGGTCCTTTTCTGTATATGGTCTCCCGGATGAGAAACTGGTTGATTTCCTTAACACGCGGCAGATTCCTGCCGAATAACTCTTTTATCATCCCCGACTCCGATTGGTAAGCGTTCTATTTATTAATTATTTTAATGAAAATAGCCGTTCTGTTCAATAATTGTCCTTCAGCGCATCAGGGTATTTCTCCTTGAGCTTCTTTGAAAGATTCTCTCTTCCCGTCTCCTCCAGATGCTTGCAGTAGTTCTCCAGATATCCCTGGGTATGGAACGGTCCACCTTCGGCAATGACAGTCCACATCGGGTCAACCGAGTAGTTTTCTATATTGTTCTGCATCTGATGGGCTACCCAATGCTCCAGAATCCAGGCTCCGTGCCAGCAGACTTCAGGATACTTCCCTGCAAGGTTGACCGTCTCATGAGGATCATTCTCCACGTCGAACAGCTCATCCTCTTCCGTCAGATGGAAACCGTCGTGATAGGTCCTGATGTACATCCAGTTGTCGAAGCGTACGGATCTCTGGCAGACGTGGGCACACTGGGACACCACAAGGTAGTCTCTTCCTCCGTCCTTTCCGTTCCTTATGCAGTCGGCGAAACTCTCGCCGTCGTATTTCACCGGATTCGGTCTTCCCACGACTCTGTTGCATCTGAACTCCGGAACCCCGCCTATCATATCCACCAGAGTCGGAAGAAGGTCTACGTTGTAATGCAGTCCGTTCGACTCGACGTTCTTCGGGCATCCCGGCCATTTCACAATCAACGGAATATGCGTCGTGACGTAGTCAGCCTCTCCGTGCTCGCAGTAGGAGGCCATCTCTCCCAGATCCTCGCCGTGGTCGGAGCTGATTATGATGGCGGTGTCGTCGTAGATGCCCTGCTCGCGCATAAGGTCGAACATCCTTCCCAGCTGGTAGTCGCCGTAGAGGATTCCGGTATCATATTCATCTATCAGATGTTTGAAGTCATCCGTGTTCCTGATCTGAGCCGGCTGTCTGGGATGGAACGGATCCGGGTCGGAGGTGTAGCCCGTGACTTCCCAGGCCGAGTGCGAGCCGGGCTTTGTAGTGCGGTGCTTTCTGATAAGCTCGTCCGTCATCCAGTTGTCCGGAAGCGGCTCGTTCTCGAACGGCTTCCCCCATTCGGCCGGAGTCCTGTACGGCATGTGAGGATCCCAGATATGGACATGGAGGAACCAGTTGTCCACATCGCGCTTGCGCTTCAGCCAGTCCAGGGCAACTTCCATGACCTCGTCGCCCGGCTCAAGACCGCGTTTGCCGATGTTGTAGTTTTCGTCGAATCCGCCTGTGAACCACCATGCGGCATGTCTGTCCGCAAAGGAAGAAATGGAGGCCGTCTTGAATCCTGCCCTGCGCATGACGGCGGGAAGGTTATAGCGTCCGTTGAAGTCTGCCATTCCCCTTTTGGCACCTTCGACCCGCATCTCCGCGGCATGACCTCCGTGTCCCACCACGCCGTTGTGAATGCCGAAACGACCGGTCATGAGAGCGGCCCTTGAGGGAAGACACGGTGCATCCGAGCAGTAATAGCCGTTGAAGCGCACAGCCTCACGGGCAACCTTGTCGATATTCGGACTTGTGTTTCTTCCGTATCCGTAACAGCCGAGGTGGTCAGGCCTCAGAGTGTCAATATCTACGTAAAGGATTCTCATTTTCCGCTCCTTCTCACAGTTTTTCAATCAGATTATCGATTTTCAGGCCATCGAAACCGGAGATAACGTAGTCAGCCTCTTTCAGAATGGCCGGACTTCCAACCCCTACTGCCTTCATTCCGCCGTTGTGTGCCGCCTGCACTCCTGCGACAGCATCCTCAAAGACTATGCACTCTTTGTTCTCAAGTCCCAGAGCCTGCGCACCCTTGACGAACACCTCCGGATCCGGCTTGGCCTTCGATACCTTTGTTCCGTCGATGATCTCATCGAACAGGCCCGTTATCTGAAGCCTGTCCAAAATCAGGCGTGAGTTCTTGCTTGCGGATCCCAAGGCCGTTTTATAACCCTTTGCACGGGCATCCAGAAGGAAGGCCTCCACTCCGGGAAGGATCTCGTCTCTGCGCAGCTTCTTTATGTAATCCACATAGATGGCGTTTTTCTTGGCGCAGCTGACTTCCTTCTCCTCCAGGCTCATCGTACGTCCTCCGATTTCGAGGATGATTTCGAAAGAGGCCATTCTGCTGACACCCTTGAGCCTCTCGTTGTCCTCGGGAGTGAAGTCTATCCCGAGCTCTTCGGCAAGCTGCTTCCATGCAAGATAGTGATACTTGGCCGTATCCACAATCACCCCGTCAAGATCGAATAACAAACCTCTGTACATTCCTTCCTCCTTACAGCCTTGTATCCCATTTTCCGCAGAAGGCATCCACCGGGCTCTTCCCCTTGAACGGACTTCTTCCCATCAGTTTCTCCATGAGGGCGGTTATGCAGCTGTCGTTGTTGCTGTATGTGTTGATGTATGTCTTGACCCTGGGGAAATCCAGAAGATGATACGGATTCTCCAGAGACACGAAGATGGTGGGGATGTCGTTGATGTAATGGCCACAGTCGGCGCCCATCGGCTGTTTCCATTCGATTCTCACACAGGTCTGGTTGGACTTCGTGGAAAGGTTTGCCACATATACTATCAGGTCGTATCTGTTCACGAAATCCATGTACTTTGCAGTGAAGCCTTCCCCGTACGGCTGAGGAACGAAGTCCTCGACCTCGAAGCCCTCCTTCTCAAGAAGTGCCTTTACCTTCGCACAGGCCGGGCTGACCTTATAGTTGCCCTCTCCGCCTGCCGGCGGTTCGATTGTATAGAAGAGAATTCTCTTGTATTTCGAAGTTGAAAGCGGAAGAACTCCCTTCTGCTCTTTTACAAGGGTGATGGCCTTGTCCGCACATTCGTCCGCCCATGCCCTGTGCTCGGCGCATCCGATTACCTTGGCGGCTTCTTCGGCTCTGAGCTTTCCGAGTTTCTCACGCTCGTCGAGTCCGAGCGCCGCCTTTACGGCGAGAATCCTTGTAACTGCCTCGTCCAGACGCTGCGGTGTAATTGTGCCGTCCTTGATTCCCTCCAGCATGAACCCGTAGTCTTCCTCGAGGTTCCTTGCAAACAGGAACATGTCGCATCCGCAGGCAATTGAGTAAGGGACTGCCTTGCGCCTTGACATTGCAAGCATGTAGCCCGCCATCGTGGTGGCGTCGGTGCATATCATGCCGTTGAAACCCAGCTTGTCCCTGAGCAGTCCGTTGATCAGTTCCTCCGAAAGGGTTGCCGGCATTATTTCATCATCCTTGATGGAAGGATTCAGTCTTCTGGACCATGCGGGCTGCATGATGTGGCCGGCCATGAGGGTAAGGGAGCCGGCATCAATAGACTCCTTGTAGGCAGCTCCGTAGGTTGCCATCCATGTGTCGGCATCCATCGAATTGATGGATGTCACGAGGTGCTGGTCCCTCTCGTCCTGCCCGTCTCCGGGAAAGTGCTTGATGGAGGCTGCAAGCCCCATGCTCTGTACTGTCCGGACATAGGCCTTGCCGAACCTTCTGACAGTATCGGGATCGGAGCCGAACGTCCTCGTATTCGTGATAGGATTCCTGAAATTGGTGTCTATATCGATTATGGGTGCGAACGCCCAGTTTGCTCCGACGGCCTTCGCCTCTCTGGCGCACACCGTGGCCATCTTGCGGACCATATCCTCATCTGATGTTGCGGCAATCTCCGTGGGAGACCCTACCAGAGTTCCCTCGGTAACGATTCCGTTTCCGCCCTTCTCGAGGTTTGCGGCAATCAGAAGCGGAATCCTGCTCCTGGTCTGGAGGGTGTTGGATGCGTTCACAGCGCTTTCTGTGGGAACCACCCTGTACATGCACCCGCCGGGAGACAGGATGTTGAAAACATAGTCGAACTCCTCCGGGACGCATCTTTTGAAAAGAACGCAGAACAGCTGTCCGCACTTCTCTTCCGTTGTCATGGAATCAAGGGTCTTCTGAACCCATTCTATCTTCTCATCGGTGAGATTGAAAGGCTTTGCCTTGAGATCGACCATGTCCGGCCTCCGTTGCAATTAATTAATTAATTTAATTTAATAATAACACGGATTTCCGAGCTGTCAAGTGTGCTTTTTGAATATAGTCGTGCATGCCTCTTTTTCCTTGCATCCGAGTCGTTTTGCGATATAATTAAATAAATTAAAAAATGCGGAAGATCAAAGGATACGGGATGATTAACATAATTGAAAACGAATTCATATCATGCACAACCGACTCATACGGAGCCCAGATGATTTCACTGAAGGACAAGGCCCATGGATCGGAGTACATCTGGTGCGGAAATCCGTCCGTATGGAAATGGCACGCACCTGTCCTGTTTCCGTTTTGCGGGAACTTTCCCGAAGGTTACCGGCACAACGGTACCATCTACCACCTTCCCCAGCACGGTTTTCTGCGTAATGTGGAACATACGTGCATCTCTGACGGGGTATTCCTTTATGAAACCGGAGGCGAAAGCGGCTATCCGTTCGCTTTCTCGGCCAGAACCGTTTTCACACTTGACGGAAAGACACTCACCCACAGGATCCAGATAAAAAACACGGGGAAAGAGATTCTTCCCTTCTCCCTGGGATTCCATACCGGCTTCGCCCTTTCCAATGCCACTCTCGAATTCGAAAAGTATGAGCCCGAGCTCGACGGGAAGATATTTGCAGCAGACGATGTCTCGATGAGCTCGACTCGCTTTTTCACCGGCATTGAATCGACCTCGGTTGCCTGTTCGGACGAGAATGGAAAGAAAATGATATGGAGCAGCAGCGGCTACACCACTCTGGTCCTTTGGACAAGCCCCGGCCACAGCAGGGACTACATATGCATTGAGCCGAGAATCGACACCATTCCCGACGGCGCAAAAAAACCGTTCAGGTGTTTTCTCGAACCCGGCTCCGAAACCTCCCTTGAAGAGAGGATAACCATACTGTAATCCGGAATCTCAGCCCTTCAGAGCGGCAAATCCGCGCTCAAGATCGGCGATGATGTCATCTATATGCTCGATTCCGATCGAGAGTCTGATTGTGCTTCTGGTGATGTTCTGGCTTGCAAGCTCTTCATCGGTCAGCTGACCATGTGTGGTGGTAGCAGGATGAATCACCAGCGATTTCACGTCCGCAACATTGGCAAGAAGCGAGAATATCTTCAGGTTGTCGATGAACCTGTGGGCGGCTTCCTGTCCGCCCTTGATGTCGAACGTGAAGATAGAGGCTCCTCCGTTGGGGAAGTATTTCTCATAAAGATCATGCTGAGGATGTCCCGGTAGCGAAGGATGGTTCACTTTTTCAACCATTGGATGCTTTGACAGGAAATCGACAACACGCTTTGTATTGTAAGCATGGCGCTCAAGCCTGAGCGAGAGAGTTTCGACTCCCTGCAGAAGCAGGAAGGCATTGAAAGGCGAAATGGCTGCCCCCATATCCCTGAGAATCACACATCGGACATATGTGACAAACGCAGCCGGTCCGGCGACATCCAGAAAGGAGACTCCGTGATAGCTGGGATTCGGATCAGCAATCTGAGGAAACTTTCCGCTCTTCTTCCAGTCGAACTTCCCGGTGTCGACGATGATTCCGCCCAGTGTGGTTCCGTGTCCGCCGATGAACTTGGTCGCCGAGTGGACGATGATGTCCGCGCCATGTTCGACCGGTCTGATGAGGTACGGAGTTCCGAAGGTGTTGTCTATCACAAGCGGGATTCCGTGAGCATGGGCAATCTCAGCACATGCATCGATATCCGGGATGTCGCTGTTGGGATTTCCGAGGGTCTCGATGTAGATCAGTTTTGTCCCGGGCCTTACAGCGGCCTTCACCTCATCAAGGTTGTGGATGTCAACGAACGTGGTCTCTATGCCGTAGTCCGTGAGAGTGTGGGCAAGAAGGTTGTATGTACCGCCGTAGATCGTATTCTGGGCAACGATGTGGTCCCCCTGTCTGGCAAGGGCCTGGATTGTATATGTCACCGCAGCCGCACCGGATGCAAGTGCAAGGGCACCGGATCCGCCCTCAAGAGCCGCAATCCTCTTCTCGAACACATCTTCCGTGGGGTTTGTCAGTCTTCCGTAGATGTTGCCCGGAGCCTCAAGGGCGAACCTTGCGGCTGCATTTGCGGAGTTCGGGAAAACATATGATGTGGTCTGGTAGATGGGAACAGCCCTGGCATCGGTTGCAGGGTCAGCCTGCTCCTGTCCCACATGAAGCTGCATTGTCTCGAATCTGTATTTTTCCATCTTCTCCTCCCCTTAAAGGTTTGAAATCTCATCGATATCGTAGGTAGTACCCTGATAGACGAAGTTCAGCCAGTTGGAATAGAAGAGGTTCGCATGGGCCTTCCATGTGACCTCCACTCCGAACTCAGGCTTGTCAGCCACGAAATAGTTGAACGGAGGCATAGTGTTTCTCAGTGCCTTGTCCCTCTCGTATTCTTTCATCAGGGTTCCCCTGTCGTACTCCCAGTGTCCGCTGAGGAAGACTTGTCTTCCGTCCTTGCGTGCGATCATATGGGGACCTGCGAAATAGGATTCGTCCAGGATCTCAAGCTCATCGTTTGCCTTCACCGCATCGATGTCTATCATCGTGTATCTTGAATGGGGAACAAGGAACCTGTCGTCGAAACCTCTTGTGAACGGATTGTCATAGCTTTTGTGAAGAAGCGAATGGGCGAAGATTCCGGACAGTTTGTGCTCCATCATGCTTTTCTGGATGCCGTAATGATGATAGAGACCTGCCTGTGCGCCCCAGCAGATATGGACTGTGGAGAAGACGTTCTTCTTCGTGTGCTCCATGAAGGACGCAAGGTCATTCCAGTAGTCGACTTTCTCGAACGGAAGCTTCTCCACCGGAGCACCTGTGATGATCAGGCCGTCGAACTTCTCGTTCCTGACCTCGTCGAAAGGAGCATAGAACTCGCCAAGATGCGGCAAATCCTCGACCTTGCGGTGGTCCGTCTGCATCATGATGAGCTTCAGGTCCACCTGAAGCGGAGTGTTGGCCAGCATTCCCATCAGCTGGACCTCAGTGGCCTCAAGCGTGGGCATGAGGTTGAGGATTCCTATCTTCAGGGGTCTGATCTTCTGCTCACGTCCCCTTGTGTTGGACATGACGAACACGCCCTTGCGTCTGAGTTTGTCTGAGTAGGGATAGTTTTTCGGCAATAGAATCGGCATAAGACAATGATGTCCAAAAACCGACCGTTTTACAAGATATGGACTACAGGCTCCATTTGAAGTTCACTCTTGCAAGCTCGTTGATGCCGTAGTAGATGGCACCGAACAGGATAACCGCTATATCCGCAGGCTTGGATTCACCGTCAACGAAGTAGAAGTATGTGTATTTTGCCGCATCCTCGCTGATCAGGGACAGGGGAAGTGCGATAGGAACGGAGGTGTCCAGGCCGATTGCGAACTTGTCGTTGAACCTGTACTGAAGGCCGGATGTGATTGAAGCAAATCCCCATATCCTTATCTTGTTTTCGACGAAATAGGACTGGAAAGATCCGCCGAGTCCGAGATTCCATCCGAAATGCTCTCCCTTGATGGCTCTCCAATAGGCGCCAACATGTGCACCGGGGAGGATGAAATCAAGGATGTTGGTTTCCTTTTCGGATTCTCCGGACGCTTTTTCGGCAATCACACCGATGGCTCCGAGCGTGGAGTATATCAGAGGAAGTCCGACATCACCCTGGACTCCGAAATTCTCCCAGTCATAGCTTGCGACAAAACTTGTGTTGACAAGACCCTGTGAGAATCCGAGTGAAGTTCCGGAAAAAGCGAAAAGCGAAGATGTGGCGACCGCAACGACCAAAAGAACAATGAACAGCTTCTTCATGATGTCCCTCCCTTAAGAACACAACGGACCGGAAAATCAGCATAACCCACTCCCCAGTCCGTCAATCAGCAAACAATTATACAGCCTGTTTGTTACACCTCGGCATCTGCCGGCTTGTCCGTTGCAGGCTCTGCGGCAGGCAAGGCCGCAGGCTCTGAAGGCATGGTTGAATTGTCCCTGAGCCTTGAACACGAATATGCAAGGCAGAAGATCGCAAGGTAGTAAACAATCACGAAAGCCACATGGAACAGCATGATGTTGCTGAACAGTCTATACAGGCCGAGAAGGATGTCGTAGACCATCAGAAGCATGGAACCAAATGTGACAAGCGGTGGCATCTGGACGCTGCATACAACCATGAGGGATATGAGGCAGGCGAATGCAGATACCGCATACTTGTAGTTTCCGGTGTAGCGTGCATATACCATGATCAAGCCGATGAAAGCAACCGAGACAGCAACCCATGCCAGCCAGTGGTAGGCTGAAGGCCTCTGCCTGATTATGTATGCCACAACCAGGACCAGATGAGCCAGAACGAGGAACGAGACTCCGACCGCCACATTGACGGAGATCAGCTGGTTGGACACAGCAAGGACCGCGACAGCTACGGCAACGACAATGAAGAACCTGCCTTCCGCATCGTAAAGCTGTCCTGCCTTCTTGCGTCTGGCAAGGCCCCAAAGAGCGAAGAGAATCGAAACTATTCCCATTGCGGCCTTCGTTATCTCCCTCGGGAACGGATTGTGGTACATAAGGAAGAACATCTCCTCCACAAGTCGTCCTACGAACATCAGGAAGAAGGCGATTATCGGAATCATGCTGAAGCGGTTCTTCAGAATGAGCTTGATCACAAGGACAAGAATCAGGATGACGGCAACGAAGATTCCGACAGGAATCAGCACGGTCAGCAGGATGACCTCTCTCCAATCCGTTTCAAAGGATTCCTCGGATGACAATGTCTCAGAAACAAGTCCCGGTGGAAGATATTTGGAAGTGTAACCGAAATCGACTCCGTTGAAGACCTGTTTTTCCACACATTCCGAAACCTCGCCGGAAACGGAGAACACCTGGATCTTTCCCGCTTCACTGCAGGTGCTGATCTCTATCTCGCTCTCTGCAACTGCACGGGTATCGAAGTCGATTCTGGCCGTTACAAGGCCATCCCCGGGATCGGTGCACTCATACCAGACCCTGTAGTCTCGGTCGTTCGGGATAGTGAATGAAATCTGGACGTTTCCGCTCTTGTCCGTCATGAACTTGAAATCGATCGCACAGCGGTCCGACGAATATTGGATCTTTGCGTCCTGAATCACCAGGAGTTTTATCGTCTCCCCTTCCGTGACAGTGAGAACGTAGTGGTCCGAACCTGGTACAGCGATGAAGCTAGAGTATTCGGTCTTGTCGGTGAAGATCTCGTCAGGGTTGTCCGATGACATCATCCATCCCATGTACACATCCTGGGTGTGCTCATGCATGAGGTTGCTGGTCAGGGACGAATCATCGTTCCACATCAGGGAGATCTCACCTGTCTTTGTCAGGGTATCCGCGACAAGTCTGAAGATGAAGTTCATCAGCATGGACGCGATCTCGCGGTTCTCGTCGTTTACGAGGTTCCCGTCCTCGGAGATGATCGAGAACGTGTGGAGGATGTTGTTGACCGACCTGTCCTCGAACATGGAGATTATATGGCTCTGCAGGTAATTGGCATAATCCTCCTGGGTAGGACAGAGGGCGTCGATGTAGCCCAGAAGGGTGTGCAGCTGAAGGTTCACGTAAGAGTTTTGCCAGAAATTCTGTCCGGTGTATTCCATGTACACCTTGTCCACACGGTTGGAACGCTTGCTGTAATCGCTGTCGGTCTCCTTCAGCGGTGTGTTCAGGACCTTTCCGTAGCGCTCGAAACCCCATCCTGAAAGCGGAACCTGAGGAACGATGTCGTACTGGCCGACAATGCTGAAGATATTGTCATAATCGCCGGGACGGGGATCCTTCGTTGTTCTGGGAGTTGCGAAAAGGTAGGCGAAGATGTCGTCCTGGGAGAAGACCCCGCTGTCGACCAGTCTGGCCGCCGTGATGTTACCCACAGCTGCCGCACGGCTGAATCCGGAGATCCAGATCTTGATGCGTCCCTTGATGTTGGCACGCCCTATGTATCCGAAGATCCTGTCCACGACAAGATGCGCCGCACTGGCGAATCCCTCGTGCTCGGTTTCGGTTCCTACGGTGAAGTTGGAGAGCCATTCGTTGGAATATCCGCCGCCGCAGACCGCTACGGCGATGAGGGTATAGGGCTCGCCGTTCGAGTCGACCATCATCTTACGTCCGATCTCGGTCGCAACTGTGTAGAGTGAGGGATTCTTGTCGTAGTCGTCGCTGTGGATGTATGTGAAACCGCAGTCGATCAAAAACTGCTCGACATGCTCCTGAGGCCGTGTTTTGCCGGACTTGTCGTATGTCGGCCTGAAGGCGGACATGGCCATCCCAAGACTTGCCTGCGCAAGCTTGTGGTTGTAGTCGAAGGACGACCCGTCGAAATAGGAGTCCTCGAACTGTATGGTGAACCGGGATTCCACACCGGATGTGATGGAACCGGACACAGCCTGTACATCAAAAGCCGTAGCGAACTGGACCAGAATCAGAACGAATGCCAGAAGCGCCGCTGTTTTCTTCATTACTGTTTTCAAAGCGAATCCCTCTTTCTTTTATCAGATGATACTATAGCCAAGGCCATTTTTGAACAATAACGATGATTATTGAAACCTTTTCGGTTTGGGGTCATACTCTTTGTGGAGTCGGAATATGGACAACGCGCTTGATTATGTTGCCTGGAGAGGCGACCTTGATTTCTCGACAGACGGTTTCAACGAAGTGGACATGCTTCTGTTCTCCGAGTTCGTCTATGCTCCCATAGAGAACTTCTCCCGGTCATATTCTGCCACGTGCGGAACGGGATACACCCTGGTTTCCCTTCTTCAGACAGTCTACCCCGCCCCGCTTCCGAAACATACCAGCTATGTCTTCCAGCCTCGCTACGACCTGTGGATGACGTTGAAGACAAAGACCAGGTTCTCCGATGTCCGTCTTGACAGATTCGTATCGAACTTCGAACCTGAGAACGACAAGCAGTTCGCCGCCGCCGTCTTCTGCTGCCTGACAAAAGGTAAAAAGGTCGCAGTGGTCTCCTACCGGGGAACGGATGCAACCGTCACAGGCTGGAAAGAGGATTTCGACATGGCATACAAGTTCCCCATTCCGGCACAGAAGGATGCGGTGGATTTCCTCAACGATGTCCTGAAATCAGGCTATGATGAGATATTCTTGTGTGGACATAGCAAGGGAGGCAACCTTGCCATGTATGCAGGTGCATTCTGTTCATCATCGGAAAAGATAAAGGGAATCTACAGTTTCGACGGTCCCGGGCTTTCTGACCAGGCGGTCGGTTCTCCCCAGTGGAAGGCGGTCCAGCCCAAAGTCCACTCGTATATTCCTGAGTCCTCCGTCATCGGACTTCTGCTTGGTCACACCACATCCCCTATTGTTGTGAAAAGCGACAGCAAATCCATTATGCAGCATAATCCGTTCTACTGGCACGTGCTGGGAGACTCGTTCGTAAAGTCCGAGGACACCACCTTCTCCAGCCGCTTTCTGGACGGAACCCTGCATGACTTTCTTGAGAACTGCACCATAGAGCAGACGGAGCTTCTTGTCAGGACGACATTCGAGATTGTCCAGATCTCCGAAGCTGTCAGAGTCAGGGACATTGCAAAGGGGCTTGTCGTTCGACTTCCTCAGGTAAAGAAAACCATATCTGAAATACCGAAGGACGACAGGAAGGTGATAAGAGAGGTCATGAGGATTCTTCTGGGTTCAGGAGGTAGGACTGCCAAGCTCCTTCTGATAAGGAAGGAACTAAAGATCTGATATCGCATCCACAATCTGCTGATAGCCTGTGCATCTGCAGATGTTTCCGCTGATGGCCCGCCTGATCTCCTCCTCTGTAGGATTCGGG
>JBGVBT010000014.1:0-4435 GCA_045225895.1 Sphaerochaetaceae bacterium
GACATGTTTGGATACTCCGGAGAAGGTGATTTCATCGTGAGATTCGCTTTACTTCATCCACAGTATCTTCATGCTGTATGCGCAGGAGGAATAAGTTGGTCTCCTTCTGTTGCTCTTAAGAAACTCAAGGGTGAAGTGCTCAAGTATCCTCTTGGTCTCAGCGAGATCGAGCTCTATTCTAAAGATTTTAATCTTGACCAGTGGAAGAAAATCCACTTCTTCATCGACATGGGACTTCTTGATGACAGGGGAAGCTACAACAACAGACAACTTGAGGAAATGAAATGGAGTCGAAACCTCTCTTTCAAAGAGGTTTATGATGTGTTCTGCGATGCTTTCGTCAATCTGACGGATAATGCCGAGATGGTCCTATATTACAAATTAGGACATCGATACAATCCCTCAGACTACACCGAGTTTCTGAAGCAGAACGATGGAGAGGAATTCGTTTCCGTCAGGACAACCTTCCCTGCACGGGTCACAACTTCTTCAGGCGTTAAGGAGTACTAGATCGAAGAACTGGAAAAGTTTCTTCTGCTGTACAATAATCTTCTAACTTCCATAACTTTGGAGGTTCCTTCTGGAATAACTACGTAAAATATAGTGTAGTTCTTCACGTGAAATGGGATTATATTAAGACCAATGGTATGAATCATATCGTAGGTACATTTGAAAAACATGTTTCAGTCTTTCCAATGGTGATCATGTTCTGTTCTACACCATTGGGAATCACAAGACATGACATCCAATGGTAAAGTCATGGAATACAGAGTCCTTTGACACCATTGAAAAAGAGAAAGAACAAAAGACAATGGTAAGGGCTCATGTTCATAAACCGTGTACTGACCTGATGCATCGCTGGTTTTTGCACAAGGCTTACCCGTTTGGCGCTCTGGCAGGGCCTGCGCCTCGGGTGCCATGTTCAAAGCGCTACACAGGCGGCGCACAGCCAATGAACAATCGCAGGGAGAATGGAGGATGGAGGAACCGCCCGCTTCAGGCAATCTATCCTGTCGTTTATCTCGATGCCCTGAGGGTCAACTCCAGGCAGGATGGGGAGAACTAAGCGAGTTCTTCAACTATCCTCCTGAGATCAGGAGACTGATCTACACCACCAATGCGGTTGAGTCTCTGAACAGCAGACAGACGAGTCAATTTACAAGGTAGATGTATCTGGCATTGCGGATTATTGAACAGACATGGGAGCGCCAGTTATCATGTTGGCATCTGGCACTACATCATTTTTCTACTGTTTTTCCAGGCAGAGTGCCGTAGAACTGTTTATGAGCTGTGCCATTTACACAAAAAACGTTACAATCTCCAGTCTTGTAAAACGGGGCGATTAGTTATTTAATATTCCCGATGAACGAAGAACTTATTACAAGCTTTCTTAACAAGATAAAAAAGGGCTACTCCCAGGAGGATTTCGACAAGATCCGACGCGCCGCCGAGTATGCGAACCAGATGCATGCGGAGCAGAAGCGCAAAAGCGGAGAGCCCTACATAATCCATCCGCTTGCTGTCGCCGAGACGTTGGCGCTTCAGCTGAACATGGATGCGGACACAGTCTGCGCCGGACTCCTTCATGATGTCATCGAGGACACCTCCGCCACGGCAGAGGATGTGGAGAAAGCGTTCGGAAAGAACGTCTGCGAGCTTGTCCAAGGTGTTACCAAGATCGCCGCCATCAAGAGCCAGTCAAGAAGCGTCGCTGAGGCCGAGACCATCCGCAAGATGTTCATCGCCATGAGCAAGAACATGCCGGTCATCATCATCAAACTGGCCGACAAACTCCACAACATGAGGACTCTCGAGTTCATGGACCCCGTCCGTGCCAAGGAGATCGCAAGCGCATGTCTCGACATCTACGCCCCTCTGGCTGACAGGCTCGGTATCTCATGGATGAAGGCGGAGCTTGAGGACCTGAGCCTCAAGGCCCTGAAGCCCGACACATACCAGTACATCCAGGACTACCTGGCATCCAAGCGCGGCGAGTTCTCCAAATACCTGGACACCATCAAGCGCAAGATCGCCAACGCCTGTATCGAGAACGGAATCAAGAACATCAAGATATCCTCACGTGAGAAGCACACCTACTCCATCTACATGAAGATGAAGAAGCGCCGCAAGGAACTGGATGAGATCTTCGACATCCTCGGAGTCAGGGTCATCTGTAACACAGTCACCGAGTGCTACACGCTGGTGGGAATAATCCATCACCTATGGCCCCCTATGGAAGGCAGGTTCAAGGATTACATCGCCATGCCCAAGGCCAACAACTACCAGAGTCTCCACACCACCATCATGGGAATGAACGGAGTAATCCTGGAGGTTCAGATCCGTACCCACGAGATGGACAAGATCGCCGAATACGGAGTCGCTTCCCACTGGGTCTACAAGGCCGAAAGCGGATCCGAGGCAAGCAGCCAGAGCTGGGTCAACATGGACAGCCAGCAGCTTTCCAGAATCGCATCCAAGCTCAAGAGCTGGAACACAGAGATCGAACAGAGCGAGTCCTTCATGGACGAGATCAAGGGCGAGCTTCTCAAGGACACAATCTATGTGTTCACACCAAAGGGACAGGCTGTCGAGCTTCCAATAGGATCGACGGCGCTTGACTTTGCCTACATGATCCATACCGAGGTCGGAAACCACACGGTAAGCGCAAAGGCGAACGGGAACATCATCCCGCTCGGGCAGCCGCTTCAGAACACACAGGTCATTGAGATCGTCACCCAGAAGAACGCAAGGCCGAGGATCACATGGCTGAAATACGCCCACACCACGAGTGCAAGACGTAAGATCAGATCCTGGCTGAACAAGTATGACGAGAACCTGCTGATTGACAAGAACATCATAGCCAAGAAGAAGGAAATCGAGGCAGCGATAGCCGAAGAGGATGCCGAATCCCAGAAAAAAGAGCAGCAACAGCTTCCTCAGGACATTCCTTCATCTGAGATTGTCAGGCAGTACAAAGGCCAGAGCAGCAACACCATAACGGTTGGAAAGAACCGCAACATGATGATACATATCGCCCAGTGCTGCAATCCGGCCCCCGGCGACAAGATCGTAGGCTATGTCTCGAGAGGTCGCGGAATAATCGTCCACAGGACGGACTGCCCGAACCTTTCCCACATGAACGAGATAGAGCAGCGCAAGATCGAGGTCGAATGGGAGATGACGGAGAGCATCACACGCAAGTTCGTCGTCACAAGCAAGAGGACACAGGATCTGTTCAGTGAGATAGAGGCCGCCATCCGCAACCAGCACGGGCATCTTGTGTCCGGCAGCCTGATAGACGACGAGATGGGAAACCTTGTGGGAACATTCAGCATGGAATGTGATGATGAGGACGCCTACAAGAAGGTCATGAAATCCATCAGGAACGTTCCGAACGTAATAAAGATCGCACCGGCACCGGCCGGCTGACAAAAGGAGAGAACAATGTCAAAGGTAGTAGTTGCAAACGATCATGGAGCTGTGGAGCTCACCGCAAGAATCGTTGATTTCCTCAAGGGCGAAGGCTATGAGGTGAATTATCTGGGAACTGCAGAGAACAAGAGCGTCGATTATCCGGACATGGCAAAGCTTGCCTGCGACGAGTTCAAGCGCGGCGGCTACGAGTTCGGTATCCTCTGCTGCGGAACCGGAATAGGGATCTCCATCTCCGCCAACAAGATCAAGGGCATCAGATGCGCCCTTCCACAGAACTGCTTCGCCGCCCAGATGGCCAAGGAGCACAACGATGCCAACTTCCTGGCATTCGGCGGAAGGATCGACTACAGCGACGACGTGATCGACATGCTCAAGGCTTACATCGGGACACAGACATCCCAGGATGAGAGACACGCACGCAGACGCGAGAAGATGATGGCTCTGGAAGGCTGAACAGTATCAGAAATCGGTGAAGGCGTACGGCATCAGTACACCGAATGTGAATTTCTTCAGTATTCCGCTTGATGTGGAGACAAGGTAGACGGGCACTTCCGGATCTGTGAACTGGGCAAGAAACTGCCTGCAGATGGCACACGGAGGTGCCGGGTCTTCTGATTCGGATGCTATGGCAATGGCCTTGAAGCGGCTGTAGCCCTCCGACGCCACGCTGGCCATTGCGGCTCCGCGCTCGGCACAGATCGTTCCGCCCAATGATGCGTTCTCAACATTACATCCCCTGTAAACATTGCCCTTTTCCGTCAGGATGGCAGCTCCCACTCTGAAGTGGGAAAACGGTGCATAGGCATTAAGCATCACCTGTCTGGCTGTATCCAGCAGATTCTTGACATCATAAGGGACGGTGGCCTCGTCCAGTATCACATTGTCGAAATGTATCACTTCTTCCATAAAAACCTCAGTGCTGCTCTATGAACCTGCCCTCTCCGGGAACTCCATAGTAGTTCTCACCGTCCATGATGACCTTTCCTCTGAGGATTGTGGT
>JBGVBT010000015.1:0-12346 GCA_045225895.1 Sphaerochaetaceae bacterium
CGCCATTGCGGTGCTCGGACATGAGCTTCCCGCCGAATACAGCTCAAAGAAGCTGCAGGTTCCTGAGAAGGGCCTGAGCCAGCTGGAATCGGAGATCAAGGCCAAGAAGGCAAGGATCTCGGAGATCGAGAACCTTCTGAAGACCTCGGCCGCGATGATCTCCAGCTATGACAGGGAGATCGTGCGTCTCACGGACGAGATCGTGTTCAACAGCGTCAGCGACGGGACTGCAAATGAGGAGGGGCTTACCTTACTTACGGGTTTCATCCCCGAGGCCGACCTCGGCTCCTTCAAGGAGGCCGCCAGGTCGAAATGCTGGGCATATGCGCTGGACGATCCGGCCGAGGAGGATCCTGTTCCCACAAAGGTGAGGTACAACAAGGTCACCAGGATGATGAAGCCTCTGTTCGACCTGCTGGGAACTGTTCCGGGCTACAGGGAGTACGACATTAGCATGTGGTTCCTCCTGTTCCTGGCTCTGTTCTTTGCCATGATCATCGGAGATGCGGCATACGGTCTGATCTTCCTGGTTGTCAGCATCGTGCTCCACATCGTCACTAAGAAGGCGTCCAATCTGAACATCCTTCTATACGTGATGAGCGTCTCCACCATTGTCTGGGGATGTCTGACCGGAACATGGTTCGGAATCGAGGAGGCCATGCACGTCCCGTTCCTCAGGTCGCTTGTCATTCCGTCAATTGCGAACTATCCGCAGACATTCGGAGTCGACAGCACCGAGGCCCAGAACCAGGTGATGAAGTTCTGCTTCTTCATCGGTACAGTCCAGCTTTCGCTTGCATGCGTCATGAACGTCATCCGCAAGTGGAAGGAGAGGAGCATAGCTCTGGTTGCCGATTTCGCATGGCTGGCTATGATCATAAGCATTTATTTCCTTGCTCTGATGCTGGTTGTAGGTGCTCAGGTCAACCTCGGTATCATCATAATGATCCTTCTCGGAGGCATTTTCCTGATTGTCCTGTTCGGATCACAGGAACCGGGAAAGAGCTTCGGAAAGGGTGTTCTGGCAGGTCTGGCGGGTCTGTTCACTACGTTTCTTGACACAATCAGTTCGTTTGGAAACGTTATGAGCTACATCCGTCTCTTCGCGGTGGGAATGGCCAGTCTGGCCATTTCGCAGAGTTTCAATGGTATGGCATCTTCGATGCTCAGGGGTTGGGCGCTCCCGGCGGGAATCCTGATTCTGGTCATCGGACACGGTCTCAACCTTATAATGGGCATGCTGAGCGTTATCGTCCACGGTGTGCGTCTGAACCTTCTGGAGTTCTCAGGCCAGCTCGGAATGGAATGGGCTGGAATTCCATACGAACCTTTCAAAAAGAATTCTTAAGCGAATACTATAGGAGATGAGAATATGAATATGAGTATCGGATTAATCGGTTTGGCTTGTGCAATGTGCCTT
The DNA here is from genome assembly GCA_045225895.1 of Sphaerochaetaceae bacterium. Taxonomy (GTDB): domain Bacteria; phylum Spirochaetota; class Spirochaetia; order Sphaerochaetales; family Sphaerochaetaceae; genus UBA9732. The sequence continues at coordinate 1,421 of JBGVBT010000015.1, forward strand.
TCCGCAATGGGCTCCGCTATTGGAATCGGTTCTGCTGCCGTCGCAGCTGTCGGAACATGGAAGAAGTGCTACGCTAACGGAAAGCCGGCACCGTTCATGCTGATCGCCTTCACAGGCGCACCGCTGACACAGACAATCTACGGCTTCCTGCTGATGAACTTCATCTCGAGCGCACTCGAGGGCGGTCTCGATCCTATGCTCGGTCTGGCTGTCGGTCTTCTGGGCGGACTTGCAATCGGTCTTTCAGCTCTGTTCCAGGGCCGCTGCGCCGCTGCCGCCTGTGATGCTCTCGGAGAGACCGGAAAGGGTACTTCAAACTACCTGATCGTCATCGGAATCATCGAGACAGTTGCTCTGTTTGCTCTGGTCTTCGGTCTCCTGCTGCTCAATTCAGCAAGCTGATTGACTTCATTTTTTCCAGTTCAGTACGGCAGCCGTAAGGTTGCCGTCTGTTTTTTAGCGCATTTTTCGTTGATTACTGACTGACTTTCCTTTATCATAGATTCTGTCCATTTATTGGACGTCACAACTTCACGGAGGTTTTAGAATGAAGAGAATTCTTACCGTTCTTCTTGTTCTGTTCGTTGCAGTCGCTGCATTCGCACAGGGCGGAAACGAGGCAGCTACCAAGGAAGCTGCAAATGCAATCGCAATGGTAACAGACTACGGTGACATCACCGACCAGTCATTCAACCAGACAACCTACGAGGCATGCCGTGACTACGCCAATGCCAAGGGTCTGAAGTTCACCTACAAGAAGCCGACCGGTGACAGCACCGCAGAGCGTGTCAAGATGATCGTCGCAGCCATCGAAGAGGGCTACAACATCATCGTCATGCCTGGTTTCGCATTCGGCGAGGCAATTCAGGAAGTCGCACCGACCTATTCCGATGTCAAGTTCATCGCTCTTGATGTTTCCGAGTTCGATCTCGGCGGAAAGGCTCCTGCAAACGTCTACAGCGCAGTCTACCAGGAAGAGCTCGCCGGTTACATGGCCGGTTATGCAGCAGTCAAGCTCGGCTACACAAAGCTCGGTTACCTCGGTGGTATGGCAGTTCCTGCTGTTATCCGCTATGGTTACGGTTTTGTCCAGGGCGCTGACGCAGCAGCCAAGGAGACAGGTGCCAAGGTTGAGGTCAAGTACACATACGGCAACCAGTTCTTCGGTGATGCTGATATCACAGCAGCCATGGATACATGGTACAAGGCCGGAACACAGATCGTCTTCGCCTGCGGTGGTGGTATCTACACATCAGCAGCCGAGGCAGCAGTCAAGGTCGGCGGAAAGGTCATCGGTGTTGACGTTGACCAGGCTCCGATCATCGACGGTGCATACGGCAAGGGTGTCACAGTCACATCCGCTATGAAGGGTCTCTATCCTTCAACACAGGCCGCTCTCAAGACCATCTGCGAGGACAATGCATGGGCATCTCTCGCCGGAAAGGTCGCAAACCTCGGTCTTGTTTCCAAGGATCCTGAGCTCAACTACGTCGGAATCCCGACAGGTGCCGGCACACAGTTCAGCGACAAGTTCACACTTGACAACTACAAGGCTCTTGTTGCAGACATGCTCGCAGGAAAGATTACTGTTGACAGCTCAATCGATGTTGCTCCGGCCAACATGGCTAAGAACATCACTGTCATCGATCTCGGAACAATCAAGTAATTGTTCTGAAAGCTGACTTTTCAGGGCAGGAGAGGTTTTCACCTTTCCTGCCTTTTTTGTTTCATCCTGATGAACATTGTAATATAATAGATGAAAAAGCCTAGCTAACAGGAGGAATCTGCAGTGGACTCTCCATATGCGATTGAGATGCTCAACATAACGAAGCGCTTCCCTGGAATAGTGGCAAACGATAACATCACTCTTCAGCTGAAGAGGGGTGAGATTCATGCACTGCTCGGGGAAAACGGCGCCGGCAAATCAACTCTGATGAGTGTACTCTTCGGGTTGTATCAGCCGGAGGAAGGGGTCATCAAGAAGGACGGAAAAGAAGTCAAGATCAATGACCCTAACGATGCAAACGACCTGGGTATCGGAATGGTGCACCAGCACTTCAAACTGGTCGAATGCTTCACTGTTCTGGACAACATCATTCTGGGAGTCGAACCTAACAAGTACGGTGTCCTTCAGAAGGATGAAGCCAGAAAGAAGGTCATCGAGCTTTCCAAGAAATACGGTCTGATGGTAGACCCGGATGCAAAGATCGAGGACATCACGGTAGGTATGCAGCAGCGTACCGAGATTCTGAAGATGCTCTACAGGGACAACGAGATCCTCATCTTCGATGAGCCGACCGCCGTCCTCACTCCGCAGGAGATTGACGAGCTGATGCAGATAATGCGTAACCTCAAGGCCGAGGGAAAGTCGATTCTGTTCATCTCTCACAAGCTCGCGGAGATCATGGCTGTCGCAGACCGCTGTACAATCCTCAGAAAGGGAAAGTACATCGGAACAGTCGAGACAAAGGGCACAACAGCTCAGGAGCTGTCATCTCTGATGGTCGGAAGAAACGTCAACTTCCACATCGAGAAGCAGCCGCAGAAGCTTGGAGATGTCGTTCTTGAGATCAACAACATGACCGTCGCTTCCAAGACACACAAGAACAATGCGGTCAAGAACGTATCCCTGAAGGTCAGGGCAGGTGAGATCGTCTGTATCGCCGGTATCGACGGAAACGGACAGAGCGAGTTCGTCCACGGTCTTACGGGTCTCGAACCGCTGGTAAGCGGAGACATCAAGCTCAACGGAATGGACATCACCAAGGCTCCGATCAGAAAGAGGAACACCTCCGGTATGAGCCACATCCCCGAGGACAGACACAAGCATGGTCTTGTTCTGGATTACAGCCTTGAGAACAACCTTGTTCTCCAGACCTACTTCTTGCCGGAATTCACGTCCAAGGCCGGTTTCCTCAAGAAGGACAACATCAGGCACTATGCCGAGAAGCTGATCGAGGAGTACGATGTCAGAAGCGGACAGGGTCCTGTGACAATGGCCCGTGCAATGAGCGGTGGAAACCAGCAGAAGGCAATCATCGCCCGTGAGATCGACAAGGATCCGGATCTTCTGGTGGCCGTACAGCCGACAAGAGGTCTGGACGTCGGAGCCATCGAGTTCGTACACAAGCAGCTGATTGACAGAAGGGATTCCGGAAAGGCGGTCCTTCTCATTTCGCTGGAGCTTGATGAGGTCATGGATGTTCCTGACAGAATCCTCGTCATGTATGAGGGTGAGATAGTAGGTGAGTTCGATCCAAAGAAGACCACCCAGGAAGAGCTCGGTCTGTACATGGCCGGAGCAAAGAGAATGGAGGTCAGATCATGAGCAAGGAAAAGACCAATTTCTTCAAGAGGCCCGGAGTGCAGTCCCTGATTGCATCTCTGATCTGTATCATCCTCGGTCTGCTGATTGCATTCATCGTTCTTCTGATAATCAACCCGCAGAGCGCATTCAGCTCGATCCTGAACATCATCAAGAACTTCTTCTGGTTCAAGAACCCGACTTCAAGGCTGAAATACTTCGGTGAGACTCTGGTCAAGACTGTTCCGCTTCTGATGTGTGCCCTGGCCGTTCTGTTCTCATACAAGGTCGGTCTGTTCAACATCGGAACCCCGGGCCAGTACTGCGCCGGAATCGTCGCAGCCCTGTATGCCGCCCTCAAGTGGCAGCTCGGATGGATTCCCTGCATGCTCCTCGCAATGCTTGCCGGAGCTCTGCTGGCTTCCATCGTCGGAGTCCTGAAGGCCTATCTGAACGTCAACGAGGTCATCTCGGGTATCATGCTCAACTGGATCTGCCTGTACTTCACCAACTCGACGCTCACGGCTGTCAAGAACCCGTCGTCCAAGGATACTCTCTCGCTTGCAAGCACAAACAAGAGCGCTCTTCTTCCGACACTGGGTCTGGACCAGTTGTTCAAGGACAAATATGTGACCATTGCCATTCCAATTGCGATTCTGATTGCCGTGGCCATCATGATCATCCTTGACAAGACGAAGTTCGGTTACGAGCTCAAGGCCACCGGTATCAACAAGAACGCCGCCAAGTACTGCGGAATGATGGAAAAGAGCAACATCATCGTCACTTTGGTCATCTCCGGAGCTCTGGCAGGTCTTGGAGCCGCTTTCTACTACCTCACCGACTTCGAGCAGTGGGCAGTCACTTCATCAACCGTTCCCGCAATGGGATTCAACGGTATCGCCGCAACGTTCCTCGGAGGTCTGAACCCGATCGGAACAATCTTCTCATCGTACTTCATCACCCACATCACTGCCGGTGGTGCATTCGTTGATCTGACCAAGTACAGCTCGCAGATCACAGACCTGATAAGCGCACTTATCATCTACCTCTGCGGTTTCGTACTCTTCATGAAGACGGTCATGAACAACATCATCCGCAGGAATGAGACCAAGAAGACCGGTAAATATGAAAACTTAAAGCAAGATGGAGGGAAGAACTAATGCTGCTACTTATCCAATACACACTTATTTTTGCCTCTGTCCTTATCCTTGTGGCTTTAGGCGGATGTTTCTCTGAGCATTCCGGAGTCATCAACCTCGGACTTGAGGGAATCATGGTCATGGGTGCCTTGGGCGGTGCTCTTGCAATGAGATACCTCCCGATCACAATCCCGGGATTCTTCTACATAATATTGGTGTTGCTGTTTGCAATTGGTGTAGGTGTCCTGTATTCATCGCTTCTGGCACTGGCCGCCATCAACTTCAAGGCTGACCAGACAATCGTCGGAACCGCTCTGAACATGCTCGGAACCGCTGCCGCCACAGTTATCGTCAAGGCTATAAACACTGCCAGGAACCCCAACGACGTCAGCTCAATCATCCAGTACATCGAGCCGAAGAAGAAGTTCATCGTAAAGCTCGGTTCATTCGAGTTCAACTGGTTCATGCTGATCACGCTGATCATCCTCTGTTGTGCATGGTTCGTGCTCTACAGGACCAAGTTCGGTCTCAGGCTCATGGCTTGCGGTGAGCATCCTCAGGCAGCCGACTCTGTCGGTATCAACGTTCTGAAGATGCGCTGGAGCGGAGTTCTGATCTCCGGTGGTCTCGGTGGTCTCGGTGGAATCTGCTACATCCTCGCCGGTGTTTCCGAGTGGAGATTCGAGTACGGTGTCGCAGGATTCGGATTCCTGGCTTTGGCCGTCATGATCTTCGGACAGTGGAAGCCGACAAGAATCGCGCTTGCAGCCCTGATGTTCGGTTTCTTCCGTGCTCTGAGCAACACGTACTTCGGTTTCGGATTCCTGACAGCACTGAATCTGCCCAGTACGTTCTACAACATGATGCCGTACATCATCTCGATCATCGTTCTTGCACTCACTTCCAAGAACTCCAAGGCTCCGAAGGCCGAGGGTATTCCCTACGACAAGGGACAGAGATGATAACTATTGTTCATCATGCAAAAGGCTCCGGTTTTCCCGGAGCCTTTTTTTTCGATTATGCTTTGGTTTATACACAAGAGAGGTCTCCCGGATGGTCATAGACCGATGTGTATCTTGTGCATCGGAATTCTCTGCACAAGCCAGAGATGTCGGGCGACTTGGTTTGGGACCGCGCCCCGTCTCGCATATGCAGACCGCTGCACAAGAAACCCACAGCCTATGAACAACCGGGAAACATGAGATAAACGATTGATTATTTGTTAAATTATTTGATATTTATAATCAATTATTGATTAAATCTATTTGAAATCCAAAAATAGTAATCATAGACTATAGTCATGAATCAGACCTCTCTTATCGAAAACATGCAGAAAATGCTTGATGAGCTTGATGTTCTCATCAAATACATCGAAAAGAATCCAATAATTGAAGTTCAAGGACGCTTAGTCTGTTGTTCCGGAGGCAAAACTACACGCTTTTATCAGATTTCGGATGATGGAAAGAAAGAATACCTTGGCGCAGACAAAAAGGACCAGATTAAGGCACTTGCCAGAAAACAACATTTCGTAAAAATGCTTAATACAGCTAAAAGGGAACGAGCCAGTATTGAAAAGTGCATGAAGATTTTGAATTCAGGACAGCAGTTGGCAGATATAGATAAGGTCTATCCATCTCTTCACCGTGCGATACGTGATTTAATCGGACCATTTACCTTAACAGATGATGGTTTTACTGTTAATTGGCTGAAGAGCAATAAAAAACTTAGAAATCAAAAGCTCCTTAATGGTCCGTTCAAAACTCTTAAAGGAGAATATGTCAAATCAAAGAGCGAAGTGATTATTGCTGACAGACTGACTTTTAATGGCATTCCTTATGTCTACGAGGCTTCAGCCGTTTTAGATGATTGGACTTCAACTAAATATCCAGATTTCAAGATTCTCAACAAAAGAACCCGGACGGAATATTATTGGGAGCACCTGGGAAAGATGGGTGATGAAGGATATGCGGCAAGCAATCAGGTTAAAATCGAGCAGTATGCGAATAACGGAATAATACTTGGAAAGAATCTCATTCTCAGCGTTGAATGTAAGGAACGACCTTTAAGTACAGAGTATGTGGATAGGATAATCAAGGAGATTCTAATTTAGGATTGAATCAGATGAGCTTCATGTCGCCGTCTTTGACCCAGCCGAGCTTCCTGCAGAAGTAACTGATTGCAAGGGCAAGGATTGCAGGAAGGATGAATGAGATCATCACAAGACCGAACCAGTCGGAGAATACGATTGCCTGCTTGGTACCGGATGCAATGTCGTTGACCCAGCCGGAGTAGACTCCGATCTGTCCAACAAGGCCGCAAGTTCCCATTCCTGATGAGACGGCAGGTCCGTTCATCTGAAGATGGAAAACGCAGGTTGCGATGGGACCTGTGATGGCGGATGCAAGAGTGGGGGCTATCCAGATCCTGGGGTTGCGGACTATGTTGCCCATCTGCAGCATGGACGTTCCGAGACCCTGGGATACAAGGCCTCCCCATCTGTTTTCCCTGAAGGAAATCACTGCAAAACCTATCATCTGGGCGCAGCAGCCTGCAACGGCGGCTCCGCCGGCTAGGCCGGTAAGCTGAAGTGCGGCACAGATTGCAGCAGATGAGATTGGTAAGGTGAGGATCATTCCCACAACAACCGATACTACAATGCCCATGAGGAACGGCTGAAGTTCGGTAGCCCACATGATGATGGAGCCGAGCTTCAGAGCTGCTTTTCCGATGGGCGGGGCGATCAGGGCGGAGATTGCAACACCGGTCAGTATTGTCACCAAGGGAGTGACAAGGATATCGATTTTTGTTTCCTTTGAGACGGCCTTTCCGATTTCTGCGGCCAGGATGGCTATGAAGAAGACGGCAAGAGGGCCGCCGGCGCCACCCAGGGCATTTGCAGCGAATCCGACTGCCGTTAGCGAGAACAGCACCATCGGAGGGCAGTGAAGGGCATAGCCGATTGCAATTGCCATTGCAGGTCCGCTCATGGCTGATGCAAGGCCTCCGACAGTGTACTGGGTTCCGCCTACAACTGCCACCGGTTTTGTGAGGAAACCTATTCCGAGCTGTGTTCCGATGGTGTTGATGATTGTTCCAATCAGAAGAGAGCAGAACAGTCCCTGCGCCATTGCGCCCATGGCGTCTATGAAGTATCTCTTTGCGGAGATCTCGATGTCTTTTCTTTTCAGAAATTCCCTGAATCTGTTCATGGTTGTGAGCATACTTTTTTCCTCGTAACCATTCAAGACCGTGGCCGTGCCAATGGTCTGCCGGTATGGATGTAAACGATACTTAAAAAACAATAAGTGATTTTATCGGAAGCTCTTTATTTTTTTACATATAGATGGTATTGTCATAACCATGACAAAGGAAGTTCGGGTCGGGTCCCTGACCATGGGTGCAGATGCACCGATAAGTGTCCAGACAATGTATGACATTCCTCTTTCCCGTCTGGAGGAGAGGTTCGAGTCCCGCATGGCCGTTCTCAAGGCCATGGGGTGCGATGTCATCAGGTTCTCCTATCCTGATATCGCGGAGCACGATGCTCTGTGCAATGTGGTCAGACTGTGTCCGATGCCGGTTGTGGCGGACATCCATTTCGACTGGAAGAACGCCATGGACGCCATGGACTGCAATGTGGCAAAGATCCGCATAAATCCGGGAAATATCGGCGAGAGATGGAAGACCGAGGAGATTGTCAGAAAGGCTCTGGACAAGGGTGTGGCCATCAGAATAGGTCTGAACAGCGGATCCCTTCCAAGGGACAACGGCGGGAAGGACAAGGTCAGCCTGATGGTGGATACCGCCCTAGAGTACATCTCATGGTTCGAGAATCTCGGCTTCTACAACACGGTCGTGTCCCTGAAGGCTTCGGACAGCGCTCTCAGCTATGAGGCTGCCAGGAGGTTCGCATCCATGAGCGACTATCCGCTTCATCTTGGGGTGACGGAAGCCGGCGGTGTGGTGACATCCTGTGTCAGGTCCACATGGACGCTGGGAAGGCTTCTGGAGAAGGGGATCGGCAATACGATCAGGTATTCAATCACCGGATCCATCGAGGACGAGGTGCAGGCTGGAGTGGAGCTTCTCAGGACGCTGGGCCTCAGGAAGGGCGGAATGAAGATTGTATCGTGTCCGATGTGCGGACGCTGCAGCTTCAACAGCCAGGGCTTCCTGAAAGAGGTGGAGCACGAGCTTCTGGCATCGGGAAAGGACATCTGCGTTGCCATCATGGGTTGCCAGGTCAATGGTCCGGGCGAGGCCAAGGGTGCGGATATTGCCGTCACGGGAATAGGAAACAAGGTGTATCTCTACATGCACGGTGAGGTATACAAGCAGATAGATGCGGCTGATGCCAGGCAGGAGCTTCTGAAGGCAGTGGCCGATTACGAATAACGGTATGAAGGACAAACTGATAATCAGGGGTGCCAACGAGCACAACCTGAAGCACATAGATCTGAATCTCGACAAGAACAGCCTGATTGTTGTATCGGGCCTTTCCGGCAGCGGAAAGAGCTCGCTTGCGTTCGACACGATCTTCGCAGAAGGCCAGAGAAGGTATGTCGAGTCCCTCAGTTCCTATGCCAGGATGTTCCTTGGACGTCTAGACAAGCCGGATGTGGAGCTCATCGAAGGCCTGAGTCCGGCAATTGCCATTGAACAGAAGACCACTGGAAAGAACCCCAGGTCCACTGTGGGAACCATCACTGAGATTTATGACTACTACAGGCTCCTTTGGGCCAGGATCGGCGAGGTGCACTGTCCGGAGTGCGGACGCATCATCAGCCGCATGTCGGTCGACCAGATAATCGAGTCCATCTTCAGACGCGGAGGCGAGGGGTCCAGGATCATGGTCATGGCTCCTGTTGCCATGGGCAGGAAGGGTGAGTACAAGAAGGTCCTCGAGGATGCCAGGAAGGCCGGTTACCAGAGGGTGAAGATCGACGGCCAGATGCACATGCTGGACGAGAGCTTCTCTCTGGACAAGCAGGTGAAGCACAACATCAGCATTGTAATAGACAGGCTGATCCTTGAGAAGGAAAGCAGACTGAGGCTGTCCGATTCGATCGAGAAATCCGCAGAGATGACCGACGGTCTTGTCGAGGTTGTCTACATAGCACAGGACAGGAGCGAGAGCTCGGAGATTTATTCGGAGAAGAACAGCTGTCCGCACTGCGGAATATCCATAGGCGACATCCAGCCAAGGATGTTCAGCTTCAACAACCCTTACGGAGCATGCCCTGAGTGCAACGGTCTTGGATTCAAGACAGAATACGATGTGGACAAGATCATTCCCGACAGGACAAAGAGCTTCGACGAGGGTGCCATCGCTTCGCTCAATCCCAACGCAGGCTGGGGAAGGGCGGGTTTCCTTGCGTTCGCGAAAAGCCACGGCTTCACTTCCAAGACTCCGTTCAACAAGCTAACAGAAAGCCAGTTCAACGCAGTTCTCTACGGATCGGGCCAGGTCTTCAAGATGGACTACGAGGACAGGATGGGCTCGATGAGCATAAACCGACGCTGGCACGGAGTCATAAACGACCTCAAGCGCCGCTATGCCGAGACGGAAAGCCCGATGATCAGGACCTGGATCAACTCGTTCCAGACTGAGATCGAGTGTCCGGTATGCCACGGGGACAGGCTGAGACCGCAGGCTCTGAGCGTCTATGTGGGCGGAAAGAACATCAACCAGGCCACGGCCATGAGCATAAAGGACAGCTACGACTTCTTCCTGAGCCTGAATCTGACCGAATCCCAGCAGCAGATCGCCTACCAGATAATGAAGGAGATCAAGTCCCGTCTGACGTTCCTAAAGAACGTGGGACTGGGCTATCTTACGATGAACCGCAACGCCGGGACGCTCAGCGGAGGCGAGGCCCAGAGAATCAGGCTGGCAACCCAGATAGGTTCTGCCCTCAGCGGAGTGCTGTATGTTCTGGACGAGCCTTCGATTGGTCTGCACCAGAGGGACAACAAGCGTCTTATAGACACGCTTCAGAGCCTGAAGGAGCTGGGAAACACAGTTCTGGTTGTGGAGCACGACGAGGCAACCATCAGGGCGGCAGACTATGTCGTTGACATGGGACCCGGTGCCGGTGTGCACGGCGGCTATGTCATTGCCCAGGGCACGCCTGAGGAGATTGAGAAGAACCCGGACAGCATAACGGGGCAGTTCCTCAGCGGAAAGATAAGCATTCCCGTCCCGTTCATGAGACGGCCCGGAAACGGACAGCACCTGAAGGTAATAGGGGCAAAGAAGAACAATCTCAGCGGCGTGGATTTCGACATCCCTCTGGGAAAGCTTGTTGTCCTGACAGGTGTGTCGGGTTCAGGAAAGAGCACTCTTCTGAACCAGATCCTCACTCCGGCTCTGCGTGACAGGTTCAACAAGAAGGCCGAGCGTTTTGACGGTTATACGAGGATCGAGGGTGCGGAGAATCTGGACAAGCTGATCCAGATAGACCAGAGCCCCATAGGAAAGAC
>JBGVBT010000016.1:0-40629 GCA_045225895.1 Sphaerochaetaceae bacterium
ATGCTCTCGTAGGGTCCGAAGGCAATGACTCTGTCTCCCTTTTCCAGGATCGTGTCCTTGCTGATTCTGATGGGCTTGTTGTCCCTCGAGACCATCATGATGTTGATGGAGAAGTACTCCTTGATCTTGCTGTCGACAAGACTCTTGCCCTCTATCATTGCCGGAACCTTGTTGAGCTTGATGTCGGAAAGGACCTGATTGCCGAAGTTCGACATGATTGTAAGTGTGTTCTCTTCCTTGTCGGAGGTCTTTTTCTTTGTCTCAGGAACATCATTGTGTTCCTTCAGAAGGAAGGCATCCCTGATGGCGGAAAGGGGACCGAAGGCAATGAGGGTGTCGTTGTTGGAGAACATGGTGTCTCCTGTGACGTAGTGGTTCTGGCCTTTTCTGGTGTACATGAGGATGTTCACGTTGTATTTCTTTCTGAAATCCGTGTCTGCGATGCACTTTCCTTCAAGGAACTCGGGAACCTTGTAGAGGAAGATGTTGGCCACTGCATCCTGTCCGTATGTATCCAGAACTGAAATGAAGTTCTCCTTTGCAGCCCTTTTGAATACCCTGACGGTCATTCCTTCGATCGCCTTGTTCATTGTTCTGGCAATGAAGGGGATGCGGAGGATGAGGAAGAAAAGGACAAGGCCTCCGAACCATGCGATCATGAGCATGAGCTGAGGGTCGAAATCCGTGAAGTCGATGCTGAGAAAAAGGTTGATGAACAGAGATGCAATGACCACGGCGAAGAAATAGCCTGTCAGCATTGCGGCGGTTGCTATGCTTCTTCTAGTCTTCTCGCTCACGATTATCTCTGATTCCGCCGTGGTGTAACCGGCGTTCGTCAGAAGGGAGACAGACTGGAAAGCCGCTCTTTCCTTCGGAATGCCTGTAATCCTGAACAGCACGGAGAAAAACTTTATCAGTGCGTAGTAGATGATGATGACTGCGACAATCAGTGAAACGGAAGAAATAAAGCTCATGATTCTGCTCCCAGATTATTCTCGTTGATTAAGGGACACCCGTCAATAGGACGGAATAATCCAACAATATGCCACCCCTGACCATTGTATATATTTTTAGTTTACAAATATAATGACGACGTTATAAAGGGCTATTTCAATGAAGGAAGAACACTGGAAGACGGCGATCTGTATTTTCTCCGTCACACTGATGATATTGGTCGCAATATTTGCAGTCAGCAGGATCAAAACAGGAAGATACAACAATGAAGTGCATCACGCGGTTTTCTCCGGGGAGGATCTTTTTTCCTCTGATGCGATTCAGAAAGAAGGTGTGTACGTGAAGGCTTCTGCAAGAAGCAGCACATGGACCAAGGTCTTCGATCTGAATAACGAGGGACTGGTCGAGCCCGATTATCAGGCTTACACATATGACTTCAGCATTACAAACGACACAAAGGATGAAGTGAAGGAATTCTCATTCAAGCTGTCTTTCAGCAGTGAGGTCTATATCATGTCTGCCTGGAACGGAGCTCTTGAGATCCATCAGCAGGTGACAGGTGGCGAGCTGGTTTCGGTGGTTCCCGACATGAGGGAGTATGATCCTTCCAAGCATGCTCTGGATACTGTCGTTGTCGACGGAGATCCTCTGGTCCGCATGAGGGTGGGGGATTATCTGGTCTATTATCCGAGTTCAAGCATGAACGCCATGGAGGTTCCGATCAAGCCGTTGGAGGGAACTACTCCGGGTATCATCCTGTATGTGGCCATCGGTGATAACATCGATGGTTCCACACTGGCGATGGATTACAGATTCCACAGGGTACTGAAAAGCGAGCCTCTGTTCTGGGTCTCTCTTGCAGGCTTTGTCATCTGGCTTATGGCTCTGGTCAACTACGGAATCACAACGGAGCAGATCAGGAAATACAAGAAACGCCATGAGAGGGACAATGAGATCATCAAGGAATCCATCGAGACCTTCACCGGATTCATCGATGCAAAGGACCCTTATACAAACGGTCACTCCAAGCGTGTGGCATACTATACCAGGCGTCTTGCCAAGGAGATGGGGTTCGAGGGTGAGGCTCTGGACCGCATCTACTACACGGCGCTTCTGCATGACTGCGGAAAGATCGGTGTTCCCGACAACATACTTGGCAAGCCAGGCAAACTGACGGATGAGGAGTTCGAAATCATCAAGTCCCACACCGTCAGGGGTGGTGAGATCCTCCACCGCTTCAAGAGCCTTGAGCATGTCGAGGACGGAGCCCGGTACCATCACGAAAGATATGACGGCAAAGGATATCCGGAGGGTAAGGCAGGAAATGACATTCCTCTTATCGCACGTATCATCTGTGTCGCCGATTCATACGACGCGATGAACACGGATCGTGTGTACAGGAAAAAGCTTTCCAGAGAGCAGATCATCAACGAGATCACAAAGAACAAGGGGCTGCAGTTCGATCCGCAGATTGCGGACATCATGCTCGCTCTCCTTCAGAGCAACACGCTCGGTTCGGAAGAAGACTGAATTTGACATGCAGCAAAAAAAGGCAGCTCCATCGCATTGATGAAGCTGCCTTATGTTTTCTGCAACGGTTTGCGCTATTTCTTTTTGTTCAGTGGAAGATGAAGCAGGAGAGGACTATCATCGCCGTGTTGGTGACGATGGGTCTTGTTTTGTCCATCAGATCGTCATAACCGGTTTCGGTAGTAGGTCTGGATTTCAAAAAGCCGTGACTAAAGTAAGGTAATACCGTTATAATGTTATTCTGTATTCAGGATTTAGGAGGGATGCCATGAATATGCAGGAGATTCTGGTAGCGAACGGAGCAAGTGCTATGCTGCTTGCAATCCTGCTGATCTGCAGGCACAAGACAAGACGCAACCGCCGGGTTACAGACAAGATATTCTCCTTTATCATTTATCTGGCCGTTGTCGGGACCTTCCTCGAAACCATGACGTTCGTCATGGACGGCCATGGCGGGGCATTCCTCCGGGTTCTGAATTTCTTCTGCAATTCCGTGGAATATGCATGCACCACATCGGCTGCGACGTTGTGGGTCTTCTATGTGGATATGAATCTGTACCGCAACACAAAAAGGCTGAACAAGACCTATCTGCCGGTAATCATCAGCTGGTCATTGATGATGGTCCTTCTGATCGGAAACATCTTCGGAGGATATGCCTTCACCGTGGACGGAGCCAATGTCTACCACAGGCAGCCGTTCGGATACATCTTCTATGTCCATCTGCTCGGCTGCTACATAGTGAGCATAATCATATACCTGCGTTTCCGTGCCAATCACGGAAAGGCCCAGTTCTTCCCCATCTGGATGTTCATGACCCCGCTCTTCATCTCGATCTTCATTGCAATCCCGTTCTATGGAATCTCCGTGACGTTCCTGGGATGCTCGATCGGACTTGTCGGCCTTTACATGAACATACAGAGCAAGATATCCCTTGTCGATGGTCTTACGGGACTCTACAACAGGGCTTACATCGAGCACGCAATGATCGACGCAAGGCTCAGCAAGAGATTCATATTCGCCGGAATCATGCTTGATATAGACAATTTCAAGCAGATCAACGACACGTACGGACACTCAGTGGGAGACGATGCTTTGGTCGAGGCTTCCAGGATGCTTGTGAATGCCACAGACCGCAATTCCGTCGCATTCCGGTATGCCGGTGACGAGTTCATTGTTCTTGTGAGGATGACGGCCGGAAACGCTGAGGAGCTTAGAGGCAGGACTCTTGCCGTCATGGATCGCATCACCGCCGAGACTGAGAAATTCAACAACGGCAGGGAAGTTCCGTACAGGATAGTCTTCTCCATGGGCTATTCGATGTTTGATACGGACCATTCTGACGATGAGTTCTTCCACAACATGGATCTTGAGATGTACAAGGACAAGCACCGCCACAAGGAACTGGAGAAGATGGAGAACTGAAGGCAGTTCCCCGATCAGTCCTTTTTACCGTACTTCAGATTATGGGCTTTGATGGCCTCAAAGGTCTTGTCACTTATATAATGTTCAACGCGGCAGGCGTCTTCGGCTGCCGTTTCTTCATCTACACCGATGTTCACCAGCAGTTTTGTAAGAAGCACATGGCGCTCGTAGATCCGTTTTGCCCTGGCTTCTCCCTCGGGAGTGAGCTTTATGAACCCGCGGCTGTCGGTTTCCGCAAGCTCTTCCTGTTTCAGAAGACTGAGACCCCGGCTTACGGAAGGTTTCGAGTAGCCCATGTATTCGCCCACATCAATGGCTCTGACCTCGTCTGATTTCTGAGAGAGGATATAGATTGTCTCGAGATACATTTCCCCGGATTCCTGCAAAGGCATTTTCGGCTCCTTAAAGATAGATTCACACAGAACTGTCTTTTTAGCAACAGAAAGCCGTGATGCACTTGACAAGTTAGCATAGGCTAACCATAATCTGAGTCAGTTAGCGCTGTCTAACTTCAATGGATCCAAAACAAGGAGAACATGATGATGCCCCTGAATCTTGCAGAGATGAGCAAAGCACAGATCATAAGGAAAATCGGTGGAAGTCCTGATGTCAGAAAGCATCTGGAGGACCTGGGTTTCAATGTGGGAGGGGAGGTCAGCGTAGTTAGCTCGCTGGGTGGAAATCTCATTGTAAAGGTCAAGGAAAGCCGGGTTGCTGTAAGCAGCGAGCTGGCAAGAAGAATAATGGTTTGAACGGAGGAAAGGATGAAAACGCTGAGGGAAGTCGGAATCGGAGAGACCGCAGTTGTAGTGAAACTCCATGGAGAAGGTGCTGTGAAGCGCAGGATCATGGATATGGGAATTACAAAGAACACATCTGTCTTTGTCAGAAAGGTTGCACCGCTTGGTGACCCGATAGAGGTGACCGTAAGAGGGTATGAGCTTTCCATCCGCAAAGCCGATGCCCAGATGATCGAGGTCAACTGACTTTTTTTTGAGAGTACGGTTAGCAATTGCTAACTACAACTGACTATAAGGAGAGGCTTTATGAATATCAGAATTGCTCTTGCAGGCAACCCCAACAGCGGAAAGACAACACTGTTCAATGCCCTGACCGGATCGAACCAGTTTGTCGGAAACTGGCCCGGAGTCACTGTCGAGAAGAAAGAAGGAAAACTGAAGAACCACGAAGGCGTGACCATCACCGACCTTCCCGGAATATACTCGCTGTCCCCATATACCCTTGAGGAAGTCGTCGCACGTGATTATCTGATCACCGAACGTCCCGATGCGATACTGAACATCATCGACGGAACAAACCTTGAAAGAAACCTTTATCTGACCACCCAGCTGGTCGAGCTCGGAATCCCCGTGGTGCTGGCCGTCAACATGATGGATGTTGTCCGCAAGAACGGTGACGTCATAAACACACAGGAGCTTTCAAGACAGCTCGGTTGCAAGGTAGTTGAAATCTCGGCTCTTAAGGGAACCGGAGTGATGGCTGCGGCCGAGGCTGCCATCGAGGCTGCGAAGAAAACAAAGACAGTACCTCAGCATACTTTCTCCGGTCCTGTGGAGCATGCACTTGCCCATATTGAGGAGGCTGTTGTCCACGACCTTCCCCGGGAGCAGCAGAGATGGTATGCCATCAAGGTCTTCGAACGTGACTGCAAGGTCATGAAGCAGCTGACAATCTCTCCCGAGACCCTTTCCCATGTCGAGGATGACATCAGGGATGCGGAAAAGGAACTTGACGACGATGCGGAGAGCATCATCACCAATGAGCGCTACATCTACATTGCCGGTGTGATCAAGGCCTGTTACAAGAGAAGGAAGACCGCCGGCGCATCCACATCGGACAAGATCGACCGCATTGTCACAAACAGATGGCTCGGACTTCCGATCTTCGCCATCATCATGTTCGCAGTCTACTGGATTGCGATGGTCGGCGTCGGAACTCCGGCAACGGATTTCACCAACGACTGCGTCTTCGGTGACGGTTTCCATCTTTTCGGAATAGACGGCGGTTATGCAGAGCTTTCTGAGGAGTATTCAAACGCAACTCTGATTGTGGACGGTTACGATGCATATGTGGAGGAAAACGGCAAGGCCCCTGTAGGTGAATTCGAGTACGCAGTCGAGGATGAAGAGACTCTGGAAGTTTCCTACGAAGTTGCAACGATAGCCGAATATAGGGATGCTGTTGAAGTTTTGGATAGAATAGGCGAGGAACCGGACCCCGCTGATTATGGAGTATGGGTTCCCGGAATTCCGGCCCTTGTCGAGAAAGGTCTGGATGCTGTCAATGCAGCCGACTGGCTCAAGGGTCTGATCCTGGATGGAATTGTCGCCGGTGTCGGAGCCGTCCTGGGCTTTGTCCCTCAGATGCTGGTGCTGTTCCTGCTGCTTGCATTCCTGGAGGCCTGCGGTTACATGGCAAGAATCGCATTCGTGCTTGACCGTGTGTTCCGCAAGTTCGGCCTCTCCGGAAAGTCCTTCATCCCCATGCTTATCGGCGTGGGATGCGGAGTTCCCGGTATCATGGCAAGCAGGACAATCGAGAACGAGCGTGACCGCCGCATGACAATCATGACAACCACTTTCATCCCCTGCGGTGCAAAGGTCCCGTTCATAGCAATGATTGCCGGAGCCATCTTCGGAAAATCCCCGTGGGTCTCCACCTCCGCCTACTTCATCGGAATGGCTGCCATTGTCATTTCGGGAATCATGCTCAAGAAGACAAAGATGTTCTCGGGCGAACCCGCTCCTTTTGTTATGGAGCTTCCGCCTTACCACTGGCCGACAGTCGGCAACGTTCTCAGATCCATGTGGGAACGCGGATGGTCCTTCATCAGAAAAGCCGGAACGATAATTCTCCTTTCCACAATCGTTGTCTGGTTTACGAGCTTCTTCGGCTTCACCGCAGATGGTTTCCGCATGCTGGCAGACGATGAGCTTGACCTTTCCATCCTGGCTAGGATCGGCAATCTGATTGCCTGGATTTTCGCTCCTCTCGGATGGGGAACATGGCAGGCTGCGGTTGCATCCATCACCGGTCTGGTCGCCAAGGAAAACATTGTCGGTACAATGGGAATCCTCTACGGCAGCGGCGATGCAACCGTGTGGCAGGCACTGGCGCAGGCATTCAATGGAATCACCGGTTACTCCTTCCTGGTATTCAACCTTCTGTGCGCCCCGTGCTTTGCCGCCATCGGTGCCATCAAGAGAGAGATGAACAATCCCAGATGGACCTGGTTCGCCATCGGCTATCAGTGCGGTTTCGCCTACTTTGTGGCCTTGATGATCAACCAGTTCGGAAAACTGTTCACCGGTAATGTGAACATCATCGGACTTGTGTTCGCTCTGGCATCACTTGCACTGATCGTCTACATGCTGTTCATCAAGAAGTACAAGGAAGCCACTGTGAGGAAATAAGGGAGGAAAAACATGAGCATCGGAACAATCATCATCACACTCGTACTTGTCGGAATTGTCACTCTGGTGATTGTGAGGATGGTCAGGGACAGAAAGAAGGGCAAGGCCTCCTGTTGCGGAGGCTGCGCCCACTGTGCCATGGCCGGAATGTGCCACAAGGCCAAGGAGGGCAGCAATCAGAGCTGCAAGTGCGGATGCTGCAAGTGACAGTCAGATGAATGATCTGTTCTGGATCTCATGATTCAGGGTTGTCCCTGTCTTTTTGACAGTCTTCCAAACGGTCTTGCGGTCATGTTTATTTGCATGACCGTTCGACCGTTTCATTGTAGAAACGGAAAAGCTTTTTGTGTGAGTTAAAGGAGGGGTATTCCGTCCAGATTTCACCAGAGATACGGGAGTATACGTCAGGGAAATACAGATAACATGATTGCCACATAAAACAAAGACGGGTTATTATTGGGTATGCACACTCTGATATCTGTTGTGATTCCAATCTATAATCAGGAGAAATACTTAGGGGAATGTCTTGATTCCCTGTTCCCTCATTGCACAGATGAAGTGGAAGTGGTTCTGGTCAACGATGGTTCAAAGGACAGAAGCCCTGATATCTGCAGGGAGTATATCAGCAGATATCCGGAGGTTAATGCTAAACTAATAAATCAGGAAAACAGCGGTTCTCTCAAAAGCAGAGTCAATGGAGTGCGGAATGCTTCCGGAGATTACATCCAGTTCGTGGATTCGGATGACATTCTTCTTGAAAACGCATTCGAGATCATCCTTGGGACGCTGCACAGTCATTCTGTTGATTTGCTGCTGTTCAACGCAACTTCAGACCAAAAGACGAAAAAACCGGTTTTCAACATCCCTTTGGTCCAGTCCAAAGAACTGACAGGTGATGAAAAGTACCCCGTCTATGAACTGCTTTGTGGAAGTAATGTCCTGAACAACCTTTGGACAAAGTGCATCAGAAAGGAGCTGTACCAGGAAGCAGGATTGCCCAAGGAGGGGCAACGTCTTACAAATGGTGAAGATCTGTTCCAGATTCTCGATATAGTAGATAAGGCAAAGAGTGTTATCTATATTGACTGTGTCCTTTACTTCTACAGGGTCATGACTGACAGCATATCAAGAATCTACAATCCGTACTATTTCGATTCCGAGAAAACCGTCTGTGCCAAACGGCTTGAGTATGCTGGAAAGTGGAGTAGGAACAAAGAGCTAGTCTCCCTTGTGAAAACGCAGACCTACAAGATTATGAGAGAGACCGCCAGAAAGGTGCTGATTGCCGACATGTCATGGAAGGAAGTTAAAAAAGAAATGCAGAAACTAAGGGACGACTCCTTCTTCAGAGAATACTATTACGATTGTCGGATTGCTCCTGACAACAGATTCCGTATTCTGAAAGCCCCTTATCCGGTCATGCATGCCGCGCGGATACTCCGCAGCATAAAGAAGGGCTTCAAGAGATGAAGATAGAGAGGACGAGGAATGCTGCCCGAAATGTAGTGTTTGACGGCACGCTGAAAATGTTCAACCTCGCGATGCCGCTGATAATGCGCCGCATTATTCTCTTTTACCTCGGTGTCAAATATCTTGGTCTCAGCGGGCTTTTCAATTCAATCCTTTCTTTCCTGAATCTTGCGGAACTTGGTGTCGGAAGCGCCATGATCTTCAGCATGTACAAGCCTATAGCCGAAGATGACACCGATACAATATGCGCCCTTATGCGGTTGTACCGGACATTCTATCGGGTGATCGGACTGTTCATAGCAGTTGTCGGGCTGGCGATAACTCCTTTGCTCAGGCGCCTGGTTCACGGCGATGTCCCTGCGGGAATAAACCTGTACATACTCTATTACATGAATCTGGCATCGACGGTGCTGACATATTGGCTGTTTGCCTACAAGAACTGCCTGCTTCATGCCCACCAGAGAACGGATGTCGGAAGCAAGATTACACTTGTCATAAACATAATCCTGAACATAGTCAGGGTATTCGTCTTGGTCTTTTTTCAAAGCTATTACTTGTATCTCGGTGCACAGCTTGTCTCTCAGATCATCGAGAACATAGTCAAGTCCATTGTGGTTTCCAGAATGTATCCGAACTACAGTCCAAGGGGTAGCCTGAGCAAGGAGAAGGTCAGGGACATAACACACAGGGTGAGGGATCTGTTTACAGCCAAGTTCTCCGGTGTAATTCTGAATTCTGCGGATACGCTTGTCATCTCGTCTTTTCTTGGTCTTGTTCCTCTTGCTTTGTTCCAGAACTATTTCTACATCATCAATGCGCTTCGCGGAATCCTTTTCGTTTTCCTTTCCGCCTGCAAGGCGGGAATTGGAAACAGTCTTGTTACGGAAAGCGTGGAGAAGAACTACTACGATCTGAGGAAGCTCAGTCTTTTGTTCAACTGGATTATCGGTCTTGCCAGTACAATGCTGCTTTGTCTGTATCAGCCGTTCATGAGCATCTGGATGGGAGAGGACTACCTTTTGAGTCTCGGATGCATGTTCTGCTTTGTTCTGTACCTGTATGTCTACGAAATAAACAGACTGGTCACATTATACAAGGATGCCGCAGGCATCTGGCACAAGGATCGTTTCCGCCCTCTGGTGGCATCGCTCGTGAACCTGGGGCTGAACCTTGCAACGGTTCAATGGCTCGGGCTGTACGGTGTGGTCCTTTCTACGGTTGTATCCATTGTGTTTGTTGAGTTGCCCTGGCTGCTGCATAACCTCTTCCACGAGGTGTTTCCTTCGGATCTGTTGTGGAAGTATCTCAGGGATTTGGTTAAATATGTTGCAGCGACAGGATTGTCGTTCCTTGCATCTTGGAATCTGTGCAATCTGTATCATTTCGGTCACTGGCCGACTTTGATTCTGAACGCCATAATCAGCTTCGCTGTCTTCAATCTGGCGTTTTACCTTCTGTTCTTCAGGACAACGCTGTTCAAGGACTCGCTCCGCATCGTCATCAAAACCATATCGCGGAAGAAAAAAGTCAGTGCATAAACAGGAGGAGGAAGATATGCGGGAAAGAATTGTCAAGCTGTGGCGGTTTGCCTCTGCAATGGTGAAATGGTTCCTTCTTCTGCCGTTAGCCGGAATCAGATACCATGGAAAGCATGTCTGGCTTATCTGCGAGAGGGGAAACGATGCACGTGACAACGGATATCACATGTTCAGGTACCTTCGTACAAAGCACCCTGAAACAGATGTCTGGTATATAATCACAAAGGATTCAGCGGATCTCCGCAAGGTGTCGGATCTGGGCAACGTTGTTTTTTTCGGAACAATCAGACACTGGTTGCTCTATATCCGTGCCGAAAAAATCCTCACGGCGTTCGAGCCTCATTTCAGTCCCAGCGGTAGCTATTCCTTTTACAGATTCATAAGGAAGAGAAACAGGCAGAAGATTATATTCCTGCAGCACGGTGTCATTGCAAACGACCTTCCCCTCTATCATCAGGAGAGGTCGGGTTTCGACCTGTTCATCTGCGGAGCGAAACCCGAATACGACTTCATCTCCAGCACATTCAACTACAGAAACGGTGAGGTGCGGTACACTGGCCTTGCCAGATTCGATGCACTTCACAATCTGAGTGTGAGACGTCAGCTTCTGATTATGCCTACCTACAGAAAGTGGTTCAGGGAACAGACCGAATCGGAAGTGATAAGCAGTGAATATGTCAGGCGCTGGCAGGGTCTGTTGAACAATCCCGGACTGTCAGAGCTTGCTGAGAAGTACAATTATGATGTGGTTTTCTATCCGCATCAGCTCATGCAGAAATACGTCTCTCTTTTCACGTCTCCGAGCAGAAGAATCGTAGTTGCGGATTACAGACACTACGATGTCCAGCCGCTTCTCATGGAATCTGCCATGCTTGTCACGGATTATTCCAGCATCCATTTCGATTTCGCCTATATGGGTAAACCTCTTCTGTATTATCAGTTCGATGAGAAGGAGGTTTTTGAGAAGCAGTTCGGACACGGATATTTCGGATACAGGGAGTCAGGATTCGGTGAGGTTGTTTCGGAGGAAAACAATCTTGTCAATCTGTTGGAGGGATACTTCATAGACGGGCTCAAGGTCAAACCGTTTTACCGGAAACGTGTTGAAGGATTCTTTCCTCTGCATGATGACCATAACTGTGATCGCATTTATGAAGAGATTCTCAGTCTATAGGGTGTATAATGACCCTTGAGGTACACTCGGGAGGCATGCAAATGGTTTTTCCTATCAGCATTAGCGTCATCATGGCCACATACAACACTGAGATTCCGATGCTCAAGGAAGCCGTGGATAGTATCCTGAACCAGACATTTGGCGATTTCGAATTCATCATAATAGATGACGGGTCAACAAACGACTCTGTTAATTATCTCAAAAGCATTAACGATGAGAGGGTGAGGGTAATCCGAAATACCGAGAATGTCGGAATAACAAAGTCTCTGAATGTAGGTCTCAGGGAAGCCCGGGGAAAGTATATAGCCCGTATGGACGCAGATGATATCTCTATGCCCGAGCGGTTTGAGATAGAGTTCTCATTTATGGAGAAGCATCCGGAGGTGATTGTCTGCGGAGCCAAGATAGGAGTAATAGACGAGAACGGCAATGTTACAAAAAAAGCCAGTAAGTCAAAGACTTCTGAAGACATGGAGAGCTACCGAGTCAGAATGCTCTTTCAGAACCCTGGACCCATTCATCCAACGGCTTTCATGCGCCATGAGAAACTCATAGAGAACCACATTGCATATGATGAGAGGCTCAGGTATGCTCAGGACTACGGAATGTGGGAGACAACGAGTCACTTCGGGACTATCGTCACAATTGAGGAAGAGCTTCTGTATCACAGAAGGCACGGAAAGCAGATTACAACTGCCAGAAGAGAAGTCCAGATGCAATGTGATAAGATGACACAGAAGAAGATCCTGACTGCGTTGCTGGGGGACGTTTCCGACGAAGAAGTGGATTTCCACTATGTCCATTCCACAGGATACTTCCCGGATGCGAGAATCTCTCCGGAGGTATCGGATTGGTATGACCGTCTGGCCAGGGCGAACAAAAACCGCAGAATCTATGACCAGGGAAAGCTTGAGAAAAGGATTCTGACAATAAAGAAGAACCTGATACGGCAGACAATAAAACTTGACAGAATGACAGGTTTGGTAAGGATGAAGTTTGTTTTCAGGTATATTCCTTTCTTCCCGGCCTTAAGAACCTGCTTCGGGATTCTCAGGCATCCTGTCTGATCAGAGTCTTTTCGAGTTTCCTTTTCAGATACACTGCTATAATTGACAGGACAAGACTCATTGCTATGCAAATCGACATTACTATCAAGGCAGGCATTCTAAGCTCATTATAAAGAACCGTTCCCATGAATGCGCAACACAACGGTTGATGAATCAGATAGATCACAAGGGATTCCTTACCAAGGAAAACCAGTCTTTTCATTCCGGATTCGGAGATGGGGAAGAGCCTTTTTTCAAACACTTTTCCCAAAAGAACCATCAGACCTGGGAGCATG
Organism: Sphaerochaetaceae bacterium; assembly: GCA_045225895.1. GTDB lineage: Bacteria > Spirochaetota > Spirochaetia > Sphaerochaetales > Sphaerochaetaceae > UBA9732. Next base: position 12,866 of record JBGVBT010000016.1, read on the forward strand.
GTGTATCCCACACAGTAGACGGCAAATCGGGTCCAACCTTCCACATTCAGAGAATTGCCGGAGAAGCCCGAGAAGAACCTTACCCTTACGATTATGTATATCAGGCCGAGGATTCCCCATATCCACGCTAACGTATCGGAGAATTTCATATCCGCCATCAGAATTCCCAGACAGAATACCGGAAGATACAGCGATATGTAGGAGAAAAGAAACCACCAATCTCCCAAGGAAATCTTGTCTCGGAATGCAATACCCGCAAGTCCGATGACAATGAGAAAAATGCAGACAAGTGTTGTGTGTCTGCTGTTTGTCAAAGAATCAAACAGGCATACTATGACGGTTATGATTATAAGAACCCACAGGAACCACAGGTGGAATGCCCAAGGGTTGTTTGCTAGAATAGCGGAGGTGATATAAGGAATGAAATCGATTTTGAAATATCCTGCATCTGACAGAATACTGCTTAAAGAAGTGCTTTTCATTGCCAAAGAGAATGCGACATAGATGAAAAGAGTATAGATTATCCAGTATGGAAACTGCATTCTCAGACGTTTTCCAGCAATCTGAAGGGGTATTCTGCCCTTGTTTCTTGACAATCTGTATCCGTAGCCGGCAAGCCAGAAGAACCACGTCATATGGAATATGTAGATACTTCTGTAGAGAGCATCCAAAAAAGGATAAGCCACGCGCATTTCGTCTCTCATGCTGTGCCCTATGAGAACCAGAAGAATGGCCACTCCTTTAGAAATGTCTATCCAGACAAGACGTCCGTTCTTCTCTTTTTCCATAACTCAGTAAATATCCACAACAACCAGTTCAGGAGGATTGTTCACCCTGATTTTACCGCCGATTCCGCGGCTGACAACAACCCATGTGTTGTTTACTTCGTGCACTCCGTCCGTAAACTGGGGGAAGAATCCCGACACCGAATGGTACAGTCCTCCGATGAAGGGAATCACTACTATTCCGCCGTGAAGATGCCCGCAGAGGGCCATATCTATGTCACAGTTCAGCAATGCACCGTCATTGAAGAAGTACTGCGGATAATGAACAAGAAGGAGCCTGTAGTTGGTAGTCTGCAGATAACGTTGCCAGAATCTCTGGGTATAATCTGCATCCAATGCGTTCGGGTTTGCGGAAAGACCTCCTATGTCTATGAGGTTTCCGTTGACATTGACGGTCACGTACTTGTTGTGCAGAACATGAACTCCCAGATTCTCCAGATCCACGTTGACCGTGCTTGTCTGCTTGACCCTGATGACTTCTTTTTCATGGTTTCCGTAGCAGAAGTAGACAGGAGCCACGTTGACCAGCTGTCTGCAGAGCTCGACAACAACGGAGTAGTCGGTCTCATTCATATCAACCATGTCTCCGGTCATTGCAATGATATCCGGTTTAAGACGGATTATCTCGTTGACAAGAACGGAGTTGTTTTCTCCGTATTCCTTGAGGTGGAGATCCGAAAGCTGGACAATGCGGATCCGGTTGTTTATCTTCTTGTCCTCGATCTCGTAGAACGTGACTACGAATTTCGAGTTGTCACACAGACGTACCACCGTCAATACGGCCAGTCCGACAATCAGAATGACGATAATCCATCTGATGAGCAGTTTTCTTTTGTGAGGATCTTTAAGAAAGGAAAGAAAGTGTTTTTTCTGTTTTTCCGAAGCCGGTTTTTCTTCGTTTTTTATTTCTTTATCCATGAAGATCTCCTATCCGAATCAGGAATTATTTTTCTTGTCAGAGATTCAGCGAAGGCCGATTTGTCTGCCAGGACCAGAGCCAGAGGCAGAACGTGCCATGCAATCTGAGGACAGTATTTCTCGATTGTATTGTCAGTCATGAACGTGACGAACATAAGCAGGGTGATTCCGAAATAAACCCGCGCCGCTCTGAGCGAGTATGTTCTCTGAAGGAACGTGTATGTGAAAATGTATGTCACGAGACACCAGAGCAGGTTCATCGGCATTCCCAGTTCCACGTAAAGACGCAGTACATCACAGTGAAGACGCCTGTTGCCCGTCACCTCCATGACTTCAAGAATCTTGGAAACCCTTCCGAAGCCCAGCCCCATATAGGTGGGACTTATCGTGTAATACGGTTTTACATGACCGTACAGACGTTTTCTTCCCATCAGGTTGATTCCCAGGGAATCGGTGATTTCGAACCAGATATCGGTCCTGATCAGAATTACGAACACTATGCTGATGACAATGAGAAGCACCCCGATTGCCACGGAATAATTGATCTGATTCCTCTTGCTGAAACGCTTTGCAATGAAGATATAGATGATTCCAACAGCTAGAGCTGGAAACAGAATCCTCTTCAGTCCAGTGATGAAGTAGAACCCCAGAGCCAGGATATAGAACCTGCGCCAATGCTCGTCCTGTCCATCGACTATGTAATAAACAAGAAGGATTCCTATACCGAAAGTAAGATCTTGGACTTCCAGTTTTCTTGAGATCACATTGTCTACAGAACCGAGGGACATGATGAACTGGGAGAAACCCGTGATTGTAGTCATGACCCCGAATCTGCGCATGACATCCAGAAGAATCAGGGTATTAGCCAGAATGAAGCCCTGTGCCGTGTATTCTATGGCCTTTTTCCCGAACAATACTCCTGGGAAGACCAGCATTACCAGAAGCAGAAGCTGGTAGAGGACCAGTGATGAACCTCGCAAGATTGAAGCAAGTGTTTCCCTTTGCCATACCCATAGAGCCACGGACCAAACAACAATAATCAGATTCGGAATCATCTGAAAAGCCATTACATTCACTGAAGTGTTCAAACGGGATGTGTTTCCGGAAACAAAAATCCATGCTATGCCGAACACGATGATTGCTCCATAGGCGAACTGAGTGACATACCATGGAACTTCGACCAAATGGAAGTATCCTTTGAGGTTCGATACGGCGATGAGGCTGGCATATATCAATCCTGCAAACCAACCTGCGTACCGTTTTTCCGACTTCAGCGAAGACTGTCCCATCTTATTCTCCGCTGATGCCCAGGGTTGCTTCTTCTTCGGCTACTACGACATTTTCTATTCTCAGCTGGGACATTGCCATGGAAACCAGTTCCCTGATTGTCCTGGGGCTGTTCTCCGTTGCCGTTGCATTTGCAAGCTTGTATCTGATTACAACTCCGTGCTCTCCTCGGTTGAAGTCGGCGACAGACCTCTTCAGAACATTGCTGAAGAACGTTGCACGGGCACCGTCACAGCTCGGGAACAGACCCATGAATGTGAGGCTTCCGTTGTATCCGACAAAACCGAACTGCTCGGCACTGTCCCTGATGTGGGTTGCGAACACTCGCAGAACCTCGTTTCCGGCATCACGTCCGACAACGGCATTGATGTCGTTCATGTTGGTAAGGGAAATGACAACGACGGTGAACGGAACAGGCAGCATCTTGTTTCCGTACTGCTTTATCTCGTTGTCGCATCTCATGCGGTTCGGCAGATCGGTTGTGGTATCCGTATAGAAATGGTACTCAACGAAGTCAAGGCTTCTTCCGAGAACCACTGCAACGGTCACTCCGAATATGAAGAACACCACGACGATCAGGGCTGTGTATAGCTTGACGTTCACCGTTTCCTTGACGTTGACCGTGGAACGGACCATGAGGTTTTTCATGACCTCTCTCTGAATGTGCTCCGAGGCTGTTACGCTCATCAGCTTGTCCAGAACCCTGAGTCTTCCCTCGATGAATCTGATAAGTTCCTCCACCTGTCTGACCGCATCCTGATCAACGGAATAGATTGTCCTGTTCCTGTCATCCTTGAAAGCTGAGAATACATAGTCGCAGTATTCGTTGTCCTCCTGCCGTTCCTCGATTGCGGCTCTGAGGGTAATATATCGCTGAAGGACTGTATCGTATGTGTTACTGGCCTTTGATACATTCTCGTCGGAATTCTTGTATACGGACCTGACAACATAGTTGTTTCCGGAAGACTGAAGCAGTCCCGTCTCCGTGGTGTCGCTGCCCCAGTGGTAGAGCATAGTGTCCTCGTTCTTCTTTTCATAGCTCGAGAGCATGTTCTCGGCAACCTCAAGAGCTTCCGTATAGTTCTTGATGGCGAGGGTGTTCTGGTTCTTGCGGTACTGATAACGTGAAATGAGAAGATCCGGATTGGAAGTCACGTGATTCTTGAGGATCAGTGAATACAACGACGGGAGATAAATCGTGTAGATGAGGTTGTATTCGTTGTAGAGGTCCTGGAAACTGTAACCGGAAGCAGAGGATCTGAAGATCGTACCCGTGTCGATTATGCTTTTCAGATAATCTCTGTCGGACTGTATGAAGCTGTCTATGATTTCAGCCCATTCGATATAGTCGTAATTCAGGTTCTGAAGGGACTCGACGCTGTTCGGTACCTGCGAGACAGACATGTATTTCGTTGAGTAGGTGTTCAGGAAACTGTCGACGATTGCCTCTACCACTTCCTGGGCATTAGATGCGCTTTTATGCTTTGCAGACTCGTAGGAAACAATGTACTTCGTAGGGAAGAACTCATAACTGTTTCCCTTTGCCCACTGAGCGGCCTGACGGGCCGAATCCTCGTCGGAAATCACAGCGGAGATGCTTGTCCTTTTTCTGACGGAATCGACACTGTCGTTCCGGTTGATGCTTTCAAGTGCATTCCATATGACGGCAGATGACTTGATTTCCTGCACGTCAATAGAATCTCCGGTGGGGTAGAGGCCGTCTTTTGCCTCCGGATTAGTGAATTCGATAAGGGTCTGGGCTTTATAGGTCTGATTTGAAGAGACGGCAAGATAGAAGACAATTCCGCTGATGATTGAGAAGACTGCAATAAGCCACCACCACTTGCGGATGTATCTGGACAGTTGGAATTCTTTCATCATACGTCCTTCTCCTCCTCTTTCCTAGCCATTGCGACTGTCACCTCGACCACACAGGCCAGAAGTCCGACAATCAGCGCCAGAACGGCATTGCGTTTGACTTTGTATCCGCCCATCACGCTGTCTGTCGCAATGCTGTATGAGATGGAGCTCTTGTAACGGGACTCCTCGTAATCGTGGACGACGTACAGGATTCTCTGGATCAGGGCATTCAGGCTCTGTTCCATCTCCTGTATCATGGAATTCGCGGTATCATGTTTCTTCTGATCCTTGTCTGCAAGGTATGTTCTTGCTATCGCACCGTTGATGACCTTCAGCTCCTGTTCATGCGCCTCAAGCGTTTTCGCCAGCGCCATCGATGAATCCGTCAGAAGATCCATGCCGGTTTCCGTTCTGGTCATCTGCATTCCGTTCACTTCGTCGTACATGGGAATCATCACAAAGGTGATCATTGCCTTGTCGTACATTCCGAGGGCATCCTGGTTTATGGTGTACATCTCGCTGTCCTTCTTGGAGGTCTGACTGAGAAGGAACCGGCGGTATTCGAGCTTTCCTCTGTATTTCATTGGATCTCGGAAAAGATTGTTGTTCGTTATGTAGGCGGTGAATTTGTTCAGGTATATGTCTCTGAATGCCGCCACGGAATCCTGGAGGGATCTGAAAGTCTCTCCTTCCGTCCTGTAGTTATATGTTCCGCTCTCGGTCTGCATTGTCTCGAGATAGGCTATGATGTTGTTGATCTTGACTTCCATTATGTCGGCGAATTCCAGATACTCCCAGGAATCGGTTTCCGACCAGTCGATGTCCAGAACGCCGTCGTTTCTCCCGTAATGGTCGAGGAAATAGTTCTTGTAGCACTGCATGACCAGATTCAGCATGGATCTTGCGCTGATTCTCTCAGGAAGATATGTGTTCGTCATTTCCACCGAGTACTCAGTGGCAATATACATTTTCTTGGGATCCTGTGAGCCTGCGGAGCTGATGGAGATGCAGTTCTGAAGCTGATTCGTGCTGAGTTCACCCTTAAGTCCCGCATCTTCGATTGCCTGAGAAAGGACCTCGTCGCTCATCAGTTCGTTTATGTTGAATCTGGAACCGTTGGGATTCAGGCCCTCATAGGCGAGTTCGTAGCGCAGCCCCAGAGTGGCCTTCGCGGAATCTTCGGCATGCAGTCCCGTGTACACACACAGAATCACGAATGCCATCAGAATTAAAAACAGTATCCAGAATTTATGGCGCCAGATCATAATCAACGCAAAGGATAATTTGTTTTCCCTGCCTCGGTTCCTATTTCCAGTCTTCATTGACATCCTCTCCGCTCTCATATAAGCAGGGCATTGAACTGCCCCATTACAACGTCTGTGGAAAAGCGTGACATGCTCTCTTCGCAGCCGTTCTGTATATTTTTATATAAATTCTTATCCGTGTAAAGTTCGTATAGGATTTCGGCGGCTCTGTCGTTGTCCCTGAACGGATAGATGAATCCGTTCCTGTGGTCCTCAATCACCTCGCTGTTGTACAGCCAGTCGTTGGCGATAATCGGGATTCTTGCACTGAATGCATCGAGGGCTGTTCCTGCAAAGCATTCACATGCAAAATAAGTGGGGAAAAGGATTGCGAAGCAGCTTCTAAGGGTCTCCACCGTCTGGCTGGACTCCCTGGCCCCCATGTATCTGGCAATTCCGCCGGATTTTTCCAGAGCCTCGTCGAGTTCGGGTTTGAACGAGTCGTACATCTTTCCATAGATCTCAAGGTTGAACAGATTCTTTCCCGCCAGGGCGTTTGCCTTCTTCACAATCTCTATAGCATCGAGGATTCCCTTGTCCTTTGTGACACGGGAGTAGGTGCAGACCCTTACCGGCTCATCCTTCCAGTGGTCGAAGTCCACAGCCGGAACATAGTCCCTGCAGTTTGGCAGGTACTGGGCTTTTGCAATACCAAGCTCCCTGAGCTCGTCCCTGAGCTTCTTGGACTGTACATGTGTTCCGTCGAAGGACGCGATGTGCTTGATGAGCGAGTGCTTTTTCCTGAGTACCTCGGCCAGGTCACCGCCTGTGACTATGTACTGGATGTGGCACTTGTAGATCTTGTTCATGATGGCCGTCACCGGTGCGAATATCTCTATGTTCTGACCCGGCATGAACAGCACGTTCTGACACTGGCTGAGCGCTCTTCTGATGTTCCCCAAGACGGAGAACGGATGCTTCTTTGCACTGTCTATGTTTGCAAAGAGGACCTGGTCCTCTCCGTATCTGTCGGAGAACCATTTTCGCAGAGTGCGGATCTTCACCGCCTGGCCTGTGGCAAAGCGGGCTCCTGTTCCTGCAACACCTATGATTCCAAGTTTCTTCTTCTCCACGGTCTGCTTCCTATATCATTTTGTCGGCAAGCTGCTGAAGGACAACGTCCGAGCTGTATTTCACGGCGCTCTCCTTGCAACCTTCCTGAATCCTTTCATACAGTCCGGGATCCCTGTAAAGAGATACAAGCATTCCGGCAGCTTCATCCGTATTCCTGAACGGATACAGGAATCCGTCCTCTCCGTTCCTGATGACCTCGGAATTGAACTTCCAGTCGTTGGCGATTATCGGAGTTCGTGACAGGAATGCATCCAGCACCGTTCCCGCAAAACACTCGCCTTCATAATACGTGGGGAAGAGGAGGGCGAACTGGCTCTTCAGTGTTTCCAGGGTCTGGTCGGCGTCTCTTGTGCCGGCATAGGCCATCACATCCCTGTTCTCCTCACACAGTCTTTCAAAATCATCCCTGTAAGATCCATCGACTGCGCCGAACACATCCAGGAAAAAGACATCCGTTCCAAGAATGGCATTCGCTTTCCTGACGGTCTGTACGGCATCAGCCATGCCTTTTGTCTGTGTCACTCTGGAATATGTGCAGACATGGAGGGGTTCCTTCCTGTCCTTGTCAGGATTCACCTCCACATAATCCCTGCAGTTTGGAAGATACCAGCTGCTGTCTATGCCTATGGCCTTCAGGTCCTCAACCAGACTTTTTGTCTCGGCGCAGACTCCGTAGAACTTCTTTGTGGCACGCCTGATATGACCGTGTTTCTTCAGGAAGTCCGCAAGCCATCCGCCGATGACGATGAAGAACGTTCTTTTTCTGTAGAACCTGTTCAGTGCCGAGACCAGAGAAGGGAATACCTTGACCCCGTGAGGAGCCGGGAAGATCATCACGTTGGAACAGTCTTTCATGGCCTTTGCAATGCTGCGGACCAGACGTACCGGATGCTTCTTCCAGCCGTAGGTATTGACTATCTCTATCTGGTCTTCCCCGTATCGGCGCTTCATCCAGTCCGTTATGAAGACTGTCTTCACGGCCTGTCCAGTGAGGTACTTTGGTCCTGTTCCGTACTGTCCTATTACAGCAAGCTTCTTCATCTGGCACCTTTGAGGGATTCTTCCCAGACTGTGTTGTACTCGACTTTCTCTCCGCGGTACACACGGATCATCTGCTCAACTGCAAGATCCCAGCTGTACTTGCCTGTGATGTAGTCCGAGGCGTTTGACTTGTAGTTTGCCACGATATCTGGATTGTCCAGAAGGTTCTGGAGCTTTCCTCTGAGAACGTTGACGTTTCCTTTCGGGAAAGTCTCTGCATGGTCGCCGACCACCTCGGTGTTCTCCGGGATGTCGCTAACCAGGTCGCAGCATCCGTAGGACATGGATTCCAGCAGCGTGTTGGCCATGCCCTCCAGGTTGCTGGGCAGAAGGAACATGTATGTGTTGCTGTAAAGCTCTGCGGTGAGCGTTCCCTTGACCTGGCCGATGAACATTATGCGGCCGTCTCCCTGCGCCATCTCTGTAAGTTTCTTGTAATAGCCGTGGTTGCTGTCTCCGCCTGCTATCACAAGCTTCTTGTCTGTGTTGCAGTCCCTGAAAGCCTCGATCAGGTAGTGGAGGCCCTTTTCCGGCTCAACGCGGCCCAAGGAGAGGATGTAGCTGTCCTTCTCAAGACCCCACTTCTCCCTGATCTCGTTCGCCGCCAGAATCTTCGGTTTCACAATTCCATTTGCAAAGCAGAGGACGTCCTTTCCGTACTTCTCTTTGACATAGCGCTTCATGTTCTGGGAAAGAACAAGACAGGCATCCGCACGCTTTACGGCGAGCCTTTCGCCTTTTTCCAGATACCATTTTGCAAAACGGCCCCATTTGTCGCGCTGGCTGTCAAAGCCGTGGATGGATGCCACGCAGCGCTGGCCGAAGAACTTGGCCAGGCCTATCATCACACATGGTCCGGATGCCCTGTAGCTTATGACATCGTAGTGTTGGAATATCGCATGTATGGTTGCAAGGAAGGAGTAGATAAGCACTCCCAGGCCTCCGTTGGGGGTGGGGACCGTGATGATCCGGACTCCCTTGTATTCCTTGAGTTTCTTCTGGTTATACTTCTTGCCGTTTATATTGTCGCTTCCGCGGTTGTATACGGTCACGGAGTGTCCCAGGGCAACCATCCTCACGGCGTGCTCCTCGACACCTTTTTCTATTCCGCCTTCGTTGGAAGGGATTCTCTTGTGTCCGATGATGGCGATCTTCAGCGATTTCTTTGTGGAAAGGTCCTTCCTCATCAGACGGCTCCCTCGTGTTTGAACAGGACGACTATGGTCTTGAAGATGATGCTCAGGTCAAGACCCAGTGACCAGTGCTCGATGTAGTAGCGGTCCAGGGCCACGATCTCGTCGAAATCGGTGATCTTGCTTCTTCCGCTGACCTGCCACATTCCGGTGAGACCCGGACGGGTGCTCATCCTGATTCTGTGGCTCAGGCTGTATTTGCTCCATTCGTCTTTCGTCGGCGGGCGGGTTCCTATAAGGCTCATGTCGCCCTTCAGGACATTGAAGAACTGCGGGAACTCGTCCAGGCTGGTCTTGCGGATGAAGTTTCCGATGCCCTTTGGCTTTCCGTTCTTGTCCTTTTTCTCGCTTCCTATGATTCTCGGGTCATCGTCGATCTTGAACATCAGATTGCTGGACATCTTGTTCTGCTTCTCAAGCTCCGCCTTGCGCTCTTCGGCATCCAGATACATGCTGCGGAACTTGTACATCTTGAAGATCTTTCCGTTCTTTCCGATCCTCTCCTGGGCGAAGAATACAGGGCCCGGTGATTTCCTCTTGATGGCCGGAGCGATGAAGATGTAAAGGATTCCGGTGAAGAAGCAGCCGAAGATGCCGGCCACGATGTCGAACAGACGTTTGATGGCAAGCGACAGTGCGGATGCGAACTTGACCGATGACGTAAGGACATCGAAATAGCCGATCCTGTGGATTTCGGTGAAGTTCTCCATGAAGGAGTTCGTGTAGTTAACAGTGATTCCCATGTTCATGAAGATGTCGATGTACTCCCTGGGCATTGGCATGTCATCCGGCTGGACCACGAGGATCTCGTCGATGTATGTGTGGTTGATTTCCTGAAGCGACTCATCGTTCAGATGGGTCACGGGAACCTGCATGTCTTCGAACTGGCCGGGGATGATGGGATCCATCGTGCATATCTGGGAGATGAAGAAGTCCTTGATCGTGTTCGCATTGAACAGCTTCTCATAGGTCTTTCTGACCATCGAAGAGGATGTCAGAAGAAGGAATGCACGTTTCTGGTGTGACTTTCTTGATGCGAAGACGCGCTTCTTGTTCAGAGTGCGTCCTATTAGGTCGAGAACTACAAAGCTGCCCGTTACGGAAATGAGAAGCAGACGCGATGCCTCGTCAGTTGTCTTTGTGATGAAGAAGTAGAGCAGGGCAAGAAGCGCGATTCCGATGGCGAACTGCAGGATTTTCCAGAATTCAAGGAAGAAGCTCCGTCTGACTATGGTGAAATAGTACCCTGAGAAAGGCATGACAGCCAGCTGGCACATGGACAGTACAGCCGCCTGGAAACGGAGGGAGTGATCTATGTACGGAAACCATACGCCTTTCCTTATGAAACTGACCAGCATCAGCGCAAGCTGAAGACAGACGATGTCAATGAGCATGAAGTCCCAATGTCTCATCCATTCCTGATTCATTTGTTTCTGCACGTTCCAACCCTCCCGAACAACAGAATATTTTATATCTCGTATTATCTGCTGTCAAATATTGTTTAGTATGTTTTTAACAGCATGTATCAAGGAACGGGCGTGCGCTTGCGCTTCCTATAGTGACTTCTTCACGAAATCGATGAAAATCTCGTCGGCCATCGGAAGCGGTTTTCCCTTCAGCCACACGAACAGATATTCCACATACCGGCCCGAGTTGACGATCTCCTTTGCCACGATCTCCTGGTTCAGGACGTAGGAAGTCTTGGGAAAGATGCTTATTCCCACATTGCATCCGGCAAGGGCCGCGACATCCAGATAGTTGTCCATCTTGCAGACGATTCTGGGCTCCGAACCTATCTCCCTGAACCATTCGAACATCATGTCGTTGATGGACTCGCGGCTGGGGACGATCAGGGGCTGGCCCTTGAGCATCTCAAGGTCGATCGTATCCCCGGGAAGGGCAGCAAGGGGATTGTCCTTGCTCATGAAGGCCGTCATTTTCTCCTGTCCTACCTTGAAGCTGTGAAGCAGCGTCTGGTCGCAGGGCGATGTGATGACGGCAAGGTTGATCAGGCCGCTTCTCAGCCTTTCAATCAGCTCCTCGCTGTTTCCGTCCATGATCCTGAATTTCACCTCCGGGTAATTTCTGATGAAGGATTCTATCCACTTTGACGCGATGTTAGGGGCAGAGCCTTCCACGAGTCCAATGGATATGGTTCCGTTCATCTGCTTTCCCATCAGCCGGACCTCGTTTGCGGTCTTGTCGGAAAGGCTGAGGATCTCCTTCGCATGCCTGTACAGGAGCTTTCCGGAGTCGGTCAGCTGCAGATGCCGCTTGCCACGGATGAACAGAACGGTGTCCAGTTCGTCCTCAAGGTTCTTTATCTGACTGCTGAGAGGCGGCTGGCTGATGTTCAGCTTCTCGGCGGCGCGGGTTATGTTAAGTTCTTCTGCTACAGTGACAAAGTATTTCAGCACTCTGAGTTCCATCTGCAGGCTCCTTGGAATTGCGGTTTTTTATCATACGAAAAAAGTATGATGGCTATAATATTATATGTATTTGTTTGTTTTTTATCAACTTTATATAATCATCCCCAATAATACTCGGCCCCGTGTTTTCGGGACCGGAAGGAGCGGGATATGTGTTCAATTATCGGTTTTTCATCAACCTCAGTTTCTCCCGACTCCGTAAGGAGCCTTTTCGAGAAATCAATTTCAAGAGGACCTGATCAGGTCCGTTTCGAGAGGGTCGCCAATAATAACAATACATACCTCGGTTTCAACCGCCTTGCCATCATGGACCTCAACCCCACAGGGATGCAGCCCTTCCATCTGGACGGCGACAGCCTTGTCTGCAACGGTGAGATCTACGGATTCAGACCAATAAAGGAAAGTCTCGAGAGCAAATACGAATTCAAAAGCGAATCCGACTGCGAGGTTCTTCTTCCCCTCTGGAAGGAGAAAGGAACCGACATGTTCAAGGAACTTGACGCGGAGTTCGCTCTCGTCATCTACGACGCGAAGTCCGGTTCACTTGTGGCGGCCAGAGATCCCATCGGAATCAGGCCGCTTTTTTATGGCGTTTTTCCGGACGGAGGCATTGTTTTCTGCAGTGAGGCAAGATGTCTTGTGGGACTTTGTGAAGAAGTCGTTCCTTTCCCGCCGGGATGTTATTACAAGGACGGGCAGTTTGTAAGATATGCAGATCCCGCCGGGGTTGTCCGGTACACCACGGATGATTTGGACACCGTGTGCAGAACGATCAGGGATAAGCTTATAGCTGGGGTGGAGAAACGCCTTGATTCGGATGCCCCGGTAGGATTTCTGCTTTCAGGAGGCCTTGATTCCAGCCTTGTATGCGCCATTTCGGCAGGAATCCTGAAAAAGAGGATAAGGACATTCGCCATAGGAATGGATACTGACCCGATTGACCTCAGATATGCGAAGCAGGTTGCGGACTTCATCGGAAGCGACCACATGGAAGTGCATATGACGATCGAAGATGTGCTTCAGAATCTGGATACGGTCATCTCGATACTGGGAACGTGGGACATAACCACAATCCGTGCGAGCATGGGAATGTTCCTGTGCTGCAAGGCAATCCATGAGAAGACTGACGTGAAGGTCCTTCTTACAGGCGAGATTTCGGATGAGCTGTTCGGATACAAGTATACGGATTTCGCACCTTCGGCCGAGGCCTTCCAGAAAGAGGCCCAGAAGAGGATACGCGAGCTCCATTACTACGATGTCCTCAGGGCCGACCGGTGCATTTCGGACAACACGCTCGAGGCCAGGGTCCCATTCGGCGATCTGGATTTCGTACGGTACGTGATGTCCATCGATCCCGAGATGAAGATGAACAGTTACAACATGGGCAAATACCTTCTCAGGAAAGCCTTTGCCGACGACCACATACTCCCTGATGAGATCCTCTGGCGCCAGAAGGCTGCATTCTCTGATGCCGTTGGCCACAGCATGGTGGACGGTCTGAAAGCCTATGCCGAAAAGCTCTATTCGGATGAGGAATATGAGAAGAGACGCAGACAGTACGGCTACTGCATGCCGTTTACAAAGGAAAGCCTGATGTACAGGGAGATATTCGAGAAGCATTATCCGGGCGGGGCAAGGATGATTCCCGACTACTGGATGCCGAACAAGGAATGGGAAGGATGCAACGTGAACGATCCTTCGGCAAGGGTTCTTTCGAACTATGGAGCAAGCGGAGTCTGACAGGGGGTGGATTATGGAAAAAGATATGGATCTGACAAAAGAATTCGCAAGTTGTGTGTTCACTGAGGAGACAATGGAGAAATACGTTCCGTCCTCCGAGATCGTGAAGTACAGAAAGTGCATGGAGACAGGCGAGAGCCTTTCCATGGATACCGCCGATGCCATAGCAAAAGGCATGAAGGAATGGGCAATAAGCATGGGAGCCACCCATTACTGCCACTGGTTCCAGCCGCTGACCGGAGGAACCGCCGAAAAGCACGAAGGCTTCATCAGCCCCACCGGAAAAGGCAAGGTCATCATGGACTTCTCCGGCAAGGAACTGGTCAAGGGCGAGCCCGATGCATCGAGCTTCCCATCGGGAGGTCTGAGGGCCACTTTCGAGGCCAGAGGCTACAGTGCCTGGGATCCCACTTCCTATGCGTTCATCGCAGACGGAAGCCTTTGCGTACCCACCGTGTTCTTCTCGTATTCCGGAGAGTCGCTTGACCAGAAGACCCCGCTTCTGAGGTCCCTCAGCGCACTGAACAGACAGGCATTGAGGATTCTCAGGATCTTCGGAGACAAGGATACTAAGTACGTCACCTCCATGGTCGGTCCCGAGCAGGAGTACTTTCTGATAGACAAGGAGCTTTTCAACAAACGCGAGGACCTGAAGATCTGCGGAAGAACACTTTTCGGATCCCGTCCGCCCAAGACACAGGAGCTGAACGACCATTACTTCGGTTCTATCAAGCCGAGGGTCTCCGCCTACATGAAGGACTTCGAGAAGGAGCTCTGGAAGCTGGGAGTCCTTGCCAAAACAAAGCACAACGAGGTTGCCCCGTCCCAGCACGAGATGGCACCCATATACACTGACTGCAACAGCGCCAACGACCAGAACCAGCTGACGATGAACGTCATGAGGCAGGTGGCCGACAGACACGGTCTTGTCTGTCTTCTTGCCGAAAAGCCGTTCGACGGGGTAAACGGAAGCGGAAAGCACAACAACTGGTCCGTTGCCACTGACAAGGGCAAAAACCTTCTTTCTCCTGGAAAGACCCCCTCTCAGAATGCCCAGTTCCTGCTGTTCCTCGCCGCATTCGTAAGCTCTGTGGACGAGTATCAGGATCTTCTCAGAAGCACCGTAGCCTATGCGGGAAACGACAACAGACTGGGAGGCCACGAGGCACCTCCTGCCATCATCTCCATCTTCCTGGGCTCCGAGCTCCAGAGCGTCATAGACTCGATCATCCAGGACAGAAGCTATGACGGAACGGATGTCAAACCGATCAAGATCGGCATAGACACCATGCCGTTCATACCTCGTGACACCACGGACCGCAACAGGACAAGCCCAATAGCTTTCACCGGAAACAAGTTCGAATTCAGGATGCCCGGATCAAGCCAGTCCATTGCTGGCCCGAACACTGTTCTGAATACAATAATGGCCGAAAAACTCTGTGAATACGCAGATATTCTGGATAAGGTTGCATCGGAGGCTATCAATGACAAGCTTCATGACCTGATCAAAAGCGAGTTCACGGCACACTCGAGAATCCTGTTCAACGGAAACGGCTATGACAAGAGCTGGGTCGAGGAGGCTAGGAAACGTGGTCTGAGCAACTTCGCCACAACCGCCCAAGCCATGCACCATTACCTTGACCCCAAGAACGTCGAGCTGATGAAAAAGCATGCCGTCATGTCCGAATCCGAGATGACAGCAAGAAAGGAGATCTACGTTGAAAAGTACTGCAACGTGCTTTCAATCGAGGCCCACACCCTGATCGACATGGTCAGGCGTGAGATCATACCTGCCGTCTCCGAGTTCGAGGGATCCCTCTTCAGAACCATCGCAGACATGAGGGCTCTGTTCGACGGTGCCTTCCAGCAGGTAGAGCGCGACACCTGCACCAAGCTCATGTCCTGCAACATCAGGATGGCCGATCTTGTGGAGAAACTCGGCGAGGCTCTGGATAAGGCCTCGTCGCTCGAGGGCGATGCCATGGCCGACTACTACCACGACAAGGTCCTTTCCCTGATGGAGAGGATCCGAAGTGCGGTCAACGAGGCTGAGGTGCTGATTCCGTCCAAATACTGGCCGTATCCCACATACAGCCAGCTTCTGTTCTCAGTCTGATCCGGCAGTTTTGATTATTAGGAGAGTATAAAATGACGAAGTACATCTTTGTGACCGGAGGAGTTGTTTCCGGACTCGGAAAAGGAATAACAGCCGCATCGCTGGGACGTCTTCTTAAGGCCCGCGGCCTGAAGGTCGCCGCCCAGAAGCTCGATCCGTACATCAACGTGGATCCCGGCACCATGAGCCCATATCAGCACGGTGAGGTCTATGTCACCGAAGACGGTGCGGAGACGGACCTCGATCTGGGTCACTACGAGCGCTTCATAGATGAGGATCTGAACAAGTATTCCAACCTCACGACCGGCAAGGTGTACTGGAACGTTCTTAACAAGGAAAGAAGGGGAGAGTACCTCGGCTCGACAGTCCAGGTCATCCCCCACATCACCAACGAGATCAAGGAGTTCGTCTATAGCGTGGGAAAGAAGACCGATGCCGACGTGGTCATCACCGAAATCGGAGGAACCATCGGAGACATCGAATCCCAGCCTTTTATAGAGGCGGTTCGTCAGATATCCCTTGAGATCGGACGCAGGAACAGCCTGTTCATCCATGTGACTCTGGTTCCGTACCTGCACGGCTCGGACGAGCACAAATCCAAGCCCACACAGCATTCTGTCAAGGAGCTCCAGGGCATGGGAATAAACCCGGACATCATAGTCCTGCGCTGCGACGAGCCGCTTGAGGAGTCCATCTTCCACAAGATAGCCATGTTCTGCAACGTCAAGCCCGACTGCGTCATCGAGAACATCACTCTCCCGAACCTCTACGAAGCCCCTCTGATGCTTGAGAAGTCCAACTTCTCCGAGGTTGTCTGCCGCGAGCTCAACATCGATGCCCCTGTGTCGGACCTCACCGAGTGGCATACCATGGTGGACAGGATCAACGCCACATCAGGGCACTGTGTTGAGATAGGGCTGGTAGGCAAATACGTCGCCCTCCACGATGCATACCTTTCTGTCGCAGAAGCCCTCCATCACGCAGGCTATTACCACAACGTACACGTCAACATCCACTGGATTGACTCGGAGCAGATCACCGGGGAAAACGTTTCCAAGGTGCTCGGCGGGCTTGACGGCATAATCGTTCCCGGCGGCTTCGGTCCCAGGGGAATAGAGGGCATGATCCTCTCCGCAAAATATGCCCGCGAGAACCGCATCCCGTACTTCGGAATCTGTCTTGGCATGCAGGTCTCTGTGATCGAGTTCGCCAGGAACGTGGCCAAGATCGCCGATGCCGATTCCGGCGAGTTCAAACCGCATTGCCTGCACAAGGTCATAGACTTCATGCCGGGCCAGAGCGACGAGATAAACAAGGGCGGAACGCTCAGACTTGGAGCCTATCCCTGTGTCATCAAGAGCGGTACGAAGATGGAGAAATGCTACGGCACAACCAACATCTCCGAGCGTCACAGACACAGATACGAGTTCAACAACGACTACAGGACTGTCCTTCAGGATTGCGGTCTGACGCTGAGCGGAATCTCCCCGGACGGAAGACTGGTCGAGACGGTGGAGCTCACGGACTACCCGTTCTTTGTCGGAGTGCAGTACCATCCGGAGTTCAAGAGCCGTCCGAACAGACCCCACCCGCTGTTTCTGGGTTTCATCGGCGCCGCTTGCAAGTGATTGTTTCGGAAAAATATCAGACGACGTAGACCTCGATGCCGCGTGATCTCAGCTTCTCAATGTCCTCGTGAGGGGTCTCGTCGTCCGTGACTACGGTCTTTATGAGGGAAAGGTCGAATGCCAGGCAGAAGGCCTTTCTGTTGAACTTGCTGCTGTCCACCAGAAGGATCGTCTCCCTTGCATGGGTTGCAAAGGTCCGTTTTGTGCTGGATTCACTCGGAATGGCGCTGTAGCAGCCGGTTTCCGGGTCAATTCCGGACACGCTTGTGATGAACTTGTCCACAAAGTATTTCCTGATGTTCTCAACAGCATCCGGTCCGGTTGTAAGTCTGGTGTCCCTGGTGAGCTCCCCTCCTATCTGGAGAATACGGTTGTTCTCGTTCTCAAGAAGGATCTCCGCGATGTCGGGCGAGTTGGTGACAAAGAGCATGTTGTTCAGGTCCTTGACCATCGGTGCAAGGATCTGGTTCGTGCTGCCGCCGTCAATGAAGATGCTTTCGTCGTTCTGTATCAGGGTTGCGGCGAACTGGGCTATGCGCTCCTTCTTCTCCCTGTTCCTTCCCAGTCGGTCTGCGATGGCGGATGTGTGCAAGACGGCTTTCTTCTGTTCGTTGAGAATGGCTCCGCCGTGGACCCTTATGAGTTTTTTTGATTTCTCGAGCTCTATCAGGTCACGTCTGATTGTGATCTCAGTCTCGTTGAGAAGAACCGAAAGCTCATGGATGTCGGCTTTCTGGTTTGTCTTTATGTATTCAAGAATTCGGTTTCGTCTTTCCTCGATCAGTGATCTCTGTGCCATGCTGTAATTCTACATCATGTATTTTGAGTTGTACAGCGAAATTATCAGAATTTTTGCAAAAACGGATTTTTATTGACAAAATTTTGATAATAGCTATCAAAAAAATGAAAATTCTGTCTTTACAACAGCACCATTTGGATATAGAGTTTAGGTTAGGAACAATATGTGGTTCCTTTGGGAGGTCTTGTTTATGAAGCTTGTATCTGCTAAGGAAATGCTCGATGATGCCGTAAGAGGGCATTACGCCGTAGGTCATTTCAACCTTAACAATATGGAGAGCGTAAGGGCTTTTCTCCTTGCCGCTCAGGAAGTTAAATCTCCGATAATCCTTGGTGTCTCCGGTGGAACCGCCAAGTACATGGGTGGATACCGCACCATCACAGATATGGTCCAGGGATTCATGGATTTCCTTGACATCACCGTTCCGGTCGCACTTCACGTGGACCACGGCAAATACGCCGAGGCTCTGGATGCAATCGAGAAGGGCTTCTCTTCCGTCATGTTCGACGGCTCGTCTCTTCCCATCGAGGAGAACATCGAGAAGACTAAGGAAGTCGTCAGACTGGCACATGCCAAGGGCATCAGTGTCGAGGCAGAGGTCGGCGGTATCGGAGGAGAGGAGGACGGACGCATCTCACGCGGTGAGTGCGCAGACCCGAAGCAGTGCAAGATGATAGCGGATCTCGGAATCGATTTCCTTGCAGCCGGAATCGGAAACATCCACGGAAAGTATCCCGCAGACTGGGAAGGACTCCATTTCGATGTCCTCGCAGCCATCAAGAAAGAGATCGGAAACCTTCCTTTGGTCCTTCACGGAGGTTCGATGATCCCCGACGACCAGATCAGGGAAGCAATCAGAAACGGTGTTGCAAAGATCAATGTCAACACCGAGTGCCAGATTGCATTCACCGAGGCCACCAGAAAGTACTTCGAGGAGAACCGAGACAAGGAGAGCAAGGGCTTCACTCCCAGAGCTGTCCTGGCACCGGGCCTTGAGGCAACCAAGGCAATGTGCATCAAGAAGATGGAACTGTTCGGAAGCATCGGAAAAGCCTGATTTACGGAGACAAAGATGAGGGATCCTGATTTCCTTGAAAACAAGGCAAGACAGCTCAGAATCGACACTCTGGACATGATCCTCAAGGCCGGATCGGGCCATGTGGGAGGATCGTTCTCGATTGCCGAGCTTCTGGTTGCCCTTTATTACGACAAGATGAATCTCGGAAAGGGTGCATCCGACCCTGACCGTGACAGGTTCGTCCTTTCCAAAGGCCATGCCAATCCCATCCTGTATGCAGTCCTCATGGACATAGGGTTCGCACCCAAAGAGGCCAAGGACACACTCAGACGTTACGGCAGCCCGTTCCAGGGACATCCGGACAGCTCCAAGTGTCCGGGTCTGGACTGCAGCACCGGATCTCTGGGCCAGGGACTGAGCATTGCAACGGGAATGGCACTTGGACTTAAGAAGCAGGGCCGCCCGGGCCATGTCTATGTAATCACCGGAGACGGAGAGCTTCAGGAAGGAATCTGCTGGGAAGCCTTCATGGCTGCCAATGCATTCAAGCTGGACAACCTGACCGTCATCATAGACAGGAACAGGCTTCAACTCAGCGCACCTACGGAGGTGACGAATCCGCTGGACAGCATCGAGGACAAGCTGAGAAGCTTCAATTTCGCAGTCGATTCGATTGACGGACACGACTTTGAGCAGATTTTCGGTGCTCTGGACAAAAAGTATGAGGGAAAGCCGCACTGCATAGTGGCCAACACGATCAAGGGTATGGGCGTTTCCTTCATGGAGAACGGAGTCAAGTGGCACGGCGCACTTCCCACAGGGGACGAGATCGCCGAGGCATACAGGGAACTGGGGGCAAGCTATGGCAAATAAGGAAGCTACCAGATTCGGTTTCTATGAAGGACTGGTCGAACTTGCGAAGGACCATCCCGAAATCTATTGCCTGGATGCCGACCTTGCCAAGACAACAGGGTCCGTCGCATTCCAGAAGGCTTTCCCGGAAAGATACATCGATGTCGGAATCGCCGAGCAGAACATGGTCGGAATCTCCGCCGGACTGAGCAAGGTCGGACTTGTTCCGTTCTGCGCCTCGATGGCCGTCTTTGTTGCGGGCCGCGCTTTCGAGATCATCAGAAACGGTGTCTGCTACTCGCGTCTGAACGTCAAGATCGTCGGAAGCCACGGCGGAATCACGGCAGCCGGTGACGGTGGAAGCCACCAGTGCGTCGAGGACATAGGGATCATGAGGTCTCTGCCCAACATGACGGTGCTTCAGCCATGTGACTCCAACCAGGCAAGGCTTATTGCAAAACTGGCCTACGAGATCAAGGGACCTGTGTATGTCAGGACATCGAGAGAGCCGATGGAGAACATCACAAGCCTTGACGACAAGCTTGAGTTCGGCAAGGTCCAGGTTCTGTCCGAAGGAAAGGACCTGTGCATCATCGCTTCAGGAATGATGACCTGTCTTGCACATCAGGCTTTGGAAATTCTCAAAGAGAACGGAATTAAGGCATCGTTGGTGAACATTCATACCATCAAGCCGTTTGACAGGGACGGAGTTGTGGCTGCAGTCAGAAAGGCCGGTGGACGCGTTCTTGTCTGCGAGGAATCCAACATGGTCTGCGGCCTGACGGAGGCCGTCGCAAGCGCTCTGGTGGAAGAGGACGGAATCAGGATCTCGCATGTGGCGATAGAGGACCGCTTCGGTCAGTCAGGTGCCACAGGTGAGCTTCTTGAGGCATACGGAATAACAAAGGAGAACATTGCCGCAAAGGCAATGGAGCTCTGCAGAAGATAGGGATTTGAATTGGAACGGTTTCAGATTGTCGGGGTCGGATACAACTGTGTGGATGTCATCTGCAACGTTGAGGACTTCCCTGTAGAGAACAGCTCGACTCACATCACAACCCGGATCACCCAGGGCGGGGGAGCCTCCGCCACGGCCATCGTGGCCGCCTCCAGGCTGGGCTCCAAATGTGCCTTCATAGGGACGCTCGGAAACGACATGCTCTCCGATGAATGTGTCAGGCTGTTTCAGCAGGACGGGGTCTGCACCGACTATCTGGTACGCAGGGATGACTGCTGGGGCCTTGAGTCCATAGTGATGGTCAACCCGGAAACCGGTTCTAGGACAAAGTTCCCGCAGCGCGACTACAATCCGCCGATCGTCTGGGACGAAAGGCTCAGACAGGTCATAAGGAACTGCGACATTGTCCATCTTGACGGCACTCACTACGACAATGCCCTCAATGCTGCAAAGATAGCCAGGGAGTACGGCGTCACCGTATCCCTGGACGGATGTTCCATGCAGAAAGACAATGAGAAAAACAGAACACTTGCGACTTTGTCTGATATACTTATAATGAACAATAAATATCCGCTCCGCGTGAGCGGGAAGGCCTCGTACGACGAGGCGCTGCTCGAAATGTCGACATGGGGAAAGAAACTCGTCGTCGGATGCACCCTCGGCGAGGATGGAAGCAAGTTCGTTGTGGACGGGAAGGTGGTGAACTATCCCGCCTTCAAGGCTTCCAAAGTGGTTGACACCACAGGATGCGGGGATGTGTTCCACGGTTCGTTCCTCAACGCGTACGTTTCGGGCATGGACCTTGGGCATTGCATCAGGTTTGCTAGTGCAACGGCATGCTGCAAATGTGCGGTGCCCGGAGGCAGGGCCGGAATCCCGGACAGGGAGACGGTCCTGAAAATGATCGGAGAATAACTACACGGTATGTGTAGGAAAAAGAAAAGGAGAAAAGTATGAAGAAAGCATTAACAGTTTTGCTTATCGCTCTGGTTGCCATGACAGCCATTTTCGCACAGGCCGCAGCCGAGTCAAAGGCCGGCGGATCCGGAGAGCTCATTCTTTACACAACAGTGAGCCAGGCACACTATGACATCGCCATTGCAAAGTTCAATGAGCTGTATCCGAACATCACTGTCTACTACACATACGGTGGTGCAGGAGACTGCAAGGCAAGAATCCAGGCTGAGGCTTCCAATCCTCAGGCCGATGCAATGTTCGGCGGACTCCAGTATGCCGACCTCGATGCATACGGACAGTATTTCGACACCTATGTCAGCAAGAACGACGCCAAGATGCAGGAAGGCTACCACAACACATCCGGTAAGCTCACATTCCACGACATCCAGATCCCCGTCATGGTCGTCAACGACGCAATCGAGAAGGATCTCGGAATCAAGGTCACAGGATGGAACTCACTGCTCGATCCGAAACTCTACGGAAAGGTAGTCATCGCCAACCCGACATCATCATCTTCAGCATGGAACAACCTCCAGTGTCTGCTCACAGACTTCGGCGGTTGGGACAGCCCCGCAGCTTGGGATTACATCGCAAAGCTCATGCAGAACGGACTTGTTGTCGTAAGCTCATCCTCAGTCCCCGGAAAGTCAACTCTCGCCGGTGAGTATGCAGTTGGTCTCTCATACGAGCCCGCAATCGTCAAGCTTCTTGATGCCGGAACAACCGGTGGCCACATGGTCTACTGGGAAGAGGGTGTCACCAGTGTCGGATTCGCTTCTGCAATCATCAAGGGTGCTAAGAACCTTGAGAACGCAAAGCTGTTCATGGACTTCCTCCAGAGCGACGAAGGCCAGCAGTCCTACCTCGATGCTGCAGCAAGACCTGCCACAACAACAAAGCTGACAGGCGGCAGCGCAAGAATGGTCGATATCGACACCATCAACTACAAGGTCGCCGATACAGAGGCTCTTGCAAAGAACAAGGCAGCCATCTGCGACAAGTGGAACGAGTACTGGGCAAAGTACGGCAAGAACTGATAACGGATGCAAATCCTATGTGGCCCCGCTTCCGGGGCCACAAAATTTGTCCTGATTTAAGGACGCAATTCAACAAACAATAAAACTAGCGGAGTTGGTTTATTATGGATGTTAAAATCACAATTAATAATGCAGTAAAGAAATATGGCGATTTCACCGCCATTCCGGATTTGTCCCTGGAGATTCAGCCAGGAGAGTTCTTCACCCTTCTTGGTCCTTCAGGATGTGGAAAGACAACTCTGCTCAGAATGATTGCCGGATTCAACTCGATCGAGGGCGGAACCTTCTACTTCGGCGACCGTCTGATTAACGACCTTGATCCGTCCAAGAGGAACATCGGAATGGTGTTCCAGAACTATGCAATCTTTCCACACCTCACAGTAAGAAAGAACGTTGCTTTCGGACTCAAGAACAAGAAGCTTCCGAAAGAAGAGATAAAGGCCAAGACCGAAGAGTTCATGGCCCTGATGAAGATCTCCGAGTATGCCGACCGTCTCCCCGAGAAGCTCTCCGGTGGACAGCAGCAGAGAGTCGCCCTTGCCAGAGCTCTGGCAATCGAGCCTGAGGTCCTTCTCATGGACGAGCCTCTTTCGAACCTCGATGCAAAGCTCAGGGTCGAGATGAGAACCGTCATCAAGGAGATCCAGAACAGACTTGGAATCACCACCGTCTATGTCACCCATGACCAGGAAGAGGCCATGGCCGTCTCCGACAGGATCGCCGTCATGAACCTCGGTGTCATCCAGCAGATCGGTTCCCCGAAGACCCTGTACCAGAGACCTGCCAACCAGTTCGTCGCAACCTTCATCGGCCGCACGAACCTGATGGAGGCCCAGATCAAGGTCGAGGGCAAGGAGAAGTCCATCGTCTTCGACAACGGTTACACGGTCAAGATGAAGAACCTCACCGATGTCACCGACGGACAGAAGGTTGTCGTCTCAGTCAGACCTGAGGAGCTTGTCATCAACTCCAAGTCCGAGACCGGAAGCCTTGTCGGAAAGGTCCTGTACAGCACCTTCCTCGGACTGAACACACACTATGTCGTGGAGCTTTCCAACGGAACCAGAGCCGAAATCATCCAGGAGTCACTGATCGACGACATCATCGAGAACGGAACAGAGGTCTATCTGACAGTCAAGGCCGAGAAGATCAACGTGTTCACCGATGACGGTGAGAAGAGTCTTGTCAGGTGAGGGGAATATGAAGAAGAAAGCGAAATTCGATTTCTGGGTCATAGCCAGCCTTGTTGTGCTTGGCCTGTATCTGCTTTTCATGGTCTATCCGCTTCTGAAGATCGTCAGACAGTCCGTCCTAGACGACAAGACCGGAGCTCTGACACTGAAGCACTTCATCAAGTTCTTCAGCCAGCCTTACTACTTCAGAACCCTGACCAACAGCTTCAAGGTCGCCATCTGCACCTGTGCCATCTCCCTGGCTCTCGGTGTGCCCCTTGCATATCTGTACAACATGTACCAGATCAGAGGCCGCAAGACTCTCCAGATGCTGATCATCCTGTCATCCATGTCCGCCCCGTTCATCGGAGCCTACGCATGGGTAAACCTGCTGGGAAGAGCCGGAGCAATCACAAAGCTGTTCAAGACGGCCTTCGGGATTACAATTCCGAACATCTACGGATTCAACGGAATCCTCCTTGTCCTGTCTCTGAAGCTGTTCCCCCTGGTATTCATGTACGTCTCAGGTGCAATGAAGAACATCGACAAGTCGTTGCTTGAGGCATCCGCCAACATGGGTGTAAGCGGCACAAAGAGATTCTTCCGCATTGTCATCCCACTCTGCATGCCCTCAATCCTGGCCGCCGCACTGATGGTCTTCATGAGAGCCATCGCAGATTTCGGAACCCCGCTGATGATAGGAGAGGGCTACACCACATTCCCCGTCATCATCTACAACGAGTATGTCGGAGAGGTGGGAACCAACCACAACTTCGCAGCTGCCATAGCGGTCATCGCAATCCTGATCACACTGGTCTTCTTCCTCGTCCAGAGATATCTGACAAAGAAGAACAGCTTCTCCATGAGCGCGATGAACCATGTGGAGAGAAAGAAGGCCAAACCCCTCGGAAGTTTCTTCATCCATCTCTACAGCTACGGTCTTGTGGCCCTTGCCCTTCTTCCCCAGCTGTATCTGGTCTACCTGTCATTCAGAAAGACCAATCCCAGCGGAGAGGTCTTCCAGAGCGGTTTCTCCATGCAGAGCTACCAGCATGTGTTCAACAGAATGGGCAACACCATCTGGAACACAATCAGGATCTGCGGCATGGCACTCATACTGATCATCATCCTGGCAATCCTGATCTCCTATCTTACAGTCAGGCGCAGGAATGTCCTCAACGCCACGATCGATACCCTTTCAATGGTCCCGTACGTCATTCCGGGTGCCGTTGTAGGTATCTCCATGATCCTTGCATTCAACAACCGTTACCTTCCTCTGGTCGGAACGGCGGCCATCATGGTCATTGCCATGTGTGTCAGAAGAATCCCGTACACAATCCGTTCTTCAGTCGCCATCCTTTCCCAGATACCGATGTCCATAGACGAGGCGGCCGAGTCCCTCGGAGCCAGCAAGTTCAAGACACTGGTGAAGGTCACCATCCCCATGATGTTCAACGGACTGTTCGCCGGAGCCATCATGAGCTGGGTCACTCTCATCACAGAGCTTTCATCATCCATGCTCCTGTATTCGTTCAAGACCCAGACACTGAACGTCGCGGTCTACAAGGCTGTTGCAAACGCCACGGACGGAAGAGCCTGTGCTCTCGCCACGGTCGTCTCGCTGTTCACAGTCCTGTCTTTGGTCCTGTTCAACAAGGTCTCCAAGGACGGAGAGATCATGATGTGATCCTGCATCCGATTGCAGAAATGGCCTTCTTCCGTATTCCGGAGGAAGGCTTTTATTTTGCCTTGTTGAAATAGTTTTGGGTTTTTAAGTAAACTATGATATCCTGTTAGACGGTTGGCCATAAACGTATACAGGAACGAGGACGATAGATAAAATGTACTATTCGGCAATTGGCATACTTGCTGCCGTGATTCTGCTGATTGAGAACTTTGATATTCTTCTGAACCTCAATGGGGCTTTCGAGCAACGTGTCTGGAAACTCTACAGACGCTTTCTCTTCGTGGTCCTTGTCTACTATGCCACGGACATCCTCTGGGGATATCTCGAGAAGCGCAAGCTTGCAACCCTTCTTTTTGCAGACACCTCCCTGTATTTCTTCATCATGGCGGTGGGCGTGACCTACTGGACCAGGTACTGCGTCGAGTATCTCGGCGAGAATAACTTATTCAGCAGATTCTTCCTCATTACAGGGAGACTCATAACAACCTGTGCGGCTTTTTTGGTTGCCGCGAACCTCGTCACACCTGTCCTTTTCACCGTAGATGAGAAATGCGTCTATCATCCGCTCAAATACAGGTACATCCTCCTTATCAGCCAGATAGCTCTGCTTGTCCTGATTTCCGTCTATGCAATGGTCTCCATCATCGGACTCCGGGGTAAGGGCAAGACCGACAAGCTCAGACGTTACCGGACCCTCTGGCTGTTCGGAATGATCATGTCCGGCTGTCTCACCGCCCAGATATGGAATCCGTATCTCCCTCTCTACGCAGTGGGTTATCTTCTCGGAACATCACTTCTGAGGACCTTCGTCATAGGAGACGAGAAGGAAGAATACCGGCAGAAACTTGAGCAGACCGCTCTTGTTGCAGACAAGGCAAGACACAGACTTGCAGAGGAACGCATGGCCGAAGAGAGGATTGCATACGCCCGTATCAACGCCCTGACCGGAAACTTCATTGTGATCTACATAGTTGTCCCGAGTACCGGGCGCTACAGAGAATACAGCGCATCCAGCGGATACGACTCTTTCTCCATCCCAAAGGAAGGTCTGGATTTCTTCGCCGCAGCAAGGGAAAACGGGAAAAAGGTCATTCATCCGGCCGACATCGACCGTTACCTTTCCCTGTTCACTATGGACAACGTCATGTCTGAAATCCGC
Organism: Sphaerochaetaceae bacterium; assembly: GCA_045225895.1. Lineage (GTDB taxonomy): Bacteria > Spirochaetota > Spirochaetia > Sphaerochaetales > Sphaerochaetaceae > UBA9732. Next base: position 39,880 of record JBGVBT010000016.1, read on the forward strand.
AGGAACGACCTTTTCGCCTTGAACTACCGTCTGATGGTGGATGGCAAGCCTCGCTACGTCCAGCTCAAGGCAGCTATGGTCGATGAAAAAGACGGCCAGCGTCTGATTGTGGGAGTCAACGACGTCGATTCCCTGGTCCGTCACGAGGAAGAGTACAGAAAACAGCTTGCCGATGCCCGCAACGAGGTCAATGTCGATGCTCTCACCGGGGTCTGGTCCAGACATGCCTTCCTCGAGGCCGAAGACCGCCTGAACGGCCGCATCAAGGAACATGAGGAAGTCCGGTTTGCCATTGTCATCTGCGATGTCAACGACCTTAAGACCGTGAACGATACCTTCGGCCATAAGGCCGGAGACCAGTACATCCGCGATGCCGCAGATGTAATCCGTGCTGTGTTCAGAGACAGCAGGATCTACCGTGTCGGTGGCGATGAGTTTGCCGTAATTGTCCAGGGTGAGGAATACGACAACATAGACGACCTGATGAAGTCTCTCAGGAAGCACAACCTCGAGGCCATACTGGACAAGTCTGTCGTCGTAGCCTGCGGAATGTCACGATTCAAAGACGATGACAACGTTGCCCTGGTTTTCGAGCGCGCCGACCAGAACATGTACGAAGACAAGAACGAACTCAAGAAGAAAAAGAACATCTGATAATCCTTACTGCACGATTGTTCATTGGCTGTGGGTTGCCTGTGCAGCGCTTTGCACATGCCAGGCGGGGCGCGGCCTTCAGCCTTGGCGCCCGAC
>JBGVBT010000017.1:0-3700 GCA_045225895.1 Sphaerochaetaceae bacterium
GCAAGGACCAGGTTAAGTCCGCTTGTCGACGAATCCCCATGGAAGTAGTTTCCACCATGCCACTGGAATGTCCTCTCACCCTCCACGCTTGTGACGTTCGGGAACTTGTAGGAGGCGTTCTTGACAAGGTAGAGACCGAGCGGGAAGCCTGAGATCTTCAGTTTGATTCCACCGCCGGCTGCGAAGTACCAGTTGATACCGCTCTTGATGTGCTCAAGCTCGTAGTTCACACCTGTTGCACTGACAAAGAGCTCGGCCTGCAGGATGTTGTCGACAATCTGGTAGCTGACCTCGAGCATGTTGTCCCAGAGGAAGGACTGGTCGGTGACGGAGCTGAATCCGCGTCCGATGGTCATTCCGTCGATATAAAGCATCTCGTACTTGGTGGCTCCGAGTTTAGGATCCCAGAAACCGAGGCCCTTGGACGGATCGTCGCCGTAGATGTTGTTGTAGTTGTAGAACTGCGGCAGCATGAAGTTAACAGAGGTCGAGGCGCAGAGCATTATGTTCTTGGTCTTCTCTTCCTTTGTCTTGAAGGAGAAGAGCTTTATGTAGCCTGCTGCGCTTGCTGTGGTCTTTATGTAGTTGGAAAGACCCTGCAGGATTCCTCCGGCGTATGTTGCCGATGCGCTGAGGACATAACCCTTGGTGGTGTTGGTGACATAGTCCCTTCCATCCCACTGGATACCGATGTTCAGCTTGTTGGAGAACTGCCATCTTAGGCTGTACTGGTAGATCAGCTTCTCGAACGGAGTGTATTTGTCGTCGTAGAATGCCCTGTTGAGGCTGACGTTGACTCCGCCGAACAGAGACAGACGTCCCACATCGTAGATGAAAGTATAGCCTGTGTTGTATCCCAGAGAGAACGTCAGAAGGTCGTACTTCATCAGGTACCTGCTTGAAGGATACTCGTTGTTGGCATTCTTCCACTGCGTCGGGCTCTCGAATCCAAGCGGCCATGTCACGTCGCTGTTTCTTCCGTCATAGTACTTCGGGGCACCGATACCCTTCTGGAGCTCGTTGGAATAAGCCGAATGAGAGAAGCCGAAGCTGAACGAGTTGGACCATCTGTAGTTCTTGAACCACTTGTCTCCGAAGGAGATGTTGATTGACTGGGTGTCCGGAGACAGGGTCAGCCCGAGGCCGAGCTCCTGTCCTCTTCCGCCGAGGTTGTGGTCTGTCCACTGGACGAATGCGGAAACCGGGAACGAGTTGAGGGTTCCTCCGAACGTGGCACCGAACTGGATGTCCTTTGTGCTACCTTCCTTGAGCTTGAAATCGAGGATCACCGAATTCTCGGCCTGACCGTACATCAGCTCATAGTCAAGGTTCTCCAGAAGACCTGTGTTGTAGAGGTTCTGGGCACTTGTGATGAGCTTTGTCTTTGAGAAGATGTCGCCCGGATGGATTTCCAGCTCCCTTCTCATGACGTAGTCCTTTGTCTTGTCGAGACCAGAGATGAGGATTTCCTCGACTGTTGCCTGGGGACCTTCGACAATGTCCAAATAGAACTTGACGGTCATGTTCGTGTCGTCACGCTCGTCGCGCATGTTCATCTGGTTCGCGATGTATCCGTCGTCATAGTAAAGGTCCGCAATCGAGCTGTATTCGTTCTGGACCTGTGCGATGTTTAGCACCGATCCGACTTTCAGCCTCTGGACCTTCTTGATCTGCTCGTCCGTGAAGATTGTGTTTCCGTAGACCTCGAGACCGCCGTAGAACCACTGATTTCCCTCGACGATGTTGTACGTGACAACAGCCTCTTTGAACTTCTCGCTTGAGGACTCGACGTACTCGATGATCGGATCGGAAATGATGACATCGATATAACCGTTTGTCTGATAATAAGTTGCAATAAGGCTTACATCAGACTTGAGCTTCTCTATGTTGAGGTATCCGGCGTTGAACAGGGACTTGACCTTCGTAGTCATCTGCTTGCGCAGTGTAGAGGCATCGAAATGGTCGTTACCGGTGAAGTCGATTCTGATTATCCTGGTCTGGTCACCCTCGGAGATCTTGAACACAACCTCGTAGGTGTTGGTCTCGTCGTTTCTGACAGTCTCGTACTCGATGGGGACGTTCAGGAAGCCCTTAGTATAATAGAGAGAGGAGATCTGGGCCTTTGCAGCCTCGAAAGACGCCCTCTTTCCGGGATCAAGGAACTTTCCGGCTGTAATCTCGGTTACTGCCTCGCGGAGATCCCTGGCCTTCACCTTGCTGTTTCCTTCAAAGCGCACGGCGCTGATCTTGGGAATCTCGTAGAACACGAAGACAATCCTGAGATTGCCCTCCTCGTTCTGTTCGGCATCCGCCGTGAAGAAATCAATTCCCTCAACCTTGTAAAGCTGGTCCATCATTTCCTGGAACAGGCTGTCGGAAAAAGGTTTGTATCTGTAAGCATAAAGCACTTTGTTGATTTCTGACTCTGAAACGTTCTGGATTCCGGAATAAGAGAACTCCGAGATTTCCTTGTCGTAATACCATTCATCTGCAGCGAAAGCGGAGAAAAGAACCGCAAACACCAGAATCAAAGTCATGATCGTTTTTCTATTCATTCGCATATGTCTCCTGAAGACTTAATCAAAACTGGATCTGTTTGGTTACACTGAAACCGATTGTATCCAAAATATCGAAAACAGACAACTCGTGGGGGTTGGTGAATATGCTCACCGTACCCATCGGAGTGTCCCAGTCAAGGCTGACCTCCGTGTCGAGAATCAGATCCTTGGCAAGGAAGTGGCCGAAATCATTCGTGTTGTTGTTCCTTGTCTCCGCCTTGAGCATGAGCCTGACCTTTATGAACCATTCCGAGGTCAGGTACTTTCCGGCGAAGATCGAGGTTCCGTCAAGATACCTTGCAAGCATGCTCACCTCACCCTTCTTGGATATCTCTCCCGGAAGAGCATCGATAAGGACATTCGGTATGATGTTGGACCTTGCCGAGAATATATCCAGGCCGAGGGAGTTGCGCACTATGCTTGAAAGAGAGTAGCTCTTGTTGGACTCCAGGATTCCCACCCTTGTGAGGGCATCGGTTGCCGTGGCGGCAAGGGAAGCTATCGAGGACAGGGACAGGGACTGGTCCAGGGAGCTCGACGAAAGCACGCTCTGTCCCAGCATGGCCAGGATCTCGTTCTCCGTCTTCATGGGCGTGCTGGAGAATCTCGGACTGAGGTTGTCCAGTGTGGCATTCTGCAGGATCAGGCTGATGACAACCTTGTTGCCGTCAGAGTCGTAGTCCGTGATGTCTGCAGTGAGGTTGAGGATCATCGGGAAATCCGATTCGGTCATGGTGAGGTTCCTCGCCGTCAGGTCCGCACTTCCCTCCCTGATTATGAAGTCGTTCTGGAAGTAGTAGACCTGTCCCGTCTTCAGGGCGAAGCCGCCGTCCACCTTGAAAGTGTTGTTCTCGTCGATGATTAGTCTGACCTTGTTGTCCTCCGCCAAGGTGAAGTTGATGAAGGAATTGTCCTTCTCCGGATAATAGAACTCAATGTTCTGACCGGTTGTCATTGTCACGTCAAGCTCGAACGGCTGTGGAACGGAACCTTCTTTCGGATAGTACCACTGTGGAACCTCTTCCTGAAGCTTCAGGGACACCTGGGTGTTGGTGACATGGATGTCCGCGGTCATCTTGCTCCTGTTGGGATAGATGATGTAGTCGAGATAACCTGTGACGTTTCCGTGGACGTCCATCTCG
>JBGVBT010000018.1:0-12489 GCA_045225895.1 Sphaerochaetaceae bacterium
ATGGTAGGCAAACAAAAAGGGTGTTCGGTCCGTACTGTTAATCAGTCTTTCCAAACACCCTCTTTTCTGTTAAGGGCTTACTTGTCCACGCCGAACTTCATCCTGAACGTCAGGGAGTCGACAGGCTTCTCTCCATATACGGATCCGGCCTCGTGGAAGCCGTATACAAACTCAATCCGGTTGCCGTAATAACCTACGGAAAGACCAAACTCAGGATAGCCGTACCTGTAGGCGGCCCTCAGACTGACAACATTGTAAATATCAAGCTTTACGGAAGCATTGATGTACCTGACCAGCTCAAGCCAAGGCTGTTCCTTGTCCAGTTCGTTCTTGAAATACAGGTTGATGTCGGACACCTCAAGAGCCACGGTCGGATTGAAACCGTTTCCCAGTTTGGGATCGTAGACAACCGAGGCGCTGAAAGACCATGGAGTATACAGAAGGTATCTGCCGTATCCATGGTTGAAGGACGCAGCATCACCGATATTGTCGTAGGTTCTCATGTAGTAGTAGCCGTTGATGTTGTTCAGCATGGCGCTGACGGTAAGCCTCTGGTCCAAGAAGCCCAATGTAGCGGCTATATCTAACGGCATCGCAAGACCGCTTCTGGTCTGCAGATTCTCAAAACCCCTGGTCTTGTTGATGAGGTCGGCAGCAGTATCAAGATTCAGCTGAAGCATGTAAAGCTTCTCGGAAAAATGAATTGTCGCACCTACATCCAATGTGATGGAAGAAGTGTCCACCACCCTCCTTCCATAACCGAATGACAGCGAAGCATCAACAACAGGCAGATATCCGTTTCCAAGGATCGAATTATTGCTCTGCCCGGCACCGCTGTTCTCATTGATCATCGGCATTGACTTTGCATCAACCGTGACATTGATTCCGAAGCCGTAGTTACCAACCTGGGCACCGACACTGAAGTCAGCGGAAATGATGTCGTTTTTTCCGGACCCAACCTCTGTTGCAAGTCCGAGAACGTAGTTTATCCAGTTCTTCTTGTCCCACTGGAACTTGGTGATGTTGGACAAAGACTCTGCCACGCTTCTGTTCTGAAGGGCATTTGAGAAATTGAAGGACGATGAACCCAGAACACCCTGGATCCTGAGCCTGTCGGTTGCAAAGTCAGCAGCATTCCTGAAAAGACTGTAATTCAAGCCATCATAATAGTTTGAATCCGAAGGTCTGTATCCCTTGTTGGTGACACCGGCATAGGGACCGTCATCGGTTGCTCCCTGGGCGAAGACGAGGGAGATAACGAAAACCAGAGCAAAAATAACAGAAATCGTTTTCTTCATCTTTCCCCTCCTCACATAAGACTGGCAGCAATGCCGGAAACATCGACACCGAAGTCATAGATGTAGCCTATGGCAGAAAGGTCAGCCATTGCCCTGTCCAATTCAGATACGCAATTCTTGAGCAGCCAGTCGGCAGTCAGGTGATCATAATCACCGGGGAACGCCTCGCTGTACTTCTTCAGAACTCTGGCGGTGGTGTCGACAAGGTCATATATGATGTAGAATGCGAGTTTATCTCCTACGGTAGGATCCATTCTTTTTCCAACATACTTTTCGATGCTTTCAGGAATGTACTTCAGATGACTGATGTTGAATTGAGACTGTCCACCTCCACCCTCCATCAGCTTCTTCACAAAACCGAGATTGGTCATGGCTATATTTGCGGCTCTGCTGATCAAAGCCAGAATATCGCTCTCATGGAACGGGAACGGAACATCATACGCATACAATTTCGTGACATCAAAACCGGGCACCATGGAGATAATATTGGTAGGAAGTGCGGAACAATTGATCAGCTCCTTCATTGCCTTGTGACCGGACCAGTCGATGGTCTTCCCTATGTATGGCTTCTTTACACCGTCGTAATCCTTGTACAAAGTATCCAGAGCAGTTCTGATCTTGGCATCTGAAGCACTGGAATCCTTTGCTGCAAGAATCTTGTCAACAACATCCTTCATCAGGGCAGAGAATTCATCTGAGAAGCCTCCGCCTTTGAGCATCACGACGCCCTCGATCTTTTCATCGGCACCTTCGCCGGTCCTGCTGACTCCGTCAAAAGAAAGCAGAGCTTCCAGCTTCTCTATAAAATCATCCACAGACTTGGCGGCATCATCGGCCAATTTGACGCCCACACCACCCAAGGAGGCGTCTCCCAACTTGCCCATCGCCTTTCCGGTTCTCATAATGCTGTCAGCACTGCAGCCAGCAACCAGAGCCAGTACAAGCACCGCACATATGACAAAAATGGATTTCCTCACTGTCTTTTCCTCCGAATCCCTACCCCATGCATCGTATAGCACGACAAATATAATTCACTTTAGTTAAAATGTCGACAGAGACGTTCATACAAAGAGAAAAATCGAAGAAAGGGGTTTCTCACACCAATTCGACGTAAAGGGCGAACTTCAGATCCTTGTTGAGGCCCAAACCGATGACCATATCACCCACCGGAGAGCTGAAACCGTATCCAACCGATGCTCCCAGATCCCACAATCCGGAAGAGAAGCAGTCGGCGAACGGAACCTGGGAACCATAGGTCTCTCCGATCACTCCGAAGATGCCGGAAGACCTGACTCCTCCCCTGACGACAACAGAAATGTAGTCTGTGAGGATTCTGCCGTTCAGGAAGAACCTCACGCCCACACCGCTGCTTATGAAGCTGTTGCAGTATGTACCGTACGCATATCCCGGCATTCCCTTCCATCCGCCGTACTTAGCATAGCTGTCGCGCAGAGCCAGGTACTCTGAAGATGTGAAGGCCTTGGTTTCAACCCACAACGAGATTTTTTCCGAAAGACGGAACAGCTTCTCACCTTCGAATCCGAACTTGTAACCCCACCTCGAGATACCTACGTCATAGCCCGCCCTCGCCAGAATGTCGAGCCTTCCTCCTTCCATCTGGAACAGGCCGGCCTTGTAGCCAGGACTGTAGACAAAATCGGCATTTACAGACGGGATGAAGAGATATTCCTTCTTGACATCGCTTTCATCAAGCAAGGCCCATTTATTGTCCACAGAAGCGAAGACCCTGAGGGTATGATTCCTGCCGTTGGTCATCACCATGCCGACTCTTCCGATTACCGCGTACTCGATGTCATTCCTTGTTGCGTTCTCGTGTATGTCGGTGAATACGGAAAGGGACCCGAGATTTCCTTCGATGCCGAGCGTGAGGTAGAACTTCTCAAACGAATCACTGTTCAGACAATACAGGACATCGGCAGACCATTCGGTTGTACGTCCGACCGTGCTGCGGACCTTAGCATCCAGGCTGAACGGAGTCCCTACGTAATTCTGGAGGAAGAATCTGACACTGAACGTCGGATAAAGGGCACGACGTGTCTTTCCGTCACTGTTCCTGAAGTCAAAACCGTATCCGCCGTTTCCGAAGAACCCCAGGGAGACACGTGTCTTGCTCAGAAGATCCTCACGACGGTTCTCTCTTCCTCTGGTATCTGTTTTGATTCTTTCCGGGTATTTGGTATGGTATTCACCCACACGATCCGGATTCTTGTATACCTTCTGGTCCTCGGTGAAACGTGCCGCGATATTGTCGAGCAATGAAGAGTATTCCTCAGCGAACCTCTTACCGCACATGGCAATTTCATCCACCTTGGAGAATTCGAGTGCGTTGAAGTCGCTGACATCTATTCCAACCCAGTAGTCTGCACCGGGCGCCTGATCGAGAGTCATCATTCTGGTCATCACATCGAGATAACCCGTAAGCGAACCTGCAAGGTTCTCAAAGCGGGAAGCATCGAAGTCCTTGTCCTCGTAACCCGTCAATGTGGCGCAGATTACAATGTCAAAACCCTCAAGCCTGGCCCGGTGGATCATGGAATTATCCAGGATTCCACCATCCATGAGGACCTTACCGTTCTCCGCCATGATCGGCTCGAAGACAAGCGGAATGCTCATGCTTGAACGCATGGCGGAAATCAGTGAACCCTCCGAGAAAATCACCTCTCTGCCGCTTGTCATATCCGAAGCATTCGTCTCGTACGGGATTACAAGATCCTTGTTGAAATCTATATCATCCGGGATATTCCCCAGACAGTTCTCAAACAGAGACATGACAATATAGTCGTCCACTAGACCCTTCAACCCATCGATAATCTGACCGGGAGTGAACGAGATTAGATTGTTCCTGTTGTAGTCGAACACACCCGGAACCTCACTGTCACCGGAAGATGTAAAATCCGCGAAAAGCTTGTAGACATCGTTGTTTTTGCTTATCTCCATCATCTCCCTGGGCGAATAACCGGCACAGTACAGGGCACCCAGAAGAGAGCCGATGCTTGTACCGTACACCTTGTCAATAGGGATTCCCCTCCTCTCGAACTCCTCCAGAACAGGAATGTAGGCAAACCCTCTGGCTCCTCCGCCTGAAAGGATCAGGGCGACTGAAGGACGGTCCGTGATGGCCTCTGCAACACTTTTCTCGGATTCCGTGACCTCGTAATTCAGAAGAGGCTTCTTGGAACCTGCTCCATCGGAAGCGGAGACAGCATCGGAAAAAAGAGGAAACGAAACCGAAACAAGCAGAAACAGAACAGTAAAAAATCTCAACGAAGTCTTCATATGTTCTCCCGGCGGATATTATACAATTAAATTGTGTTTTTGGGACATTGCATGCTAAAATATTTAATTGAGAGAGAAACACATCTAGACAGGAGACGTCAAATGAAGAAACTAGCTTCCATCCTCGTGATGCTGATGGTTCTTGCCATGGCTCTGGCAGCTCTTGATTTCAAGGCTGTTGATGACCTTTATGACCAGGGATCCGACAACCAGATGGTCTACGACTCCCTCCAGGGCATGCTCAAGAACGCCAAATCTGACACCGAGAAATCGGAAGTCCTCTGGAGGCTTTCAAGAGTCTGCGTCGACCTCGGAGACAAGCTGGACGAAAAGGACAAGAGTGCCAAGTTCGCCATCTATTCCGAAGGCGAGAACTACGCGATACAGTCGATAGAGGCACATCCCAACTATCTGGCTTACCTGTGGAAATGTGCAAACATAGGACGTTACGGCCAGACAAAGGGAGTCATGGACTCTCTTTCCAAGGTAAAGCCGATGAAAGCCGATATCAGAGTCATCACCGATGATTTCAATGTGGTTGATTCATCCGAGACCTGGTACACCCTCGGAATACTTCAGAACAAGGTTCCAGGCATATTCGGCGGAGACAGCGTCGCAGCAATCAGCTACATGCGTGCCGCATGCGATACCATCCCTGCAAAATACATATACGGAAGGACTTATGAAGATCTTGCCATACAGCTTTACGACAGGGACTGGAGCGCAAAGAAAAGAGCTTCCGAGATAGAGAAAATGAAGAACAAGTGGGACAGGGAGACCAAGAGCAACTATGACAAGTACGCCTACTACGAAGGATCCAAAGGTGCAAATGCCAACCCGATCTGGACAAAGACAAAGCTCTCTGCAATGAGCGACAGGCAGGAGGCCCTGGTGATCCTCAAGTACGCACAGGCCGTCTACAACAGCAGGAAAAACCACACCAAGTCGGACGACAGAAACTATGAGGAAATCCAGGAACTCATAAACAAATGGACGAAATAGAAATCCGTCACGACTGTCAGAGGGGACTTCGCAAGAGGTCCCCTATTTCTTTAAAGATTAACAAAACATCGCAATTATGTTAGGATTCTGCCCATGACGTCAGAGAAAACAAGAAACATAGGAATAATAGCTCACATCGATGCCGGAAAGACGACAACAACTGAGCGCATCCTCTTCTACACAGGCGAGAACCACCGTATCGGCGAAGTCGACAACGGCGAGGCCACCATGGACTGGATGGAGCAGGAGCAGGACAGAGGAATCACCATAACGAGTGCCGCAACCACCTGCTACTGGCGCGACACCCAGATCAACATCATAGACACTCCGGGCCACGTTGACTTCACGGCAGAGGTTGAAAGATCGCTTCGAGTCCTTGACGGAGCCGTAGGCGTCTTCTGTGCCGTAGGAGGTGTCGAGCCCCAGAGCGAGACAGTATGGAGACAGGCTAACACCTACAACGTCCCCAGGATAGCATTCATAAACAAAATGGACCGCCTCGGTGCTGATTTCTATGCTGCAATTGAAGATATCAAGACAAAACTCAAAGAGGAGACCGTTCCGCTATTCATCCCAGTTGGGAAAGAAAGCCACTTTGAAGGTGTGATTGACCTTCTGAAGATGCAGATGGTCACATTCGACCCCGAGACCAGCGGTTACGAGTACAGCTACTCGGACATTCCGGATTCAATGCAGGAAGAGGCCCAGAGCTGGAGGGAAAAGCTTCTGGACAGCGTCTCAAGTTTCTCTGACGAGATAACGGAGCTTTACTTCGCAGGCGAGGATATTCCGGCTCAGATGATTCTGGACGTCCTCAGAAAATGCACCATCAGCAGACAGCTTCTTCCCGTCTTCTGCGGTTCCTCTCTCAAGGACATCGGAGTCCAGTGCCTTCTGGACGGTATTGTCGACCTTCTCCCCTCCCCCGACGACATCCCGCCGGCATCCGGCATCGTCTTCAGGAAGGACAGGGAGGAGACGGTCCAGGTCAAGAACGACCCAAAGGCCCCGCCCTTGGCCCTCGTCTTCAAGATACAGTATGACAGGGAGGCAGGACCTCTTGCATTTGTCAGGGTCTATTCCGGCGTGCTGAAAAAGAGCACCGCCATCCTGAACATCTCCAAGAAGAAGCGTGAGAGAATCAACCGCCTTCTGCGCATGCACTCCAACAGACCCGAGGAACTTCAGGAGCTCCAGGCCGGAGACATCGGAGTCATTGTCGGCTTCAAGCTCGCCCAGACAGGAGACACGATAGGATCCGAAGGCGCCCAGATCCTTCTGGAGAAGATGAGCTTCCCGGTTCCGGTCATCTCCATAGCCATCGAGCCTGCAAACGCAAGCGAGCAGGAGAAGCTAAAGAAGACACTGGAGATTCTCTCCCTTGAGGATCCGACCTTCACATACAAGGACAACGAGGAGACAGGCCAGCTGGTCATAAGCGGAATGGGAGAGCTCCATCTGGATGTCCTGGTCACAAGGATCACCAAGGAGTTCAAGGTCAACTGCAACATCGGAAAGCCACAGGTCACATACAGGGAAAGCATCACAGGCACCGTGGAGAAGTCCTTCACCTTCAGCAAGGTCCTTGCAGGCAAGGAGAACAGCGCCACAATCACCCTCAGACTCACCCCGCAGCCGGCAAAGAGCGGAAACTCCTACGAGAACCTCGTCTCCACCAAAGTCATGCCGGAGAACTTCTTCGAAGCCATCAGGCGCGGAGTCGAGAACTCGCTGCACAGCGGCATAAAGTACGGCTACGAGGTCTGCGACATGAAGGTGGAGCTTACCGACGTGAAGTACAACGAGCTCACCGCGACGGAGTTCGCCTACGAAGCCTGTGCGGCAATGTGCTTCGATGCAGCAGCGCAGGAAGCCGGACCCGTTCTGATGGAACCGATAATGGACGTGACTCTGATCGTTCCATCACAGTATGTGGGCGACACCATCTCCAGCCTCACACAGCGCGGAGGCATAGTCTCCAGCATGGAAAGCAGACCTGCTGCGGACCACATCAGCGCACAGGCTCCGCTTTCACATCTGTTCGGATACTCCACCGCACTGCGCTCATCAACCCAGGGCAGAGGCACGTTCAGCATGGAATTCAGCCACTACGCGCCAAAACTGGACAGATAACTCATTATGCTGAAACCAATTGGGCCCTTTGAGCCCTTTTGGTCCGATTAATCTTTCATTTTCTCGCCTAATATTATACAATGTGTAAGGTTGTCCGCTTCGGGCAGCCTTATGATTGTTTTCAAACAAATTGAACATATCGCCAACGTTCTAGGAGGGAATTATGGCTCTTTCAACGAAAGACATCAGAAACGTCGCCATCGCTGGTCACAACGGAACCGGAAAGACTTCTCTTTTCGAGCAGTTCCTGTACTACAGCAATGTGATTTCAAGACCTGAGACGGTCGAGTCCGGAAAGACAACCAGTGACTACACCGAAGAGGAGATCTCAAGGAAGATTTCGATCCACGCAGCACTCGCCAACATCTCATGGCAGGGCAAGTCGATCAACTTCATCGACACCCCGGGTACTGCAGACTTCGTCGGAGAGGTCACCTGCGGATTCAGAACATGTGAATCAGCCCTCATGGTCGTCGATGCACGTGACGGCGCACAGATCGAGACAATCAAGCTCTGGAGAAACCTCAACCAGCGCAACAAGCCAAGGATTGTCTTCCTCAACAAGATGGAGCGTGAGAGAGTCGACTACGGCGCAACATTCAACCACCTCAAGGAAGAGTTCAAGACAACATTCGTGCCTGTCACTATCCCGATGGGCAACGGAACATCCTTCAAGGGTGTCATCAACCTGATCGAGAACAAGGCCTATTTCTTCACAGCAGGACAGAAGGAGAAGGAAGGCGAGATTCCCGCCGAGTACGCCGACGAAGTCGAGCAGTACAGAGAGTCCCTCATCGAGGCAGCCGCCGAGGGTACAGAAGACCTGATGGAGAAGTATCTCGAGGAGATGACCCTCTCAGCCGAAGAGATCCACGAGGGTCTCAAGGAAGGTCTTAAGAACAACGTTCTCGTTCCTGTGTTCTGCGGAAGCACACAGAACAACTCCGGTATCACGAACCTTCTCGACTTCATCGCCGACATCGCCCCGTCCCCGGAGGGAGCACAGGACGACATCGTCAAGGAAGACGGAACGGAAGACAAGCTCTCAGTCGGTGACGGCCCGCTCGCAGCATTCTGCTTCAAGACAGCCATCGACCAGTTCTCAGGAAAGCTCTCATACGTCAAGGTCATCACAGGCAAGATGACAGGCGAGAGCGACATCTTCAATCCCGAGCTCGGAAAGAAGGAGAAGCCGGGCAAGGTCTACAGAGCGGTCGGAAAGAAGCTCGTCGAGACCGACGCCCTCGTTGCCGGTGACATCGGAATCATCGCAAAGAGTAACGTCGCAGCCACAAACTGCACCCTCCTCGCAGGACCTGACCAGAAGTACACCTTCAAGCCGCTCAGACTGCCCAACCCGATCTACTCACTCGCAATCTCAGCAGCCGACAAGAAGTCCGAAGACAAGATGAACGATTCACTCCACAAGATCACTGAAGAGGATCTGACATTCCAGGTCGGCTACAACGAGGAGACAAAGCAGACGACAGTCTCCGGAATGGGAGAGCTCCACATCGGCATGATCCTCGACAAGATCAAGGAGAAGCAGAAGATCCAGATCAACACCAAGCTTCCGCGTGTCGCCTACCGCGAGACCATCACAAAGAAGAGCGGAATCGTCGAATACGCACACAAGAAGCAGTCCGGTGGACACGGCCAGTACGGTAAGGTCCTCATCGAGATCGCACCGACCGAGAGAGGCCAGTACTACACATTCGAGAACGTCGTCAAGGGCGGTTCGGTTTCCAAGGGTTATGTCCCCGGAATCGAGAAAGGACTTCACGACCAGATGGAGGAAGGATTCCTCGCCGGTTACCCGATGGTCGACATCGGAGTCACACTCGTCGATGGTAAGGAGCACCCGGTCGATTCTTCAGAAATGGCATTCAGACTTGCAGCCAAGGGCGCAATGAAGCTCGCCATCGAGAAAGCCGGCCCCGTCCTCCTCGAGCCGTTCGCAAAGCTTTCCGTCTACATCGACAACCAGTATCTCGGAGACATCCTCTCTGACCTCTCATCCAAGCGCGGAAGAGTTCTCGGACAGGAAGACCTCGGTGGAAACATGGTCCAGGTCAACGCCGAAGTCCCGCAGGCAGAGCTTCTTAACTATGCCATCGACCTCAAGTCGATGACAAGTGGAACCGGTTCGTTCGAGCTTGAGTTCGACCACTACGAGACCCTTGCAGGCAAGCTTGCAGAGGATGTCATCAAGGCATCCAAGGAAGCCGCCGCAGCTGAGGAGAACAACAAGTAATTATCCTTGTTGCAAAGCATTAAAAAAGACTGCAAGCAGAAATGTTTGCAGTCTTTTTTTCTGTCAATCATAGCAATTTAATCAAACCTTCTCCACCCAGACCTCGTTGATGACGTAGTCCTTCTCAAGGCCCTTGCGCTCGAAACCGGTCTCGGGTCTCCATGGCCGCTCCGGAGCGAAACCTGCATATGGATTCTTCAGGCCGTCCACAGAATCAAGGACCTCCAGCATCTGCTTTGCATAATCCTCCCAGTCGGTGACACAGTAGATGTAGCCGCCCTTTTTCAGCTTTGAGGCCAGAAGTTCCGCAAACGGCTTCTGGATCAGGCGCTTCTTGTGATGGCGTTTCTTGGGCCACGGATCAGGAAAGAAGATATGGAAGCCGTCCACACTGTTGTCAGCAACCATGTCCTGAAGAACCTGCACGGCATCAAAGCGCATCAGTTTCAGATTCTTCAGATTCTCCTTTGACGCGTTGGCCAGAAGCTTGGAGAAACCGTAGAGGAAAACCTCTATTCCCAGATAGTTCACATCAGGATTCTCCCTTGCTATCCTCAATGTGCTCTCTCCCATCCCGAAACCGATTTCAATGACAACAGGATTTCCGTTTCCGAAGACCTGACTGAAATCAAGGCATCTGCTTTGGTCATAGACCACTGCGTAGTCATGAAAATGCTCTTTGAGGGCGCTGATCTGGTAGTCCTTGAGACGCTGTCCCCTGAGCACGAAACTCTTTATCTCGCGCCATCCGTTCAGGTTGCGTCGCTCGACTCTTGCAAGCTCCGGATAAAGGTCAAAGATTCCCTTTTCCTCTTCTGTAAGGACTTCTTCGTTAAGGACTTCATCTGTCAGGTTTCCGTCTTTCATGGCAATATCCTCTGCAGTTTCTCAAGTATGAACAAAGCCTTGTCCTTCAAGGAAATGGCTTCTGTCTTCATATTCATTATGTATGGCCGTTTGGGATCGATCGTCACCGCTCCGGCCGAAGTCTTTATCAGGTCAATCAGCTTGTCTATGCTGATGGATGCGATGCGTGAGAACTCGACCACGACGTTGCCGTTTCTCTCCTTCATATGATAGATGTCCAGCATCCTGCACACAATCCTCAGCTCGCAGATGTAAAGCAGGTTCGAGACCTGCTCCGGCATGTTGCCGAACCTGTCGTTCAGCTCGGCGCTCAGGCGCTCAAGCTGCTCGCGCGTCCTGGTTCCCGCAATCTTCTTGTAGACCTCGAGCTTGACCGTTGGATCGGAGATGTAGGAATCGGGGATGTAGCCGCTGTAATCAAGCTCGAGATAGACCTCGGTATCGGGTTTCTCGTTCGTCTTCTGAAGCTTTGCGATCTCCTCGTCCAGAAGCCTGATGTACATATCAAGACCCACTGCCGACATGAAGCCGCTCTGCTCCCGGCCGAGGAGGTTTCCGGCACCGCGTAGCTCCATGTCCTTCATGGCGACCTTGAAGCCGCTTCCAAGCTCCGTGTGCTCGCTTATTGTCTGAAGTCTCTTGATGGCCTGCTCGGAAAGGGTCCTGTCCGCAGGATAGAGCAGATAGGCAAAGGCCTCGCGGTCCGAACGGCCTACCCTGCCCTTGAGCTGATAGAGCTGCGATACCCCGTAAAGATCCGCTCTGTCGATAATTATAGTGTTGACATTCGGGATGTCTATCCCGTTCTCGATAATGGTTGTGGATATAAGGACCTGTATGCCTTCGTACACGAAACGCCTCATCGTGTCCTCAAGGGCATCCGCCTTCATCTGGCCGTTGGCCGTCTCGAAGATGATGTCCGGCATGCGGGATCGGAGCATGGTGGCCACTTCCTCAAGCGTCTCTATCCTGTTGTGAAGGTAGAAAACCTGCCCGTGCCGTGCGACCTCGAACCTTATGGCCCTTTCCACGGTGTCCAGGTCATAACGTTCGATCATGGTGCGGATGGGCTTCCTGGAAATCGGAGGCGTGGTCAAGAGGCTCATGTCCCTTATCTGCAGAAGCGACATGTAAAGCGTTCTGGGAATGGGAGTTGCCGAAAGACTCAGACAATCAACATTTGTCTTGAGTTCCTTGATCCTGTCCTTGTCCTTGACACCGAAGCGCTGCTCCTCATCAACGATCAGAAGGCCCAGGTTCCTGAAAACCACATCCTTCTGGATGATCTTGTGGGTACCGAAAAGGACATCCAGCTGACCGTCGGCAAGGGCTGTCAGAACCCTCTTCTGCTCCTTTGCAGGAACCATGCGGCTCAGAAGCCCCACCTTGAGCGGAAAATCCCTCAGGCGGTCCTTGAAGTTGCTGAAATGCTGTTCCGCGAGTATTGTAGTTGGAGCGAGGAACGCAACCTGCTTACCGCTCATCACGGCCTTGAATGCCGCCCTGAAGGCAATCTCGGTCTTTCCGTAGCCCACGTCTCCGCAGATCAGGCGGTCCATCACATGGGGGCTTTCCATGTCGTCCTTGACATCCTGTATGCAGGAGATCTGGTCCTCGGTCTCGTCGTACTCGAACTCG
>JBGVBT010000019.1:0-9320 GCA_045225895.1 Sphaerochaetaceae bacterium
ATGAAGTCCGCCGTTCTTTTTGGAGCTGATCGGGATCGAACCGACTACCTATTGAATGCCATTCAATCGCTCTAGCCAGGTGAGCTACAGCCCCGATAATGTATTTGCAGTGCCTTTTATACCATTTACAAATAAAATAATCAAGACTGCCTGAACTTTATGCAGGGTTTGACGTGTCAGACAAACGGAAGTACATTTTCAGGGAACCGGAAATATATCGGACAGGAGGTTGTCTATGGTCGTTCTGATTGGCGGAAGTTCCCATGTTGGAAAGACAATAATCGCTCACAGACTCATCAGAAAACACGGCTGGGAATGCATCTCTCTGGACTATCTCAAAGAGGCTTTCTCAAGGACACAGACAGGCAATCCCGGAGACAGGAACGACTATCAGATGCGCTACTGGATGTGGCCGTTTGTTGCTGAGATTGTCAGGAAAGCCATCAAAGACGGACGGAATCTGATAATCGAAGGCTGCTACATTCCCGGAGAATGGGCGGATTCCTTCACGCCAGGAGAGCTTGAGGAAATCAGGTGCGTGTTCATTGTCATGAGCGAGAGCTACATCAGAAGCCACATGGACGATATAGAGAAATACTCGCGCCAGATGGAGAACAGGGCAGAAGACATACTGGATGTCGAAAGGCTGGTCAACTGCAGCAGGGAATTCAGAGAGGACTGCCTGAAGACAGACACTTTCTACATAGAGATAGACGGAGACTACGATACAGACTCCCTTCTGGATGCTGTCGAATCAGTCATAGAGGATCCGGATCCGGATGAAAGAGGCATCCTTATCTGAACGTTTTGCGAACCAGCAAAAATTTAACCCTTATTTCTCTTCAGGCATGTAGAAGTAACCGCCCTTGGCGAATGCACGCTTTCCGGCAAGTTTCAGGTACATGATGAACGGAATGACAATGTATGCCGCTGTGATGGCGATGAACGGCCAGACCATTCCCTTGGCAGGCCAGTTGACCAGGGCCAGGATCGGCAGGGCGAAGACGAACATCAGGGCAGTCGAATTGACATATTCCTGTGCAACGGGGGTCTCGAAATCCGGATCCACGACACGGACGAGGGAAAGGGCCGTTGGAAGTGTGCCGTTGGCGGTTCCGAAGATCATCAGGAAGCGCATGAAGGAATAGTCTCTGAACAGCCTCGAGCAGAACCACGGGGTGATGTAGCAGGTGATGGCGATTCCAACCAGCGTGAGGACAAGGATGACAACCCAGTACTGTCTGATCGCGGTGACCTCGATTGCCCCGAGACATGCGGCAACTGTGAAGTCAACGGCGATTCCGTCGATTCTGTTGCATGTCTGGTTGTCAATGACGTGCTCGGCCTTGGCGGCGATCAGGGTTTTTCTGACAACGATGGCACAGAGGGAACTGAATACGAAGTTGATTCCCCACAGGCCGGTGACAGCCTCGAGGACCTTGCCGCCTGCGAATCTGGCCACCAGATGCTCAATGCCCGCCAGAATCAGGAAGCTGATCAGGTAGGTGAACATGATCAGGGCAATGTGAAGCGTGAAGGTGTCCATGGACTCGCTGGCAGTTGTCTGATAGCTGGTGGGGACACGGTCTTTCTTCAGGCGGAAGAAATCGGTTCCGACCTTCCTGTTTCTGAGTTTCTCGACATATTCGGAGCTCAGCCAGCCCTTCCTGGCGGCACGGTTGATCAGGATGACACCCGCGACGGATCCGATGACGAATCCGATTGCGGCCATCGTCAGACCAACGTCACCAGCATTGGGAACGTTGTACGGAGCTCCCTCCCAGACCTTTGCCATGGATTCGGCCTGTCCGGGTCCGAGCTCGAATCCGAGACAGAGTGTGAGACCGATGGCCACGGATGAACCGGGCAGGAACCTGCGCAGCAGCAGAACGGCCACCAGAAGACCGAACGTGCACTGCATGCCGTACTCGGCGATGAGGGCCGTCACGTTGGACCAGAGGGTGCTCTTTCTCTGAACCTTTTCCTTCTTGGCCGGAATCCTGAGCTGCATGGCAATGAACGAGATGTTCAGAAGATGGAACATCAGCTCTTCCAGGAAGTAGCGGCCGGACTCCAGATTCAGGTATTTTGCACCGTAGTTGTAGAACAGCAGGAGGAAGAAGCCTCCGATCATCGGGGCCGGGATCAGGTATTTCTGAAAGAACCTTATTTTAGATCTGAGCGTGGATCCCAGAAGAAGTGCGCATGTGATGATGCAGATGTGGATGACGATCGTGAAGTTATGAGAACTGTGGATGTAGGTCATTGTTCATTCTCCTTCGCCTGTTTCTTGAAAGAAAGGAAATATTCATGGTATTTGAGCGAGCAGGAATCCGGCATGAGCCTGATCCGGTAGAGGACGTTGTTGCAGAAAAGCTCCATGGTCTGTTTTGCATTCAGGATTAGCGACGAGACGTCTTTCAGTGGAAGTTCCAGCACATTGTTGTCCGCGTCCAGGGACTCGACACGTATGATGTTGTCCTTCAGCTGGACAGATATGTCCTTTGAAAGGGTCTCGAGATCACCGTCGTCATCGTCATCGCCCTTCTGAAGGAGGACTCCCCTCTCCTTGGGGAACTCGCTCATGGTGGAGATCATTCCCGCTTCCCAGTCGTGCCACTGGCTCAGCCTGGTGAACTGCGTGTCAACGGATGCAAGGTTGTCCTTGTCGTCCAGGATGGTGATTGCATTGCACTTTCTGCAGACAATCCTGTTTCCGGAAGTCGAAATGGAGTCCATGCTTTTGCACGATGGGCAGAGATACAGAAGCCTGTGGAGGCCTTCAGCCCTTCTGGTACAGCGGAAATCGTAGTCGACCGTCTGCTTCCACTCGTCGTTCGAGAAATGCAGATACCGCTCGACAGTCTTTGCCAGCTCCCCGATCTCGGTCTTAGCCAGCTCTTCGGGTGTCAGCATGTGCTTGAATCTCACCACGGCGTTGCCGCGTCTCTTGTACTCGGCCCATCTGGGGCGCCGTGCGAACGCACCCTCCAGATGCACGAACAGTACGGGAACCTTGTACAGCCTGAGAAGTTTTGCAAGCGGAAGGTAGTCCATGGGAACCATCTCGCCGTCCCAGGAGCGTGTGCCTTCAGGGAAAAGTCCCACATTGCTTCCGTCTTTCAGAGCCGCCTGGATGCGCCTAAGTGTGGTTATGTCCTGCCTGCCCTGCTGCTTGGGGATCGCCGTACAGCCCTTGCCGATAATCAGGTTCAGGAAACGGTTCTTGAAAAGGTATGCGCCGGCGACCCATCTGATGTGCTTCGGCATCAGGACGGAAACCATTATCGGATCGAGTATGCATGCATGGTTGCAGAGAACGAGATACGGCCCGGCCGTGAGGTCCGCACCGCAGTCGTTCTCCAGTCTGAGTCTTCCGCCGAACCTGAGAATCCTGCCATAAGTCGCACGGGCAATCCTTATCAGTATCGGCATCTTGTCAGCCATTGCAGTCCCTTCCAATCATATCCTGAAAACGATGTGACACATCCTTGATATCTTAGCATGAAATAGTAATAACAATTCAATGCAAAGTGTCAAAAAAACACAATTCAGACAAACATTGGGTTACATTCGGTTGAAAATACTGTAAATTTGGATAGTCGGAGGTTTCCGTGGTTGCTCTCTTGATCATTCTTGCCGTCATGGTTGTTGTAATTGTTCTCTCGTATGTCGCCGCAATCTACTTCGCGAAAATCGTGGCCGTTCCACGCACCCACGACTACGAAAGCTCCCGTCAGGAGAGGATAAACAGGAACGGACTGGACCTCTATTCAGTGCTCGAAGGCCGCAGAGTCGAGGAATTCACCTACAGATCCGAGTTCGGATACAACCTTTACGGCCGCATCATCTATGCCGATGAGAACAGGTTCAGAGACGGCAGGCAACGTGCCGTGATCCTCAGCCACGGATGGACGAGCAACCACGTCACCATGCTTGCATACGGCAAGATATACCTTGAGCTCGGCTTCAACGTCGTGGCGTTCGACCACCGCTTCCACGGAAAGAGCGACCGCACCGTGAACTGCACCATGGGCCTTTATGAGAGCAAGGACCTCATCGGCCTTGGCAGATTCGTACGCACGAAGTTCCCCGAGGACACCGTCTGGGGCCTTCAGGGCGAGTCCATGGGAGCTGCCACGGTCATGCAGGCGGCACCCGACATGGAATGGCTTTCGTTCGCTGTCGAGGACTGCGGATACTCCAGCGTCCGTGCACAGATGGCCGCTTCCCTCGACAACAGGAAGCTCCCGCACTTCCCCGTCCTCAACTTCGGAGGCTTCATCCTCAAGCACCGCTATGGCCTGGACATGAACAAGGTTGATGCCGTGAAAGCGATGGAACGCACAGAAATTCCCATGCTCTTCTGCCAAGGAGACCACGATACCTTTGTTCCCACAAGAATGATATACGATGTCTACGGAGCCAAGAAGGACAAGAAGAAGATGCAGCTGTTCGAGGGCTCGGCACACGCGGAGAGCGTCTGGGATCACCCCGAGCAGTACAAGGAAGTGCTGTCCGCATTCCTCAAAGAGTACAGAATCATTGATTGAACAGATTTCGCCGTGAGGAGAGCGGTGGATATTTCGGATGAAAGTATCAGAGGCATTCAAATGATTTCGCCGAAAGGCCGCGGAGAACCGAACGGGCATACCTATGTGGTAGACCGTGAGTAGAGCCGTGGATATTTCGGATTAAATCATTTGAAGGATTCGATGATGGATCTGGCGGCGACCTTACCTGCACCCATCGCCGATATCACCGTCGCCGCTCCCGTGACCGCATCGCCGCCGGCATAGACGTTCTTTCTGGATGTCAGGCCGTCCTCGGTTACTATGATTCCTCCGTGAGGGTTGACATCAAGGCCTTCGGTTGTGTTCTTGATGAGCGGGTTCGGAGAGGTTCCGATTGCTATGACTACGGTATCGCAGTCAAGGACGTACTCGGATCCATCGACGGGGACTGGACGCCTTCTGCCCTTGGCATCGGGCTCGCCGAGCTCCATCTTCATGATCTTGCAGCCGGTGACAAAGCCGTTTCTCTCGTCTCGGGGATTGTCCGGATTGTTGTAGCCCAGAATCTCCACTGGAGTGCGCAGAAGGTGGAACTCGATTCCCTCTTCCTCGGCGTGCTCGACTTCCTCGCGTCTGGCAGGAAGTTCGGTCATGGAACGTCTGTAGACTATGTAGACCTTTTCGGCTCCCAGTCTGAGTGCGGTTCTTGCTGCATCCATGGCCACGTTTCCGCCGCCGACAACCACAACCTTGCCGCCCTTCATGATGGGAGTGTCGCACTTGTCCCTGAATGCCTTCATCAGGTTGCTTCTGGTGAGGAACTCGTTGGCCGAGTAGACACCCTTGAAAGACTCGCCCGGGATGCCCATGAAGTTCGGAAGACCGGCACCGGAGCCGATGAACACGGCCTCGTTGCCCTGCTCGAACAGCTCGTCTATGGTGAGGGTCTTGCCTATGACGGCGTTCGTCACGAATGTGACTCCCAGTTCCTTGAGAGTGTTGACCTCTTTTGCAACAATAGTCTTGGGCAGTCTGAACTCGGGGATTCCGTAGACCAGAACACCGCCCGGTGTATGCAGAGCCTCATAGACCGTGACCTCGAAACCGGCTTTCACCAGGTCTCCGGCACATGTGAGTCCCGAAGGACCCGAACCGATGATTGCGACCTTGTGGCCGTTGGATTCGACCTTCTTCGGAGCCTTTTTGCAGTTCTCGTTGTGCCAGTCTGCGACAAAGCGCTCGAGGCGGCCGATTCCCACCGGCTCGAACTTGATTCCCATGGTGCATCTGCTCTCGCACTGTGTCTCCTGAGGGCAGACACGGCCGCAGACGGCAGGCAGGGACGATGATCTGTTGATAACATCATAGGCACCCTCGATGTCGTCCTTCTTCAGGCAGCTGATGAAATCAGGGATGGAGATGTTGACCGGACAACCCTCGACGCAGGGCCTGTTCTTGCAATGGAGGCATCTTTTGGCCTCTTCAAGCGCAACCTCGTGGGTGTAGCCGAGGGCGACCTCGTTGAAGTTGCGGGCACGGACCTTGGGGTCCTGCACCGGCATAGCATGCATTTTCTCGTTGATTGCCATCTCAGACCTCCTCTGCCTTCTTGAAGAGGTTGCATGTCTCTTCATGTGCCTTTCTCTCGAACGGGATGTACATCCGGCCACGGCTCATGGCCTCGTCGAAATCTATCTCATAGGCGTTGAAATCAGGCCCGTCGACGCAGGCGAACCTTGTCACACGCTTTCCGTCCTGATTCAGCGTCAGTCTGCAGCAGCCGCACATTCCGGTTCCGTCGATCATGATCGGGTTCATGGATGCCGTTACCGGAACACCGAACGGCTTTGCAGTGAGGGTGACGAACTTCATCATGATCAGCGGTCCGATGGTGATGATCTCATCGAACTTCTCTCCGGCTTCCAGCATTTCCTTCAGAGGAACGGTGACGTTTCCGTGACGGGCATATGAGCCGTCATCCGTCATCACAACCAGCTTCTCCGAAGCGGCTTTGAACTCGTCCTCCAGAATCAGAAGGTCCTTGTTCCTGAAACCGATGATGCTGACAACCTCGGTTCCCTGCTCCTTGCAGGCCTGGGCTACAGGAAGTGCTATTGCACAGCCCACTCCGCCTCCGACGATGCACACACGCTTCTTTCCGGCAATGTCAGTCGGATTTCCAAGAGGTCCCACGAAGTCCTGGATGAACTCGCCCTGCTTCTTGTGGTTGAGCTTTTCAGTGGTCGAACCCACAATCTGGAAGATGATCTTGACCGCACCGGTCTTTCTGTCTGTACCTGCGATTGTAAGCGGGATCCTCTCCCCGTCCTCTGTGACCCTGAGGATGATGAACTGACCGGCCTTTGCCTTGTTTGCAACGAGCGGCGCCTCAATCTCCAACTGCGTGACAGTCGGGTTGAGCTCCTTCCTGCTGAGAATTCTGTACACTTGAACACCCCTTGCTAAATGATATCGGTCCAAACGGCGCACATCAGTGCGGATTAGGGTCAATTATATTCTGCAGGGTTGAATCCATCCATATGTTCGATAACAATTTGTCCTATTTTATCGAAATTCTCGCGGCAGTTGGCGGCGATTATCGGACTCGGGCCATCCAGAATCATATCCGTGGACAGCTTCAGACCACCATTGTGCCAGTCGATTGTTCCGATTATTCCGCCGGCCTCCCTGAGAATGACCGCAGCGGCTCCGACATCCCACGGATACAGGCGGAACTCGAAGAAGCTGTCCGCCCTTCCGGCTGCCACATAGCACACCTCAAGGGATGCCACACCGAATCTCCTGAAATCTGCACACTTGAGGAACAGCTCTTTCAGGACACCGGCGCAGATGTCGGCGTAGTTCTTCCTGTAAAGGCAAAGTGCAGTGCACACAAGCGAGTGCTCGAAATCCTTCTTTGAGACGGAAAGCCTCTTTCCGTTCAGAAAGGCTCCCTTGCCCTTGACGGCCCAGAACATGTCCTCCAGATCCGGATTGTAGACAACTCCGAGCACAAGCTCCTTTCCGATCCTGAAGGCAACGGATATACCGGACTGCTGCATGCCCCTTGCGAAGTTCGTGGTCCCGTCGATGGGGTCCACTATCCAGCACATCTCGGTTGTGGTGTCCCTCTGGTCCTCTTCCTCACCCATGAAGCCCGAGCCCGGAACAAGTGCCAGCAGATTCTTCTGCAGGAACTCCTGGACAGCCACATCAGCGGATGTGACGATGTTGTATGACTCGCCTTCTTTCTCTGTGATCGAATAGTTTCCGACCTTTGTGAACTTCGCCGACTCCAGAACCAGGTCCTTGACCTGCTCCACCAGTTTCTCCAAATCAACCATCAGTATTCTCCCTTGAGATCACGAATCTCAGAATGTAGTCTTTCGATGCATCATAGCAGTGCTCGTCCAATGTATACGGACCGCAGCTGCCGGTGCCTATTCCCTGCTGGAACGCATTGATCGTGACATACGTTCCGGTCTGTTTCTCATCTTCCCTGTGCCTCATGCCCGTCAGCTCAACGTCGCTGTATGGCTTGACCGAAAGCTCGAAGCTCCTGTCCACCGCATGGAAGCCCACTTTCCACTTTCCGTCCGAAAGCTCCGCAAAGCGTGCGTCACAGCGGTTTCCGCTCTCCTGCGGCCTGATGTTCGGTTCTGTCATCTCAGACACGCCGCACTTCCTGTCGCCTACGGGGAACTGCTCCTTCATGTCTATGTAGGATTCCCCGACCCTTGCCCTGTAGCTCACCGAACCGAACGATGGATCAAGCCTGAAAGCTTTTCCGAACCTGGGCAGTTTTCCCTTCACCCTGATGGGATGGAGCAGGCTTGTGACAAGCACCCCCTCCCGTCCGTCAGGAAGTCGGCAGCCCTCGTACAGGTCTGAACAGAGGAAAGTCTTCTTTGCATCCTTGATCACCCATTCGGTGACAATCCTTCCGTCCTTGCGCCTGGAAGCCAGGTGTGTAGTCTGCTCCTTGTACCATTTACGCATGGGCTTACGGACGAAATTGATGCTGTCATTGTCAGTCTCCGCCCTGAAAAGTATGGTATAAGGCTCGGATGAGGACATCGAAGTTGCCTTTTCTCCCTCATCAAGACTCACAACAGGCTTACCTTCAACCACATCGAACCATGCCGGAAGATCCTCGGTCTTCGTGATTCCCTGTCCCTCGTCAGAAACCGATGGAATGCCTTCGCTCAGGCATATCTGCTCGGTTGAAACCAGACGCCCCGTCCTGTCGTAGGTGTCCGCATTGAGGAAGCAGTCGCCCGAGACATCACCCAGATCAAGGGTGATCCTCTCCTTTGAAAGAGGACCTGCCGCAGGAACAATGTCCATGGCCCTGCCGTTTGTAATGCTGATGTGGACCTTGAATTCCTTACCTTCCGTGAATGCGGTTGTATTGAAGATCTCGAACTCATCGGCTCCGACATGCGAAATCCGTATGGGCCTGTAGGCATGGCGTACTATCCAGGCTCCGGTCGAGGGCCTTCTGTCCGGATAGAAGATTCCGTCGCAGCAGAAGTTGCTGTCGTGGATCCACTCTCCGTGGTCTCCTCCATAGGTATATGAGCCGTCCGGATGCTGCACCGCATGATCGTTCATTTCCCATACACAGCCTCCGATCAGACCGTCGTAGCTGTAGATCTCCTTCCAGTAACCTTCTATGTTGCCGGGCCCAACACCCATGGCATGCGCGTACTCGCACATGAAGTACGGACGGTCCATGAACTGCCTTGTCTTGCAGACGCCCTCGCCTATGTCGTGAAGCTCGCTTGCAGGCGGATACATGCGCGA
>JBGVBT010000020.1:0-2062 GCA_045225895.1 Sphaerochaetaceae bacterium
AAAGAAAAAGCCACCGGATTTGCATTCATCCGATGGCCTTGAACTCTGAAAGGGTTTCTATTACTTTGCCTTGCCCTGGTTTGCAACTGCTGCCATTCTGGCTGCGAGTGCCTCCTGGTCGCCCAGATAGTACTTCTTGACAACCTTGAAGTCATCGTCGAACTCATAGACAAGAGGAGCACCGGTCGGGATGTTGACACCGAGGATCTCTTCCTTACTGAGGTTGTCGAAATACTTCACAAGAGCTCTGAGTGAGTTTCCGTGGGCAGCGATGATGACACGCTTGCCTTCCTTCATGTCCTTCTTGATGACGGTCTCGAAATACGGGACAACTCTCTCGATTGTTGTCTCAAGGCTCTCTGTGAGCGGGAGCTCCTTGGGATCCACAGAAGCGTAGATGGCCTGGTTTGCAGGATTTCTGACATCGGACTCCTCGAGTTTCGGCGGCTTGACATCAAAGGATCTTCTCCAGATCTTGACCTGCTCTTCACCGTATTTCTCTGCGGTCTCGGCCTTGTTCAGACCCTGGAGGGCACCATAGTGTCTCTCGTTGAGCTTCCAGGTCTTGGTGACCGGCAGCCAGACGCGATCCATCTCGTCGAGGATGTGGTTCAGAGTGTGGATAGCTCTCTTGAGGTATGATGTGTAGCAGACATCAAAGTCATAGCCTTCAGCCTTGAGAAGTCTTCCGGCAGCTGCGGCCTCCTCGTGGCCCTTCTCACTGAGATCGACATCAGTCCAACCTGTGAACAGGTTCAACTTGTTCCATTCACTTTCACCGTGTCTAACCAACACAAGCTTCATCATTCTATGTACCTCCAAAGGTTCATTTTAATTATTGTCGCTAAATAATCTCACAAAGAAAGGCTCATGTCCAGCAGTTGACCGTAGCCCTCGAAGATATCCCAACATAAGCTCATGGGTAATTCCTCAGACAGTCTTCATGTATCTCTTGCGTTCAGTTGAGTAAGCTCCCCATTTTTCACCATCATCACTGACCATCACAGTAATACCATCATCAATGTAGAGCTCACCATCCTCATTTGCAAGGTTCCCTCCGTGTCCTATCGATGATGATGCAGGATCTCCCAAAGCTCCAGCCTCTACATCAATTGAACCGCCTTCAATGCGGACATTTGCTCCTTCTCTCGTATAACCACCGCCGATTCCGGAAGCATACTCACCTCCGACTGCTTTAACGCTACCTCCAGTAATTATCACGCTTTCGCACGAACCATGATTTCCTCCGCCGATGGCAGCTCCGTAATTATTGCCCTTCCAATAAGTTGCATAGGCTTTAATTGTTCCGCCGTTGATCACAATTGTACCGGCATCTTTTCTGTCTCTTGATCCGATTGCCGAATCATCATTATCTCCGTAGTTTGATGCCCAAAGCTCCCCGCTTCCGTTTATGGTGAGCTTGCTTCCTTCGTTGACGGTGATGCCTTGATTCGAAATCATCCTACATCCTTCGTTGAGAATCAGAGTGACATCCCCTTCAACGGTAATCCTTGTCTTGTCACTGAACATGATATTCCTGTTAAGAACATATGTTCCGGTCTTCCATGTTGTTATTGTCCTGTTCAGAACAATGGATCCGTCTTCCAGAATCTCAGGTTCAATAGCTTCATTCGAACATGAGACGAAAGCAGAAATAACGATGACAAAAGTGATGATAGTAATTAAAGCTTTCTTCATTTTTCAGCCCCTCTTTTTAAAATTACCCAATCCTACAAGCCTTTTTCTAATAATAGGATACCAAAATTTCACGAAACGAATAGAGGTTCTGAGAAAAAGTTTATGTTAAATCATCAAGAAGAAGCTCACAGCCCTCGAGAATGTCCTGATAGGCAGTCTCGAAATCATCCGTGTACCACGGGTCCTCGACAGGCCTGTCCAGAAGATAGGAGACCTTGTTATCAGGATCTCCGCCTGTCATCCGTCTGACGTTGTACCAGTTCTCGCTGTCCATCACCACAATGCGGTCGAAAAACCTGTAGTCATCCATGTCCATCTGCCGCGCCCTGTGGGCAACCTGCTTCACCCCGTGCCTTGCCAGAGT
>JBGVBT010000021.1:0-14560 GCA_045225895.1 Sphaerochaetaceae bacterium
TGCGTGAGCGCGTAGCCCAGTTCGATCCGGTCGAACCCGAGCGCCGCGATTTCGTCGAGCATCGCGTCGCCGTCCTCGGTTTCCCGGGAATTCCAGTTGGTGGAGAGGGAAAACCTCATTGCGCGCCGCCGCCGGCCAGACGCGAGAGCTGGGCCTCCAGGCGGAGGTCTTCGTTGCGGGCGACGAGGGCGTCGAGAAGCTCGTCGAGCAGGCCTTCCATGATGCGGTCGAGGGAGTAGAGCGTCAGGTTGATCCGGTGGTCCGTGAGGCGGTTCTGCGGGAAGTTGTAGGTGCGGATGCGTTCGGAGCGGTCGCCGGAGCCGACCATCATCTTGCGCTCGGCGCCCATCTTCGCCTCCTCCGCCTCGCGCTGCGCGGCGAGGATCTTGGAGCGCAGCACCGACATGCACTTTTCCTTGTTCTGGTGCTGGGAACGCTCTTCGTCGCTCTGCACGACGATGCCCGTCGGCAGGTGCGTGACGCGGACGGCCGAGTCGGTCTTGTTGACGTGCTGTCCGCCTGCTCCGCCTGCCCTGTAGGTATCGATTCTGATGTCTTCCGGCTTGATCTCGATATCGATGTTGTCATCAACGATCGGTGAAGCGTATACGGACGAGAAAGAGGTATGACGTCTTGCGTTCGAGTCGAATGGCGAAATCCTGACAAGTCTATGTACTCCGGCCTCACCTTTCAGGTATCCGAAGGCATAGGGCCCGGTGACCTGTATGGTCACGCTCTTGTATCCGCCTTCGTCCTCAAGAGTGTCCAGGATCTCCGTCTTGAACTTGTGGCGCTCGCACCATCTGAGGTACATGCGCATCAGCATGGATGTCCAGTCGCAGGCTTCGGTTCCACCGGCACCGGCATGGATTGTGAGGAATAGGTCTCCCTTGTCGTATTTGCCGTTGAGAAGGGTCTTGAGTTTCAGCGGACGGTATTCCTGCTCAAGTTCCAGGATCTTCTCATCCACTTCCCTCGCATAATCCTCGTTGCTGTCGTCCTCTTCCTCATACAGCTCTATGAGGTCATAGGTCTCGTCAATGTCGGAGATGAGTTTCTCAAACGGAATCAGTGTATCCTTGATGGCGTTAATCTGGGCGAAGACGGAATCAGCCTTCTGCTTGTCTCCCCAGAAATCAGGTTCAAGTGTCTGCTTTTCAAGCTCGGAAAGTTTAGATCTCAACCCTTCCGGGTCAAAGTCCCCTCCAGATAGCTTGGGATTCGGTTTTCAGCTGCTCAAGGAGCGCTCTGTTCTGTAGTGTCATTATGTTTCTCCTTTCTCTTCTCGGTCCTGAAACCGATTGTGAGGCGGCATGCCTCGTACGGACCGAGGGAGAGCTGCTTTTGCATTCTCAGTTGAGTATACTCGTAAAACGATTTGTCTCCAAGCCACGTATGGGTTTTCATTTCAAAATCGTTCCTTGAAATCTGAACATCCTCGTTCATCACGAACTGTACAGTGAACGGACAATGCCTGTCCGAAAGCGTTATGCTCTGTGTCGTGAGGCTTCCTCCGTCCGGGAGCTCTCCTTCCGGACAGGAGCAGGCGCACCTGACGGGTAAGCCGATGTTGATCGTGTTCACATAGGTGAAGCCTTTGAGCCTTGAATCGGACAGGTTCTCAATCTCGACCTCCAGTATCATGTTCGACTGTCTGAACTTGAAGCGTTTGGTAAGCGATACGGGGATCTTTCCAAGATTGACCGTAGGTGCCTTTGCGAAGAAATCGGAGTTCTTCCTGTCCAACGGGGTCAACTCGTAGTTCTGGGATACGAGACGGGTCTCGTTCTTGTTTGTGACGGCAGCTCCGGTGGGAATAAACGAGTCCACGAAAATACCCTCACCGCTGTGGAATGCCAGGTCGAACAGTGCCGAAGGTATGGTATGCCGGCTGAGAACGGCTCCTTTCCTGTTCAGATAGGAAATCCCGCTCCTGTTTACAACCAGAAGTTCGTTGACCCTGTCGAAATCGACATCGGTCTCCTCCGGAAATGATGTCCCGGTAAGATTGGACAGTGTGGATTCGATCTCGCATGCGAACCTGTTTGTATGCCTGAGGATGTCTGGTGTCCTGCACTCGTTGGGGAAATAGAGGCTGGAGCAGCTTGCCATCATAAGAAGGTTGTCCATGTTCTTCCTGCCGTCTATCGTCTTTCGCGAATCCCTGATGACATCCCTGAGCATGTTCACCACGCCGTAGTTTCTGGAGAGCATAGGATCGTCGTAGATCAGCTGGTTGATGGAAGTCGACCGTTCTATGGAATAATCTCGCCCGTAAAGGCCGTTGGGAAGGTAATGAGTCTTCCCTATCTCATTCTCCTGAATGAAGATGCTCGGCAATGTGCACTCTCCGTCAAGGTTCTCGAAGATTGTCCTGTACACCTTCTCGGATCCTTCTGTTGCCATAAGCTGGTCCATGTTGAGCATTATGGTGCTGATGGGACCTGATGTATTCCTTGCGGCCTTTGCACATTCGGACAGATATCTGTCAAGGTTGAGACCGCCAAGATACAGTTCCGATGTAAGTTTGCTGAACCTGTCGTCAGTGGGGAAAACAAGGACATCCTTTCCAAGCTCATCTGTGTAGAACGGCTTGTTGGCTTCCGTTATGCCGGTGATCTGATTGTAGGTTGATATGACAACATAATCCAGTCCGCAGAGTCCCACAACGGGAATTGCCGTTGGATTGAAGACCTGGTTGTAGAACCACAGGCCCCTTGGTTTCCTGGAGAAGTGTTTCCTGACGTAGGTGGTTGTCTTCTCTATCTGTGTCGCCCTCTCGTGCGAAGGAATCAGGGAGAGGATAACATCGTAATAGCTGGACGTGAGGATCTCCATCTGGCCGCGCCTGCAGAGCTCGTTGATGAGCATGTTTATCTCCGGATAACAGGTCTCCAGATAGTCGTACTCTGAAATGCTCAGACGGAACAGCAGCTTTATTTCGCTGATGTTGTAGACCATTGTGAGCAACGGTTTCAACTGTCTCGAGACCAATGTTTCGAACTCCTCTTTCGAGGAGCCTGCCGGTAGCTGGCTGTAGACGCCCAGGATGTGTTTCAAAGGTACCTCTGATAAATTGTTCTTCACATTTTAGCGTAATTTACATAATATTTGAATATGAAATTCCTGTCTTTGTCCGCCATATTCGGAAACCGGCCGGTTAAGGTCTATGCTCTCGTAGGTAGAAGCGGCACCGGTAAAAGCTTCCGTGCGCAGCTTGTCGCGGACAAATACCATATACCCCTCATCGTGGACGACGGACTTCTGATCAAACACGACAGGATCATAGCAGGTAAGAGCGCAAAGCAGGAATCCAACTTCCTCACGGCGGTAAAACGTGCTCTTTTCCAGGATCCCGACCACCATCAGGAAGTTCTCAACGCCCTTCAGACGGAGCGGTTCCGCAAGATCCTGATAATAGGCACATCCGACAAGATGGCAACCAAGATCGCACGAAGGCTCAACCTGCCCGACCCTTCCCAGATTATCCATATCGAGGACATCGCCACAAAAGACGAGATCGACACCGCCATGAGGATCAGGTATTCGGAGGGCAAGCACGTCATTCCGGTTCCTCCCATCCAGATAACCAGGAACTATCCGTCCATCGTATATGACTCTATCCGTGTAGGCCTTCAGAAACGCCTTGCCTTCCTTCCGTTCATCAAGAAGGTCCAGGCCGTCGAGAAGACCCTGGTCTGCCCCGAGTTCAGCAAGCAGGAGGAGGCTTCATCCATCAGCGAGGCGGCCATCACCCAGATGGTCAACCACTGTCTGAACGAGTATGCAGATACCATGAAAGTCAGCAAGGTGACCTACGAGTACAGCAACGAGGGCTATGACCTGGACATCTATGTGAGGACACCCGAGACGATCTCTGGAGTTTCGATTTCCGAATTCGAGGAGTTCATAGCCGATTCGCTTGAGAAATACGGAGGAATCCTGATCCACAAGGTCAATCTGCACGTTCAGGCGTGGTCTTGACCTTCCTTGTCCTTTTCCTGGTCTTCTGGGTCTTCTGAGTGGCTGCCTTTTCCCTTGCAGGGGCTTTCCTCCTCTGGGCCGGCGCGGTCTGGGGCTGTCTGTGTCTGATGCAGCTCCTTGGAACCTTCATCCCGTTCGACTCCATGTACATGGATGTGGCCATCTCAAGCTCATAGTTCGGAGGGGTTATGGGGCTGATCATCACCTTGATCTGACGGAGGATGTCGGCAAATGTGTTTGTCGGAGTATCCCACTCCTCGTTTCTGGTGATGAAAGGACTGACCAGAGCCAGATACATCTGGGCCCTCGAAACGCTTTCGCCCTTGCCGTCCTTTGCTGCATTGACCTTTTCATCAAGAGACCTGAGAGACTCGAACATCTGTGGAAAGCCCGTATAGACGGATATGACCGGAAGGATATGCACCAGAAGTTTGTACTGGTTCAGCTTTCTGAATATCTCGCTGCTGCATCCGCTTGCAAGGATCTTGTTGACCTCTTCCGTCATTCTCGAGGAGCTCACCTCCCCGATCGAGGGTGCATAATGCCTGATGGCCATGGAAAGCCTGAAAGGAATCCTGAAGCCTGTTGTAACGGAGTATTTGACAGCCCTGACCATGCGTACGGGATCCTCGATGAAGGTCTTGTTCAGGGGAATGAGTGAGACGATCCTCCTGTCCCTGAAATCCTGCATGGCGTTGTTGAAGTCTATCAGGTTGCCCTTTATGGGATCATAGTACAGGCTGTTGATGGAGAAATCTCGTCTTGTGGAGTCCTCTTCGATCGTTCCGTACTGGTTGTCGTTTGAATAGTCATGGTCCTTGGTGCTCCTGAATGTGGAGACCTCAATGATCTCGTCTCCGAATGTTATGTGGACTATCCTGAACCTGCGGCCGATTATCCTTGAATTGTAGAACAGCTTGTGGACCTGTCTTGGAGATGCGGCCGTGGCTACGTCGAAATCCTTCGGGATCCTTCCCAGGATCAGGTCACGTACAGCACCGCCGACTATGTAGCTCTCATAGCCTGCTTGGGTCAATCTCTTTACTACGCAGACGGCATTCCTGTCGATGAGGGCCGGATCTATCTTGTTCTCTTCTCTGGAGTAGACCTGTGCAACCGCATCCAGTCCGCCGGCCCCTTTCTTATATCTGATAAACATCTATACAGCCGTTGAACAATTCGTGATTTTGTATAGAATGTATTACAGCAAATTTCTTGTTAAAGTTCAACACCAGGGGTGCAATAATGATAGAACCGAAAGTACTTAAAGGCTTCAGAGACAGCCTTCCTCAGCAGGAAATAGTGAGGCAGAAGCTCATGTCCGAGATCCAGCGGATACTGAGGTCGTTCGGTTTCGTGCCCATCGACACTCCGGCTCTCGAATACACCGAGGTCCTTCTCGGTAAAGGCGGCGGGGAGACGGACAAGCAGATGTTCCGCTTCACAGACAACGGCGGCCGTGATGTGGCCATGAGGTTCGACCTCACCGTCCCGCTTGCACGTTATGTCGCCGCGAACTACAGCCTTCTCTCCTTCCCGTTCAAGCGCTACCACATGAGCAAGGTCTGGCGTGGCGAGAAGCCTCAGAAAGGCAGATACCGCGAGTTCTGGCAATGCGATTTCGACATGGTCGGAGTGGACAACGCACAGAGCGATTTCGAGATCCTCCTTCTGATCCACACATGTCTCTCTCAGATGAAGGTCGGTCCTTTCAAGGTATCGGTTTCCCACAGAGGTCTTCTCAACCGCTTCCTCGCAGGTCTCGGAATTCAGGACAGGTCCCAGGATGTGCTCAGGGCCATTGACAAACTGAACAAGATCGGCCGTGAAGGTGTCTGCGAGATCCTCATCGAGGATGGCCTCACCCAGGAGCAGACGGACAAGGTCATAGACTTCATCTCGATTGACAAGGCCGATTTCGGAAAGACCCTTTCCATCCTTGAGGAAATGTTCGGCCAGGTTGATGAGATTGTCAGACTGGGCCAGATCCTGACAATGATGAAGGCATGCGGAATCGAGAAGGATTTCTCGCTTGACACATCCATCACCAGAGGTCTGGACTACTACACAGGAATCGTCTACGAGACCCTTCTTCTCGACATGCCCCAGATCGGCTCCATCTGCTCGGGTGGAAGATACAACAACCTTGCCGGCCTGTACACCAAGGAGAACCTCCCCGGTGTCGGTTCCTGCATCGGTCTTGACCGCCTGATCGCCGCACTGGAGGAGCTCAGGAGCCCGATTGTCACCGATTCCTCCTATGCCGACGTCATGGTTGTTTCCAACAAGGACGATATCGGTTGGTCGGAGAGCGTTGCCATGAAGCTACGTGCCAAAGGCATAAACGCCGATTCCTATGTCGGAGAGAAAGGACTCGGTCAGCAGTTCGCATATGCGGAGAAGAACGGAATCCCCTTCGTCGTGTCCTCCCAGAGCGGAGATGTGTTCTCCGTGAAGGAGATAGCCACAAGGAAGGTGCTTGAAGGTCTCAGCCTTGACCAGATAGCAAAGCTGGTGAAACCGTAACTGATGACTGATTTCAAAAGCCTTCCCGTATACAGAAGCCGTCAGATGATACTGGATGCCCTTGAGGCGAACCAGGTCATCATAGTCGAGAGCCCCACAGGCTCTGGAAAGACCACACAGCTTCCCATCATTCTCAAGGAAGCCGGATACGCCGCATCCGGTGTCATAGGTATTACCCAGCCCAGAAGAATAGCGACTCTGGGTGTCTGTTCCTTCATCAAGAGCCAGATAGCATCGGAGAACCTTCCCGAGAACTACTGCGGCTACAAGATGCGCTTCTACGATACAACGGATGTCAACACACGGATCAAGATACTCACGGACGGAATGCTCCTTCAGGAGCTGAAGACCGATCAGGACCTTTCCCGTTACAGCGTGATCATGGTCGACGAGGCCCATGAGAGAAGCCTGAACATCGATTTCATCCTGGGGCTTCTGAAACAGATAACAATCCGCCGTCCGGAACTGAAGGTGATAATATCATCGGCCACACTCAACACCAAGGTATTCTCCCGCTTCTTCTCCAACGCTCCTGTAATCTCGATCAAGACACGGGTATTCAACGTGGACGTCAAGTACTTCCCGCTGAGGACAAAAGGCGATACCGATGAGTGCGCCCATGCGGTGTGCACCCTGCTCAACCAGATCCTGAAACGTTTCAAGGCAAGCGGCTACAGAGACAACGAGGACACACTTGTATTCCTTCCCGGAGAGTTCGACATCAAGACAACCATGCAGCAGATCTACTACGAATGTGACCACACCCACCTCCAGATCTATCCGCTGTACGGAAGGCTGAACAAAGAGGAGCAGGAACTTGTCTTCGAGGAGACGGAGGAAGGAAAGATGAAGGTTGTCCTTGCGACCAACATCGCAGAGACCAGCCTTACCATCGACGGAATCAGGATTGTCATAGACAGCGGCTTTGCCAAGATAAACTACTACAACCAGACCGATTTCACTTCCTCACTTGTTCTAAGACCCATCAGCAGGTCATCTGCCGAACAGAGGAAGGGCCGAGCCGGACGTACATCACCCGGACTCTGCTACAGGCTGTTCTCCAAGGAGGATTTCGAATCACGTCCGCTGTGGACAACGGAGGAGATCCTCAGGACTGATCTTTCAGAGGTAGTCCTCCGAATGGTGGATCTGGGCATCTATGATTTCGAGAAGTTCCCCTACATTACAAAACCTGATTCGAAGGCCCTGCAGAGCGGAGAACGGACGTTGAAGCTGCTTCAGGCCATAGACGACATGCGCCATCTGACATCGATCGGAGAGATTATGGTGCGTTATCCGCTTCTTCCGCGCCATTCAAGGGCGCTCGTAGAGGCTCTCAGACGTTATCCTGATGTTGTCAGGCCTGTCATAATCTGTCTCGCATTCCTGTCTGCAAAGACACCGTTCGTCCTTCCTCCGGGAGAGGAAGACATCGCCAGAAGCGCACACAGACGTTTCAACAACCAGTTCGGTGATTTCCTGAGCTATCAGACAATCTACTGGAAGTATCAGGCACTTGTAACTCAGAAGAAGCGCGAGGAATTCTGCTCGGCCAATTACCTGGACATGCAGAGCATGGATGAGATCATGCACATCACAGACCAGCTCTGTCAGATCACCGAGGAGATGGGGTTCCCCATTCCCCAGGGAACGGAAAATGATGCCGAGCGTTTTGCCCATGACCTTCTTGTCTGCCTGGGTGCAGGACTTCTGCAGTACGTCTGCGTACGAAAAAAGGCTTTTGTCTACAGGACGATCACAACGGATGAGATCTACATCCATCCGGGTTCCGCCTGGTTCAGGAATGCCCCTCAGTACATCCTTGCCGGTGAGATAGTCATGACCACAAAGATGTATGCACGCACCGTTTCACCCCTTTATCCGGACTGGGTTCCCGAAATCTCCCAAAGCCTTTCGGACACCCTCAGAAAGATGTCCAGGGAAAGCGAGGTTCGGGAAAAAACCAGACACGAGATCCAGAGCGGAAGATCATCTTCCAGAGGTGCGAACATCTCATCAAAGTCATCCAAAGAGGCATCGGAGAAAGTCGTGCGTATATACGGGTTCGAATTCCCGGTCATCAGAGATATCGGAAAGAAGAACACACGCAACATCGCCGTCATTCCGTCTTCGGACCTTCCTGCGCTTGCAAAGGCATTCAGACGTGCTTCAAGGCACCCGAAGGGAATCGCCGCCGCAGTTCTATATAACGGAAGTTACGTCAATTACGGAGACAGACTCTATGACATCATCAGCCTTGACGGGCGTGTGGATTTCGGACCGGAAGGTCTTGTCATGCAGCCTAGCAGCCAGGTTTTCAACCTGGGTAACATCAACGGGCTTGTTCCGCTCCTTCCCACCCTTCTGAAGCTTTCGCCCCTTAAGGAAAAAGGGAAGCT
Organism: Sphaerochaetaceae bacterium; assembly: GCA_045225895.1. Taxonomy (GTDB): domain Bacteria; phylum Spirochaetota; class Spirochaetia; order Sphaerochaetales; family Sphaerochaetaceae; genus UBA9732. The sequence goes on from JBGVBT010000021.1 coordinate 8,910, forward strand.
CGGTTTCCTGGAACTTCTGGTCTCAGGTAAGGGCAGCGTCTTCTTCCACGTCAACAGGAACTTCTCCGATGCCCTGAACAACACTGCATACACACTACTGGGGATCATGGACGAGGTCGATCTGCCCGAACTGCGGAAGGCATATAACAGGATACTTCGTCTTCTTGATTGAACGTCGTTTATATTTTGATGTAATATTATTACATGAGGGAAATTCTGAACTGTCTGGGAACAAAGGTTCTTATGGCCGACAGCTTCTCCGACCTGTCTTATCATGTCGGGACGTACGGCAAAAGCACCATGTGGGTCTGTGATTCGAACACAGCCAGGATGGTCAGACCCCTGCCCTCACCGAACGTTGTCCTGGAAGCCGGAGAGTCCTCAAAAAGCTTCGCCTGTGTGGAGCGGATAATCAGTGTCGCAATAGACAACAACCTCGGTCGTGAGTGCACTTTCATAGCGCTGGGAGGAGGAATGATCTGCGATGTCACGGCATTTGCCGCCTCCATCTACATGAGGGGCTGCAAGGTCATCCTCATACCCACCACACTCATGAGCATGGCCTCCTCGGCCTTAGGAGGAAAGACCTCCATCAACTTCAAGTTCTCAAAGGAAGTCGTCGGAACTTTTTTCCCTGCAAACGAGGTCCTGATCTGCACGGACAGTCTGAAATCTCTCCCGAACAAGGAGTATATGAACGGCTTTGCAGAGGTCCTGAAACACAGTCTGCTCACAAAGGACGATTCCCTGTTCAACATAATCGCAACCCAGAAGCAGCTTATCATGGACCGTGATCCGGACATCCTGAGGCAGATAGTCTCCATCTCACTTCAGATCAAGAAAGGCTATGTTGAGAACGATCCGTACGAGAGGTTCGGAATCAGGGCGGCACTGAATCTCGGAAGCACATTCGCCTATGCCCTTGAGGGGATGTCACGCCTTTCCTGGTCCTCAGGTCAGGCTACGGCATGGGGAGTATGCAAGGCCATGGAAGTCAGCCGTGAGCTGGGACTTTGCACTCCCGAATTCGCCGCAGGTGTGATCAAGCTTTTCGCATTCTACGGTTTCGATGTCAAATACCGCATCCAGCGCGGTGACTGGATGGCATACAGGACACAGATCATGAAAAACAGGATATCGGTTAACGGAGTGGCGAACTTCGTACTTCTCAAGGACCAGGGTGAATACGAGATAAGGCCCATCGACGAGGAGATCATCAAGAACGTCGTCATGGTTCCCTCCGTATAGGAATTCTGATATGCACTATTTTGACTGGACAGCAACAAGCCCTATGAGCAAAGCCTCCATCGATGCCTATGCGGAAGCGGCCTCCATTTTCATAGGTAACCCCTCTTCAACCCATCCCTTGGGAGTTGAGGCAAAGAAGCGTCTTGAATCCGAACGCTCCATGGTTGCCTCGATGCTCGGTACAAAGCCGTCCGAAATCTTTTTCACAAGCGGCGGAACGGAAAGCGATTCCATAGTCCTTTCCTCACTTCTCAATTCCCCTTCTCCCGGAGAGATAATAACAACCGGAATCGAGCACTCGGCTGTCCTTGAATTCAAGAGGATCCTCGAGTCTGCAGGCTGGAAGTTCACTGCCCTCAGATGCCCCGGAGGCTATCTTGATCCTGCAGCATTGTCCGAAGCATTGAATGAGAAGGTCAGGATGGTTGCCTTCATGAAGGTGAACAATGTCACCGGAACGGTTCTAGAAACAAAGGAGCTGGTAAGGACTGTCCGTGAATACTCGAGGAAGAACGGACGCCCTGTCCACATCCACTGCGATGCCGTCCAGGCTCTGGGAAAGATTCCGTTCCGTCCTGCGGAGGATGACTTCGACAGTGCTGCATTCAGCGCCCACAAGTTCTGCGGTCCAAGAGGTGTCGGAATCCTCTACTGCAGAAGCAAGGCCATCATGTCCCTGTCTCGCGGTGGCGGGCAGGAATCCGGACTCAGACCCGGAACCGAGAATCTGGCAGGAATCTGCGCCATGAGTGCGGCACTTAAGGATTCCATGTCCGTCATGGATGTGAAATACAATGAAGTTTTGGGCTATAGAAGCAAAATTGAAAAGGCTTCTCTTGAGGCGGGATATACTCTGATATCTCCGCCTACGGATGCAGGTCTTGAGATTTCCCCTTATATAATAAACATTTGCGTTAAACCTGTTCCATCTGAGGTATTCCTCAGGGTTATGGCTGACAAGGGTTTCTGTCTTTCTGCTGGAAGCGCCTGTTCCTCCAATTCAAGGGGAAAGGCGGAAAGCGTACTGACAGCCATGGGAATCGACCACAGCAGAAGGATGTCCAGCATAAGGATATCCATGGGAAGCGGCACTTTGGAAACTGAAGTGGAACTTCTCTGCAAAGCATTGAAGGAAGCTGCAAAGGAACTCGGGATTAACAGGAGCTGACATGAGCAACATCAACACGGACGATATGAATCTGTATCTCATCAGACTTGGCGAGATCAGCCTCAAGGGTATGAACAGGAACTTCTTCGAGAAGAAGCTCAAGAACAACATCAAGCTGAAGATCCATCCGCACAGGAGTCTTCTAACCCGTGAGAAAGGCCGTTTCTACCTCTATGTGGACAGGTCCTGTCCTGAGGAGACTGTCATAAAAACACTTAGAACGACATTCGGAGTCGTTGGTTTCTCAAAGGCCATAGTCTGCGCCAAGGACTGGGATGCCATTGTCCAAAGTGCCAAAGCCCTCATCGAGAACGAACCGTTCTCAGACGGAAAGGGAACGTTCAAGGTAGAGTGCCGAAGGGGCGACAAGAGCTTTTTCATGAACAGCTACCAGATCGAGTCCGAACTGGGTGGCGTGGTTCTGGACCGTTATCCTGACATGAAGGTCAAAGTGAAGAATCCGGAGAAGGAGCTCAGGGTCGAGGTCCGTGATAAGGTATATCTCTATACCTCTCCAGTTCCCGGTCCCGGAGGTCTTCCTGTCGGAACCGCGGGAAAAGGCCTTCTTCTCCTTTCAGGTGGAATAGACTCCCCTGTCGCCTTCTGGCGCATGGCCAAACGAGGCCTGAAGCAGGACTGCCTCTATTTCCATGCCTATCCCTATACCTCCGACATGGCCCTACAGAAGGTCAAGGACCTGGCAAGGATTGTCGCCCCCTACAACCAGGGCACCAATCTTGTCGTTGTGAACTTCACCGAATGTGAGCTCTGGATCAAGGACCACTCCAAGGAAGAGGAACATACCCTGATGATGCGCGCCTGCATGATGAAGGTTGCCAACATGATCGCAAAAGCCCGTGACTGCAAGGTTCTCGTAACAGGCGAGGCTCTGGGTCAGGTGGCATCACAGACTCTCGAGAGCATGTGCTTCACCAACAGCATGTCCGAGATTCCCGTCCTCAGACCGCTTGTGGCGATGGACAAGGAGGAGATAATCTCCACTGCCCGCCAGATCGGAACCTATGAGACCAGCATCCTTCCATACGACGACTGCTGCGTCATATTCAGCCCCAAGCATCCGCTGGTGAGACCTGAAGTCGATATGGAGAAGAAATCATTCAAAGAGATGAACATCGACGAGCTTCTTGCCAAGTGCGTTAGCGAAGCCGAGGAATTCGAGATCAGCTACCATGTCTGAACGCCATCACGACCACAGACCACGGAATTTCAACCACCCGAACACATTCAGGGCCTTCATAGCCCTCGATATCGGGTCTGAAGCCAGAAAGGAGCTTTCCCGTCTGGCAGGATCTATCAAGGGACTCTGTCACGGTTCCTATCCATCATCCGACATGTACCACATGACTGTTGCATTCCTCGGAGACATAACCGATGTCCAGGCCGATGCAATGTGCAGGGTTCTCGAGGATGTTGCGGAGAAATACAAGCCGTTTGACCTTAAGCTCTGCAGGCTGGGTTATTTCGCCCAGCCGGAGGCTGCAACCGTTTTCTGCTCGACCGAACGTGACAACACCCTTCTCTCCCTTGCCCAGGATGTGTACCGTGCCGCCTGGGATGTGAGGATTCCTTTCGACGACAAGCCGTTTCGGGCACACATCACTCTCGGCCGTCGTGTGGATCTGAGCACAATAAGGCTGAATTCCATTGAGGTGAACCACGTTCCGTTCACAGTCCGAGGTCTTACCCTGTACAAGAGCACGCTGCGCCCTTCAGGGCCCATCTATGAGGCTTTGGCTGAGATTCCTTTTATCAGTTCAGAGAATTGAAAGCAGTGAGGTTATGACCTCGTTGATGGCATCCTTCTGCTCCTGAGGAAGCTCCAGGCCGTTGACGTGAACATTGTCCAGTTCCTGCGTGAACATCTGCTTCAGTTTCGCAACATCGGCCTTCTCTCCGTTCTTTCTCAGATTGCCCACATAACCTGCCTTCACGAGGATAGAGAAGGAATCGGCAAGCTCCTGGCTTTTCAGCTTGAAGTCAATGGAGATGACATCGTCATCGATGACCATAAGTACAGTCTCGATATTGGCAAGCGATGCCTGGCTGATGTCCAGACCGAGGTCAATCATCGTCTTTGGGTTGGATACGTAGATTCCTATCTGGGAAGAGGCAAGCTTGGCGGCCTCCTCGTCCGAGATGAGCTTCTGACGGCCCTGGACGAATGTACGGTTATAGTTGGAAACGACGTCCGTTGATGAGAAAAGGATTATTCCCTTGGTGGGAACGGCAGCCTCCATTCCGCTTTGCGTATCGACAAAGAACTTGAGCTTGGAATCCTCGTCCTTCGATGCATTGAATCTGCTGTTCATCGAAAGGGCGCTGTTCACCAGAGTCCTGGAGATGTTCCCCTCTATGGCACCGTAGAAGTCATAGGTGGAGAAATCATCCGCAACTGATGTTGTTCCGTTGTCGTACAAGGCTATTGAAAGCCTTGTCATGCGGTTCTTGATGTAGTTGACTCCGGCATCATCTGACTGGATGTAAAGGTCAGGGTCGATAAGTTCCGCATTGACGGTAATGACAAACTCGCCATCCAGCCCAAGGCCCTGGAAGTACTGCTCGTCCCCGTACGGCATCTTTGTCACACAGGAGCACATGAGCAGCACCACAGCCAGGAGAACCAATGAAATGGACCGGATGGCAGCTTTGTTCATGTCTATATCATGCCTTTGCGATCTTGATCTTCACTCCGAAATCGTTCTCGGGAACATCAAGATTCTCATCGAAGCAGGAGGATCTGGACAGGGTCTCGGACTCGATGAAGGACTTGAACTGCTCATATGCAGCCCTGACCTCTTCATCGCCGCCGATTGTGAGGATGATCCTGTCGGAAACCTCGAATCCGCTCTCCTTTCTCAGAGTCTGGATTGCCCTGATGATGTCTCTTGCAAGACCTTCGTTGAGAAGGTTCTGATCAACCTCCGTGTCGAAACCGACAGTCAGCTGACCTTCGTTCAGGACCTTGAGGTTCTGCTTCTCGTTCCTCTGGATAACAAGATCGTCGGCTGAGAGCTGGACCTTCTGGTTCTCACCGAACGAGACCTCATCCTTGAAGCCTTCGAGGATCTGGGCGATCCTTTCGGATTTCATTGTCTGGATCTTGGAAGCAACTTCCTTCATGGCCTTACCGAGACGTGATCCGAGAACCTTGAAGTTGGCCTTTGCGCTGTAGTCGACTAGATCTGTCTCCTCTGAGTTGATCTCGACTTCCTTG
>JBGVBT010000022.1:0-9745 GCA_045225895.1 Sphaerochaetaceae bacterium
GAGCCCCATAGGAAAGACCCCGAGGTCCAATCCTGCCACCTATGTGGAGGTCTGGGGGCACATCAGGGAACTGTATGCCAGTCTGCCCGAGAGCAAGGCCCGCGGATACAGGGGCGGAAGGTTCTCGTTCAACGTGCCTGGCGGACGCTGCGAACACTGCCACGGCGACGGAACAATCAAGATCGAGATGAACTTCCTTCCGGACGTATACGTCACATGTGATGTCTGTCACGGAAAAAGGTTCAACATAGAGACTCTTGCTGTAAAATACAAGGGAAAGAGCATAGCTGATGTTCTGGATATGACGGTTTCCGAGGCTCTGGAGTTCTTCCAGGCCGTTCCGCCGATCAAAAGGAAGCTCCAGACGCTGGACAGCGTGGGACTGGGTTACATAAAGCTCGGTCAGAGCGCGTTGACGCTCAGCGGAGGAGAGGCCCAGAGGGTGAAGCTCTCGCTGGAGCTGAGCAAGGTGGGAACGGGAAAGACGCTGTATGTCCTGGACGAGCCTACCACAGGTCTCCATTTTGCCGACATCAAGAAGCTTATGGAGGTTGTGAACCGGCTTGTGGATGCGGGCAACACTGTTGTGATGATCGAACATAATCTGGACGTAATCAAGCTTGCTGACCATATAATAGACCTTGGGCCTGAAGGCGGGGACGGAGGCGGACATATTGTCGCACAGGGGACACCTGAGGATGTTGCCTTATGCGAGGGTTCGTATACCGGTCAGTTCCTGAAAGACATGCTCAAAAGGTGACGGAGGTAGATGAGAAAGTCTTTTCTGGCTGTTCTTCTTATCCTTCTCGTGGTTGTTTCGGCTGCCTTTGCGGATGACGATCTGCTGAGGCGGTCGATCATGTCATGCACCTACGGTGAGCTTGTCAGGATGGCGGAATCCTACGGAATCGACACCTCCCTTGGAGAGGAGGCCCTCAGGAGTGCCATCCTGGGACGTTTCGGCCTGACACCCGGGGAAGCGGAGCCGAAACAGGAACAGGAAGTGGGGCCGGTGACCTCTATCTCCATAGACCATGCCGACTACATGAACACAATCCAGGATGTGATTGTCATGTCCGGAGGCGTGAAGGTCTCGTTCACCGCGGAGAATACGGGAAAGAGGACCTTGGTGGCCGGAGCGGTTGTGATAGACCTGAAGTCCAAGATCCTGCAGGCTTCGGGAAATGTTGTCCTGGAGGACCAGGAAGGTGACAAGAGGACGTTCCGCGGACAGGTTGTCAGCCTTGACTGGAATGCCCTGGATGTGATTGTATTCGATGGTCTGAGCACCACCACCAGAAAGAACTCCGGCGGAACGGGAATCCTTTTCTTCGTAAGCGGAAAGGAGATCTCATATGACGGTGACTCATCGGGTGTCTTCTTCGACGACGGAACCATCTCGACATGGCAGGAAGACCCGTACTGGAGCATCTCGGCAAAGAAGCTTTCCCTTTCCCAGAACGATCTTTTCATCGACAGGGCAATCTTCAGGCTGGGTCGCGTTCCGGTGTTCTATTTCCCTGTGTTCTTCTATCCGGGAACCACGCTGTCGTTCAACCCGTCCATAGGATTGTCCAGCACCAAGGGCGCTTTCATGACGAACACCTACGAGGTCTACGGACAGTACCCCAGGCTCGGTCAGGAGGGAACGAAGTCCACTTCGTCCAGTTCCTCGGATTCGGATGACTCAGGCACCATTTCCGGACTTGCCTCGTTCTTCGAATCGGAAAACAAGTCGACTATGATACACGACGGCCTCTACTACAGGGAACTGAAGGAGGGCGAGGAGCTCAGTCCCCTTGAGAAATGGGCAAGGGATTCCGGAAGCTACATGGCCGTGTTCGCCGATGTCTACCAGAAACTCGGTGCTGCCGTCGGTATAGACACCATGAACAAGTTCTTTAACAAGCGTCTGGGGGTTGGGGCCATAGGTGTGGCCTCATACAGGCCAGTTCTGGACATAAACAACATGAGAAGGTTCAGATACAGTCTGGACTTCAACCTGGACTACAGGCTGGAGAACCTGAAGGTTGTGGCTGCTCTTCCGATCAGAAGCGACCCTGCCGTACGTGTGGACTTCCTGAACAGGAACACCGCCTTCTCGATAGACTCTCTTCTGGGCACCACCCAATATTTCCCGTCAACATACTCAAGCCAGACCACCTATACATGGTCTCTTGATTCCTCATACAAGCTGAAACTCGGCAGTTTCAACTTCAATCTGAGCTCTCTCAAGGCCGATGTGGACTACAACCTTGTCAGGACAAAAGACCAGTCGTCAGGCGAGTACTATTACGAATCCCAGGTAAAGGAGGCGTCGCTACCGTATCTGAGCTTCTCCTCGGACGGTGTGATCCTTGACCTGAAGGGGCAGGCCAGAAACAGTACTACCACAATAGGGTACTCCAACGATCTGGCAAAGTACTTCTCATCACAGCAGTCGGAACTCTCCGAGGAGCTTCAGAACGCCCCACGCGGTTCGTCCTCCTCAAAGGATGGTTCTCTGACATACTACAAGGGACCGGATCTGAAGCTTGAGCGTACAAATGTCTCCGAGGCCGGATCCCTCAAGCTGGGATATACCTACAACCAGACCATGGACAACGTTTTCAAGCAGGAGCTTGCCAGGGACAACTACTATACCAAGATCAGCGGGACCCTGTATGCCGATGCGGCCGTTCCCGGAAACTGGTTCAAGATCACCGAGACTCTCAAGCCTCAGTTCAACCACAGCCTTGCATCGATATCCGAAGACAATCCCGTGGAGATAGAGGAGTTCTATCTGTCGCATGTGCTTGCGGCATCGGTCCCGAAAGTCGGTCTGACATACAACCTGACCCAGAGGCTCTTCATACACTATTCAAAGTCCAATCCACAGAGCGAGACGGACAGGTGGGGTGAGTGGAACGCGACGGACGTCACTGCGCACAATGCATCGATCTCCAAGACGTGGAGCCCGTTCACGTTCGGTTTCTACGTCCAGCTGAAGCCGATGACGGAGATCCTCAAGCCGTCGTTATCCTATTCACGCAACGGATTCAACGCAAGTGCGGATTTCTCGATGAAAAGGCCGGACGGGCAGGATGAGTTCGAGAAGGGCGTGGCGAACCTGAACCTTTCATACAAGAGCGGAAGTTTCTCCCTGGCAGTCAACAACAGCTTCGATTTCGCCAAGATCAAGACGGAAGGTACGGATCCGTGGAAGGGATACACCCTAGTCCAGAATCTGTCGTTCTCTCCTCTGAAGGGCCTTTCCTTCAGCCAGAGCTCCAAGTTCATCGAGAAGTTCGTCGCTTCCAGCCTTTCGTTCTCAGGCGAATATCTTCTGGATACGAACCTGCTGGACTTGAAGGTGTCGAGCGGAATCAAATTCACCGGCGAGGACTTTGAGAAGGACAGCCTGAATGTGGGTCTCAGGCTTTCACAGGACAAGACCTTCTTCTGGAAAAACCGTATCTCCATGGAGACGGCCGTGGACTACACCTTCAACTATGACTTCATGAACCCGTTCAGGACATATATGACTGCAGGGCTTTCGCTGACCTTCAACATCGCAGAATTCCTGGATCTTGGGATAAGCGTGAACAGCGCAAACAAGTCGTTCTCGAGGTATTACGACAACGAGGGCAATTTCGTCTTCCAGAAGATGATAGAAGACCTTCTGAAATCGTTCGACTTCTTCGGAAACGGCCGCAAGAGCACAGGTTTCAACCTGTCGTCTTTCAAGGTAAAGGTCGTCCACTACATGAGGGACTGGAACCTGTATATAGACGCTCAGGGCAGCATGACCACACAGTATTCAGGAAAATATGAATGGGTTCCTACCGTTACGGTCTATGTCAAATGGAACGCCATCCCGGAACTCAAGACACAGGGTGCCTGGGATGCAAGCAACAGGGAGTGGAAGTGATGGGTACAAGCTTCGTATTTGATGATCCTGATGCAATGAGAAGCATCTGCGGAATCAACGACTCGAACATTCCTTACCTTGAGAAGCTGCTCGGATGCAGCATCTATGTAAGAGGCGACAGGGCGGAATGCAACACGGAGGAGAGCCCGACTCCGCAGCTGAGCGCGTTTCTATTCACTGACCTGATGGACAGGCTCAAGAGACTGTCAGCCGTCACAAGCGAGATAGGGGAGTTCGAGATCCTGATGGAGTTCAAGGCTTCCCAGAACGCAAGCGAGAAAGGCTCGGAGGCCACTCCTTCCAAGCACGAGTTCATCTCAGTACTCAGTCGTTCGGTATATCCGAAGAGCAACCGCCAGGAAGACTACATCAAGTCAATGAAACACAGCCAGATAACGTTCGGAGTGGGTCCTGCCGGCACAGGAAAGACCTATCTAGCAGTTGCCTACAGCCTCGGCGAGCTTCTCAGCGGAAGGAAGCAGAAACTGATCCTGACCCGTCCTGTTGTGGAGGCCGGTGAGAGCCTCGGCTTCCTGCCGGGTGACCTGTCCCAGAAACTCAATCCATACCTGAAGCCCCTGTATGACAGCATGGAGGCCATAATCGCACCCGCAACTATCAGGCGTCTGGAGGATTCGGGTTCCATAGAGATCGCGCCGCTTGCATACATGAGGGGAAGGAGCATCCACAACGCCTGCATCATTCTTGATGAGGCGCAGAACACCACTCAGGCCCAGATGAAGATGTTTCTCACTAGGATTGGTGAAAACTCATGTGCTATAATAACCGGAGATGTCACGCAGATAGACCTGCCTAAGACTTCTGCCAGCGGACTTGTCCAGGCCAGGGAGATTCTGAGGGACATAGAGGGCATTTCATTCGTGAATTTCACGGCACGCGATACCGTGAGGTCACGGATAGTGCAAAGGATCATAGACGCATATGAAAAAAACTAAGGCAGATAGGATCAGCAACCGTAAGCTCATATTCTTTATCTGTTTACTCATAATGCTTGCAGGTTCAGTGCTTCTTCCCGTTCTTCTGAAGCTCCACACAAAGGTCCAGTACAAATCGATCTATTCGGGTTTCACTCTCGGTGAGATCGCAGAGAAGAACGTGTATGCGAAGACCTCGGTCGACCTGATCGACTATGATGCGACCAACGCAGCCAAACAGAAGGCAAGACAGGCGGTTGCTCCTGTATTCTCATATTCAAGTGCCGAGACCTATGCCGTCATTTCAAAGGCCGACAGCCTCAGATCCGCCATCATCAACGGGGACTTGGACTACATAGAAAGGACTTTGAAGTCCGATCTTTCCAAACAGCTCTTCGATCTGAACGACTACAAACTGATCTCCATTGCATACGACATAGTCAACCAGATCCTCTCAATAGGATATTTCAGTGCAGATGAGATAGAGAAGGTCAAGGAAGACGGATATGACTACATTACGTTGAGCAACATCTACATCAATTCCCTGAACAACCACGAGCACAGGATATCCCTTTCCGCGAGCGACATACTCACATCCGGAAATGTAAGAAACTTCATCCAGTCAAGGCTATCCGGTGTCCTCATGGATTTCACTGCCCTTGAGGGTCTGCTCCTCGAGGAGATGGTTCTGGATGTGATAGAGCCGAACATCATGTACGATGTCACATTGACGGAGCAGAGAAGGGATCTGGCTGAGAAAGCCGTGAACCCTGTTGTCATTCCGGTCACAAAGGGACAGCTGATCATCGAGGCAGACCACGTCATCAGGACCGAGCACATCGAGCTTCTGAAGATGCTAATCAACCAGAGCAACCATTTCTCGCTTCTGGAATTCGTCGGACAGGTTGTGTTCAACATCATCATCCTTTCGATCGGGCTGTTTCTGTTCGGGATGTTCCTCGGAAGCAAGGACCTCCACTACAGGGAACATCATTTCCTGCTGGTGTTCAGTTTCATCGTTTCGCTCGTTGCAACCTATTTCTTCACGTTGGTTTCGTCGAGGCTGAAACTGGAGTTCTCGGACTCGTTCCTTCCCGTGTTCTTCCTGCCCATGTTCATGTCGCAGGTCACAGGCTACAAGCGCATCGGATTCGTTTCATCCGCCATTTTCTCGGCAGTCATGGCGACGCTTCCGACATCTACCATAATGACATTCTTCTATTGCCTGATCTGCGGATCCTCATGTGTTTTCCTGCTCAGGTTCTTCAACAGGAGGATCGACGGCATCTACCAGTGGTTCTTCTCATCCATCACCTGTGCCGGAATCACGATCCTGTTCATGATCATCAACCAGTCGTCGATGGACATGGTCTTCACCGTCCTGCTCGGGACCCTGATAAATGTGGCTGTTGCACAGATCCTGTGTTCCGCAGTCATGCCTGTTATCGAAAGGGTCTTCAACCTGCCAACGGTGTTCAGGCTATATGAGCTGGCATACGGACAGAGTCCGCTCCTTTCAAGGCTTTCCCAGGCGGCTCCCGGAACCTACAGCCACAGCATGGCCGTAGCAGACCTCTCGGAAGTCGGTGCCAGGGCAATCGGTGCAAACCCGCTTCTTGCCCGTGTCGGTGCCCTCTACCACGATATTGGAAAGATCGAGCATCCCGAATACTTCGTCGAGAACCAGAGCGGTGTCAACAAGCACGATGACCTGAATCCAAGCCTTTCCGTCGCCGTCATCAAGAGCCATGTCAAGGTTGGTGCGGACAAGGGACGTGAGATAGGACTTCCCGCCGAGATCATCAAGATCATCGCCAACCACCATGGAAACGACATCATAGCGTACTTCTATAACGAGGCCCTGAAGTTCCAGGCCGCATCCAACGATGACAGGGGAGAGACCGTCAGGGCAGGGGACTATTCGTACAACGCCGAGATTCCGGATTTCAAGGAATGCGGAATCGTCATGCTGGCCGACAGCATAGAGGCTGCAAGCCGTACGGTCACGCCGAATGCCTCGAAGTATGCAAAACTGATCAATTCGATCTTCATGGGCAAGATCGAGCGCGGACAGCTGGACAACAGCAACCTTACAATGAACGACATCAAGACCCTTGCGGACACGTTCGTCAAGACGCTTGTCGCAAGGAACCACTCCAGAATAGAGTACCCTGACGAGGACTGACGTGAACACTATCGATATTTCCTACGAAGACGCATCTTTCAAGGCTTTTGCTCCTAAGAAAGCAGTATCGGACTATCTTGGCAAGGTTCTGGACTACCTGGGACTTAAGAATGTCGAATTCTCCGTATCCTTTGTAACGGAGGCCTCTATGCACTCCATGAACAGGGATTTCAGGGGAATAGACGACAGTACTGACATCCTAAGCTTCGCTGCCGAGGATGAGAATCCGGACGGGATTGCATTTGTCAGCGCCGGCAGACGAAAGCGTGTGCTGGGTGATATGGTCATCTGTCCGGATGTCCTGAAACGCAATGCCGGGACTTTCAATGTCTCGGAAGACGAGGAGCTCAGGAGGCTTCTGATCCACGGGGTGCTTCATCTTTCCGGAGAGAACCATCAGACGAACGATATGTCGGAGCCCATGCTCATCAAGCAGGAGAAGATACTCTCAGATCTTGCTCTGGGCTGAGAGGCCTGTCTCAATGGACCTGATCGCCGCATCCATCACATAGGAATTCTGGTGATATTTTGGATTCACGGATGCGATGAAAACAACATATTTCTTTTCTGTCTCGGGGATTGCGGCAACTATCGCCGTCCTTCCGTCGGCATTGGTCATCTTGTCCCTGACTATGTCCAGGTCAGATGTGAAGTTCCTGTCCATCTGATACGAATCGACGGTGGCGCTGCTGTCATGACCGGTGACTTTCAGAACCGGCCTGATGTTCAGAAGTCTGATGTCCGGACGGGACAGCGAACTCAGAAGGGCCCGGCTGATCTTCTGCTGTGCGGGTATGGTTGACGAGTCGTTCAGGTCGTAGAACGGATAGGTCGTTGCCGCCAGGACCTCGGATGTCCTTGCATCCGCTATGAAGGCCACGCAGTATTCGGGACTCTGGACTTCGTAGATCTGCTGAAGGGCAAGGTCAAGAAGATATTGGATGTCCAGGTCAATTGTCAGATATACATCGCTGCCGTAGGTTGTGGTCTGGTTGAAGCCAGGAATGGGGGAGAGGACGTGGTCGAAAGCCTGCTCGGTCTCCTCGATGAGCTGGGCTGCGTGGAAGGCCGCGGGATAGGTCCGTGCATATTCCTTGGTAACGGAAACCATACCCGACGGGACTCCGGATTTCTCAAGGTCGGCGGCAAGATTCGCCGCATCGGATGCCGGTATGTCCTTTGCGACCTGAAAGGTTCCTTCGGAGTGGTTCCTGAGAAACGCCAGGATCTCGCCCGGAGTCTTACCTATGTGGATGGACAGTATCTGGGAGATGAGGTTCTCGTCTTCAACGGGTGTCCTGACGTAGACGTTCTGCTGTGGAACCTCAAGGGCAAGGGCTCTTCCGTTGCGGTCGTAGATGGTTCCCCTGATGACCTGACCGGCCACATAAGGGTTCACATATTTGCCTGCACGTACGCGGCTGGACACCATAAGCTCGGCCAGAATGCCCAATGAAAGGATCAGAGCGATCAGCGTAATGACCAGAAGCAAGGTTGAAATGTTCCCTTTACTCGTTGAAGAACCCATGTTTTTGATATTATAATTACGGCGTAAGTTTCACAAGGGGTGATTTATTGGCACGATCCAGAAACTATGATGACATAAGCGACAACAGAGTCTCCAGCAGAAGGGGATCTTCCTCGAAGATTCTTCTGGCAGTCATCATGATGTCCATCCTCATATGTGCCGTTGCCGTTCTGGTCTGGATCAGAATCCTTGACAGGCAGGACAGCTCATCCTCTACCGAGTCTGCCAAGAAAGCGGGGGCCTCATCTTCTGATCAGGAGATTCAGAAAGCCGTTGCCGCCGTCGAGATCAAGGACCCTGTGATCCAGCCTGCTCTGGAAGAGCCTGTTGTGGAGGAGTCGCTGGACCTTTCCATTGATTCCGGTCTTTCCGCAATCACGGCAAATGCCTCATCGGCCCAGGAGATGGATTATCTCAGCTCGTCCGATTTCGGACCGGCGGATGATGACGGATCTGCGGCTGTGGTGGAGCAGGGTGTTGAGATGAAAAAACCCCTGATCGCCCAGAATCTTGCGATTTCCCAGCAGTCTTCGTTCTCAAAGGACATCGTCAAATACCAGGAATACAGGATCAAGGAAGGCGACTCCCTTGCCTCGATTGCGGAATCGTTCGGGTTGAGTGTCCAGACCATAATCTCCGTCAACCAGATAAAGAGCACTCTGGACCTGTTTATCGGAAGTGTACTTCAGATTCCTGACCGTGACGGTACGCTTTACATTGTGAAAGAGGGCGACACCCTTCTTTCGATTGTCCAGAAATACGAGCTAGGAATCAGTGCCAAGACCCTCGGGGATGTAAACGGCCTTGCGGAGGATTCCCTGGAGGTTGGGCAGAAGCTTTTCATCCCTTACGAGACTCTGGAATCTTCAGGAACTATCTCCGCTGAAAACGAGATCTCATTCATCAGACCCACCGAAGGAAGGACGATAGGGATGTACAACCGCAAGGTTGCCAATCCTATCGGAAACGATTCTCTTCAGCTTGACGGAATCCTTCTTCAGGCTGATGCCGGAACCGAAGTTGTTGCTTCTGAACGCGGTACGGTTGTGGACAAGGGTTTCAATGAGAATGGTTCGGCTTTCCTGAAGATTATGCATGCCAACGGTTACACAACCTATTACGACTATCTCGGCGAGCCTCTTGTTGAGTCCGCAGATACTGTCGAGAAAGGTCAGGCAATTGCTGCA
>JBGVBT010000023.1:0-10009 GCA_045225895.1 Sphaerochaetaceae bacterium
GAAAAAGCAGTACGATTTGCAAAAAGCAGTCTAAAATGACATTTTCTGCAAAATGTACTGCCCGGAGTCTGCAGGAAACAGTGAGAATCAGCTTTTTCTGCCGAGCTGGCGCAGGCACATGTCCGGATAATTGGAAATTACCGCGTTGGCATCCCACTCAATGAGCTTTTTCACCTGGTCCTCGGAATTAACGGTCCAGACATTGAGGCCGATGCCGTTCTCCCTGCACTCGGCAACGACATTGTCATCAAGAAGATTGAAGTCAGGGTGCAGATACTGCAGGCCTGCCTCCTTTGCCTCTGCGGCGACCTTGTGATGCTGGGCATCATAGAGCAGGCCGCACTCGATATCAGGGGCAAGCTGCTTTGCACGCATGACAGAGAGCCAGTTGAATGACGAGAATATGATTCTGTCATCTAGGTTGAAGGCCCGGACCATGTCCACAGCTTTTTTCTCGATGTCCTGATACCATGTGCTGTTGGTCTTGATCTCCACGTTGGTTATGAAGCTGTTTCTGCTGGCGAAGTCGCAGAACTCCTCGAACGAGGGGATGGTTGACTCGAAGGCATCGTCCTTGGTTCTTGATGCACGGATGGATGTGAGTTCCCTGAGGGTGAGGTCCGAGACAAGGACATCGCGCCCGGTGGTGCGGATGAGGTTCTCGTCGTGGATGATGACGAGCCTGCCGTCGGATGAACAGTGGATGTCAAGCTCGATGCCGTCTGCGCCCGCTTCTATTGCTTTCCGGAAGGCGAGCATTGTGTTTTCGGGGTAGAGTCCCGAAAAGCCTCTGTGTGCGAATACTTTCATGCCTTTATTATAATGGACTGCACATATGAAGACCACCCCATCGGCCATGATGCGGAAGACAAAGCCGGACAGAGATGTTTGTGAAGAATTGTGTTGAATCCGGGATACCTATTCGACGATGGGGGATTGTTGAGCTATATTTGCACACAGAGAGGTGAACGACATGAAACAATTCACAAAGGCAATCATTGTCACTTTACTTTTACTTGCAGTCGCATCAATGGAACTATTCGCACAGGGCGCAGTCGAGCAGACTAACGCTGCAACCTTATCCAAGAAGATGGAGCTCAGTGCCGTTGATTTTGAGAAAGATTCGGTTCAGACAATCAAGGACGCATACCAGTCCGAAATCGAAGCCTACCAGGCAAAGTATGATTCCATCTACAACAAGATGGTCGAATCATACAATGCAGGCAATGTGGACGATTACTTCGATGCCAAGGGCATGCTGAGGAATCTCGAGTATCCGCAGATCTCTCAGGAGCAGACGGAGATCCTTGTCAAACGCATTGAAAGCGAGAAGGATGAGGCGGCCAAGGCTGATCTTGCCAACTGGCTCTATGAAAACAGTTATTACTACATGCCTGCGCTGACCTTCACAAACGAACAGGGCGCAGAGGACGGCCACACTCATTTCAGCTTCCATTACGAGATCACTTCGGAGCCGGGCAGCACAGTGACTGTTCCGACGATAAGAAGAAGCTTCGGAAATGACGGCATCTTCGCCGGATGGGGAACAGAGGACGGCAAGGTCCTTTACGAAGCAGGTCAGGAGATCACAATGCCGTATTCGGATCAGGTTCTGTATGCGGTCTACAAGACAGGCGTCATGTTCGTTGATTCCATCACTGATCTCGAGACGTTCGAGGACGGCGAGACAGTCAAGGTTCCAGAACTTGCAGCACCGGATGATTCCTATGTGTTCCTGGGTTGGTACGATGCCAGAGGAAACAAGGCCGATGCTACCGTAACGGTGGAGAAGGGCAAGTCCAAGGTCTACACCGCATTGTGGAAGAGCGTTCTTATTGAGGAAGTCAGGGCAAGGCACCACAAGGGACTTGCGGTTCCCAATGACAAGACCGTCGAGCTTGCTTTCAACATCTTCAATCAGGGAAGCGCCAACACCGGAAAACTTACAGTCAACCTTGTTTCTGAGAACGGAGAGGCTCTGAAGAACCTCTCAGGTGAGCTGAGCACAAAGGGTGTCAGAGTCGGTGAAGAGAAGAGCGGAAGCTTCAGTATCGTTGCAACAGGCAATTCCGGTGACGTGATCAATGCGAACATCGTGGTTGCGGATGAAGACGGAAACAGCTGGAGCACACCGGTTTCACTGACAATCAAGTAGAAGCAATACCTTTAAAAAGAACTCCAATACCTTCAGAGGGCTGCGTTGAGGACCGCGGCCCTCTGATTTTTTCTTTTCTGTCGGTCAGACCAGGCTGCTTTTTGCGAGCTTCTCGTCGGTGAAGCAGATCTTGTAGGCTATGGTCATGATGATGGAGCAGACAAGCCATCCGGCGGGATAGCCCATGGCAATTGGCATGATGGTGTTGCTGATGTATCTGGACATTATGTAAAGATAGATCTGCCTGAAGACAACAAATGACGAGAGCATGGCCACCATCGGGATGCCGGACTTTCCCGCACCTCTGAGTGCTCCGGCGTAGATCTGGTTGAAGCAGGGGAGCAGGTAGAAAAGCGTGATGTAGGTCATGAACAGAGATCCGTAGTGGATGACGCCTTCCTCGCTTGAGTCGATGAAGAACTTCACTATGTACTTTGAGGTCGGAACCACTATGGCAATCAGGACGGCTGTGGGTATCAGGGCCAGGTACAGGCAGATCCTGACACCTTTTCTTGTCCTCTCGGTGTTCTGGATTCCCAGGTTCTGGCCTACGAACGTCTGGGTTGCAAGGGCCACAGCCTGCATGGGAAGAAGCACTATCTGGTCTATCTTGTTGTATGCGGACCAGCCGCCCATGACATCGGCTCCGAAGTAGTTTATGTAGGACTGGACGAACACGTTTGAAAAGCAGGTGATGGACATCTGAAGGGCGGACGGAAGTCCGATTCTGAATATTTTCAGCAGGATCGATGGATCAAGCTTTAGTTTTCTGATGTTGAGTTTTACGACCGACTTCGTTCTGAACAGAACCCACATGACCAGAACCGAGCTGACCAGCTGGGACAGGACGGTGGCGTAGGCGACTCCGGCAGTACCCATCTTCAGGGGGATGACGAACAGCAGGTCCAGGACAATGTTCAGAAGGGCGCAGACGACAAGGAACATGAACGGATGGGAGGAGTCTCCGATTGCCCTGAGGATGGCGGCTCCCATGTTGTAGATCAGAAGGCCGGATATGCCTCCGAAGTAGATTGTCATGTAGATGCTCTGCTCATAGGCAACCTCAGTGGGTGATTTGAGGATGGCCAGCATGAGGGGAATCAGGGCCATTCCCAGGAAGGTCAGGACAACGCACATGATCAAGGTGGCCGTCACGAAGGTATGGGTGGCCTTGCTGACGTTCTCCCTGTCGTTGGCTCCGAAATAGTGAGAGATCACGACACTGGCTCCGCTCGAGAATCCCATGAAGAAGCTGATCACAAGGTTCGTCACGGAGGACAGGGTGCCCACTGCGGAGAACGAGTTCTTGCCGACGAAGTTGCCCACCACCCATGTATCCACGGTATTGTAGAACTGCTGGAAGAGCATTCCCAGAAGGATGGGAACGGAGAAGTTTATGATCTGAGGCACGATCGGGCCGCTGGTCATGTTCACATCGGCACGTTTTCTGATTCCCAAAGACAGTGCGCTCATCCTTCTCCTCCGAGGGTAAGTATATGTATTTGTCTCGGGAGATTGAATAGACGATTCAGCCGATTTTTTGAAGAAAAGACACGTGTACCAAGGCCCTGATTTGTGGTTTAATTAACGCGGAGGGACGTATGAGACATTCCAACCTTCATACCCACACGGTTTTTTCAGACGGATACTACACGGTGGAGGAGACAGTCCTTGCCGCAATAGACAACAACATGATTTCTCTCGGAATTTCGGACCACAGCAGCGCCGATTTCGATCCGTGCGGAATCAGAACCCGCAGCATAGATGCCTACCACAGGGAGGTCAGGCGCTGTGCCGAGAAATACAGGGACAGGATCGAGGTCTATCTGGGCCTCGAGCTCGACGGCTATTCGGTTGTGGACAAGGCGGACTACGACTATCTCATAGGAGATGTCCACTATGTGAAGTGTTCAGACGGGAACCTCCACGGCATCGACTGGAGCAGGGAGAGCCAGCAGAAGCTTATCGACGATTTCTTCGGTCACGACCCGCTGGCTCTTGCAAAGCACTATTTCGCGACCTATGTCGAGCGTCAGCAGATCAACAGGCCTGATGTCCTTGGCCATTTTGACCTTGTCAGGCTTTTCGGCCTCATGCCGACAGACAGCAAGGCCTATCTCGATGCCGCAACCGAGGCTCTGCTGGCCAGCCTGAAGGTGACTCCTGTCATGGAGATAAACATGGTGCCGGTGGTCCTCAGGGGCGATACCGAGCCCTATCCCAGGAACAACATCCTCAAGGAGGCCATAGCACACGGTGCGAAGCTGGTCCTTTCCAGCGATGCCCACAAGGTCGAGAACCTTCAGAAGGGCTTTGACGACGAGGTTCTCAGGCTCAAGGCTCTGGGAGTGAGGGAGATTGTCCAGTTCGTCGGCGGACGCTTTGTGGAAGTCGGCATCTGATTTTCTTCTCAATTGCGAGATTTCTCATTTTTGATTGTCGCTTTTTTGCAATCCGTAAAAAACTACGGCTGTTTGTTGATTTTTATTGCATTCCGGCGTGACGGGGTGTAATCTGAAACAAATAATGAAGATAGGCTGAGGCAATCTCGGCTTTGGAGGATTCTATGAAGTACGGACGTGTTTTCAATTTCTCAGCAGGCCCTGCAATGATGCCTGAGCCGGTTCTTGAGGAGATTAGGGACGAGATGATGAACTACCGCGGAAGCGGAATGTGCGTCATGGAGATGAGCCACAGGTCAAAGGTCTATCAGCAGATCATCGACGATGCGGAGAAAGACCTCAGGGATTTGATGGGGATACCTGACAACTACAAGGTCCTCTTCATCCAGGGCGGCGCCACACTTCAGTTCTCCATGATCCCCATGAACCTGATGAAGAACGGCAAGGCCGTATACATCGAGACCGGTGCATGGTCGAAGAAGGCAATCGCCGAAGCCAAGAAGGTTGGCGAGGTCATTGTCGGTGCCTCTTCCAAGGACAAGAACTACACATACATTCCCGATTGCTCCAATCTGGACATCCCGGAGGATACAGACTACGTCTACATCTGTGAGAACGAGACCATCCACGGTGTCACATGGAACAAGCTCCCCAACACAAAGGGCCATGTCCTTGTCTCTGACCAGAGCTCGATGTTCCTTTCACGTCCGTGCAACGTGTCAGACTACGGTCTGATCTATGCCGGAGTCCAGAAGAACGTCGGACCTGCCGGAATGGTCGTTGTTATCATCCGCGAGGATCTGATCCGCGACGATCTTGAGAATCTGCCGATCTATCTGCAGTACAAGACACATGCCGACAACGGCAGTATGTACAACACACCGAACTGCTGGGCAATCTACTGCTGCGGAAAGGTCTTCAAGTATCTGAAGAGCATCGGCGGCCTGAAGGAGATGGAGAAGATCAACAAGGAGAAGGCAAAGATCTTCTACGACTTCCTGGACCAGTCCAAGATGTTCAAGGGAACAGTCGTTCCTCAGGACCGCTCTCTGATGAACATTCCGTTCGTCACCGGAAGCGCAGAGCTTGATGCCGAGGTCGTTGCAGCCACAAAGGCAGCCGGATATGACAACCTCAAGGGCCACAAGTCCGTCGGCGGTCTCAGGGCATCCATATACAATGCAATGCCCAAGGAGGGCGTAATCGCCCTGGTGGACTTCCTGAAGAAGTTCGAGGCCGAGCACAGCAAATAAGAGAATATCCCTTCGGATATCAGGACTGCCGCGTCAGAAGCGCGGCAGTCTTTCTTTATGTGGATGGGAAGTTCACCTGATGTGGCCGTAGAGGCGTGCGAAATAGAGTGCGCAGATGAGCTTGGGATCCCAGATGGATTTCTCCCTGATCATGGCATCGATCTCATCCACGGTCATCCATGTGACGGTGAGGAACTCGTCCTCGTCCAGATCCTGCGAGCCTTCCTTTGTCAGGCCCTTGGCCAGGAAGATGGCTGTCTTCTCCGTGGATGTTCCGCATGCCGGGGTGAAGTATCCCAGAAGCTCCATGGACGATGCCTTGTAGCCCGTCTCCTCCAGAAGCTCCCTGTTGGCGGCGGTCTCGTAGTCCTCGCCCTCCTCGCGGTGGCCGGCGGGGATCTCGTATGTGAGCTTGCGTATGGCAAAGCGGTACTGCCTTTCGATGCAGATTCTGCCCTCGTCGTCCATTGCCAGGATGGCTGAGGAGCCGTTGTGCTGGAGCCAGTTCCGGATCCGGTGACTTCCGTCGGGCATGATGACTTCCGATTCATTTATTGAAAAAGAGGGAAAGTCGTAGACTTTTTTTCTGGTTAATTCTTTTTCTTCGAACTGCATACGGAGACTATAGCACATATGCGATTTGCTTAGTAAAAAATTTGATTGTGTTTTCAGCAGGGTGCAGGTAAAATAGTTTTGTTAGAGATTAAGGCATGCGGACATTCATTTCATGGATTTCTGTGTGCCTTGAAAGCACTTTAGGAGGAAAAACATATGAAGAAAGTGTTAGTCGCAATGCTTCTTGTCCTCGCTCTCCTCGCTCCTATCTTTGCCCAGGGCGCAGATGAGAAGAAAGCAACATTTGACAAGGATGCTCCTGTCAAGATCGTTTTCTGGACACATGAGGATACAAGCCGTAACGTTCTGGAAGATCAGTATATCGAAGAGTTCAAGGCTCTCCATCCAAATGTAGAGATTGAAAAAGCTCGTTTCGCCGCTGAGCCTCTCCGCCAGGGAATTCAGACTTCCTATGCTGCCGGAAACGGCCCGACAGTCTGGAACCTGCCGATTGAGAACGCACATCAGTACATCGAGGAAGGACTTGTCGCTCCTGTCGATTACTCAGTTGTCGGATTCAAGGATGCAGCAGACATGCGCGCTCACTATGCAGCAGGCATGATCGACGCTGTCTACATGGACGGTGACTTCTATGGTCTCCCGCTCGAGCTGACCAACTGGTGTATCTTCGTCAACAAGTCAGTCTTCCGCGATGCAGGACTCGATCCTGAGAAAGACTACCCGAAGACATGGGAAGAGATGGTCGAGGTCTCCAAGAAGATCGTCAAGAGAGACGGTGACATCATTACAAGAAGAGGATTCGACTTCAGATATTCCTATTCTCTGATCTACTTCGTTCCGATGGTAGAGCAGCTCGGTGGAGCCCTCTCAGAGAAGGACGGATGTGTCAATCCTGAGGCTTGGATCAAGGCTCTCACATTCATGAAGAACTGGGGACCCAGCGGAAACAACCTCGGTAACTCAACTCTCACAGCTCCGAGAAAGCTCTTCAACAAGGCTAATGGCGATGTCGCAATGGCCAACACAGGTCTGTATCAGGAAGCCAGAATCGCTGCTGAGAACCCGACTTTCTACAACAGCGGAGAGTGGATGGTCGTTCCGTTCCCGGTCTTCGAGGGTGGAAAGGACATTGCAGCCAAGTACTATGGACACTACTATCATGTCAATGCTGAGGCCACAGAGGCACAGCAGTACTGGGGCTGGGAGCTCATCAAGTACTTCCTGCTGACACCGGGCCATGCTGAGGAATACCTCACAAAGGTCGGTCTGATCCAGCCGCTCGAGTCTCTCATGAACGGAGACGTCTACAAGAGCATGCCGTTCTCAGATGTCTTCAAGGCTGACTTCGCAAGAGCAACAATCACCTTCTACGGAAAGAACGCTGCTTCAATCCAGACACAGATTGATACAGCAATCAACAACGTCATGCTTCAGGGTGTCGATCCGGCAGATGCTTACAAGACTCTGCAGGCCAACGTCCTCGAGCTCCTCAACGACTGAGTCTGATTCTCGGTTTAAGGTGTCGATGGGTCACTTCGGTGACCCATCGATTATTGTCAGAGTATTTATGTTCTTAAGGGTTTTAACATGAAATCAAAGCAAAAAACCTACAGCATTGAAAGAAAACAGGCCAGGTACGGATTTGCTTTCACCGTTCCCTGTCTTCTCTTCTTTGCAATGTTCAGTTTCTATCCGATCATCAACGCTTTCATAACCAGCCTTACCGACAGAAAGGCTGTTGGAAGGGCGTGGAAATTCGTCGGATTCGACAACTACGTCTATCTTTTCACAAAGGGCAACGGAGGATTCTCCATGCTCAACTCAATGAAGGCGACCGGACTGTTCACCCTGGAATGCTTCATCCCCATGGTTGTGATAGCTCTTGTCCTTTCAGTTCTGATCATGCAGCTCAGAAAGCCCGGCCAGAAGAAATTCTTCGAGCTTTGCTATTATATTCCTGCTGTTCTGTCCTCAGTTGTTGCAGCAACAATCTGGAGAATCATGTTCCAGCCCACAGGTCTCATCAACCAGCTGTCGAACACACTGCTGTTCACTTCAGGTAAAGACTACAAATGGCTGACGGACAACAACATGCTGGTGGCCTCCACCGTTATCGTCTATTTCTGGAAGCACATGGGTTACTTCACCATCCTGTTCATCACAGGTCTTGCTTCCATCCCGCCGACAATCTATGAGGCGGCAATTGTAGACGGTTCCTCCAGATGGCACACATTCTGGAAGATCACACTTCCGCTCCTCAAGCCGACAGTCATGCTGGTTTCAATCATGTCCATGCTGCAGTGTCTGAAGACGTTCAGTACGCAGTACATGTTCGTGCAAGGCGGAACGGCGCGAAAACCGATCGATGTCATCACCATGAACATCTACTTCACCGGTATCCGTACGGGCGGTTACCTTGGCAGGGCAAGTGCCATGTCAATCATCTTGTTCGTCATCATGCTCCTCCTGACAGTGTTCCAGTTCAAGGCACAGAAGGGTGGCGAGGATGTCGAGTATTGATGGAGGTGCTGTATGAATAACTCATATGTCGGAAAAGTCACTGCCAGTGAGGTGATCGTCCACATCTTCCTGATTCTGCTGGTTGCATTCGTCATCCTGCCCATCCTGTTCATGCTGGTAGCTTCCTTCATGGACGCAAAGCAGATCCTGGCAATGCCGTTCAAGTGGATCCCGAGCAAGGACTACTTCACATCGTCGACCAGGACGTTCTTCACGAACTTCATCAAGGCCGTGCGTGGAAACAACAACAACCACATCTTCTTCACAGCCATGAAGAACTCTCTGATCGTCGCAATCGTCTGTTCTGTGACGACCGTCTTCTTCTCGGCTCTGTGCGGATACGGACTTGCAAAGTTCCACTTCAAGGGCAGAAACGTTGTCTTCATGGGAATCATGAGTACCATGATGATTCCGTTCGAAGCAATCATGATTCCTCTGTACATGGTCTCCAAGAGCGTGGGAATCATGAACACGCTGCCAGGTCTGATCATTCCGTTTGCAATCAGCGCATTCGGAGTTTTCCAGATGAGACAGTACCTGCTTACGTTCCCATCGGAGTATCTTGATGCATCACGTGTTGACGGACTGGGAGAGTTCAACATCTTCCTGAGGATTGTCCTTCCGAACTCAACACCGGTCATCGCAACTCTGGGTATCCTGTCCTTCAGAAACCAGTGGGACAACCTCCTTTGGCCGATGCTCTGTGCCCAGGCTGAGAAACTCAAGACTCTGCCTCTGTACATCTCCAGCTTCGCCGAGGAGAAGCAGACCGATGAAGGAGCCCTGATGGCCTGTGCGTTCCTCGCATCGATCCCGATGTTCATCCTGTTTTTTACACTGTCCAAGTACTTCCTTGGTGGTGCCGCGGTCTTCGAGTCAAGAAAAGGTTGATCATTGTATTGAAAAAACAGAGGCTGTTGCGGTATTCGCAGCAGCCTCTTTCTTTTTCTACAAAACGGTGACGATTGGTGACGTCTGTGACAACAGTGACGTCTGTGACAACTGTGACGTCCGTGACAACTGTGACGTCCGTGACAACTGTGACGTTACTGGCGCTTCATCTGCCTGAGGAAAACCCAGACTGCAATTGCCAATGTCACCAC
>JBGVBT010000024.1:0-2552 GCA_045225895.1 Sphaerochaetaceae bacterium
ACGGATGCTCAGCTTCCGGATCTGTTCAAGCTGAACGATTCCAGACAGCTCATCCACATCACATACGGTCTGATTCTCAATGAGAAGAACCCGGACGGCAGCTATAAGTTCAAGGACAGGCTCTACAAGCTGTGGAGAACCTACAGGGCCGAGTATGCCGAGCTTCTTTTCCTCCATATCGGACATCACGTGAAAGACATTCTCCAGAAGTGAGAGCAGGAGGTTCGTGTGAAACTCAATTTGAAGAGCATTGAAAACGCCGAGACAAGGGAGCAGTGGGCAGAAAAGGGCTACAAGCTTCCGCAGTACGACATCGCGAAGATGGTCAGCAACACCGAAAAGGCCTGCAGATGGGTGCATTTCGGCGGCGGAAACATCTTCCGCATCTTCCTTGCCGCAAGGATGCAGGACCTTCTGAACAAGGGCCTTGCCGATTCCGGAATTATCGTCGGCGAGGGATTTGACGCAGAGGTGGTGGAGAAGGGTTACGAGCCGTTCGACAACCTCAACATCAACGTGACGCTCAAGGCCGACGGCACAGTGGACAAGGAGGTCTGCGCCTCCGTAGCCGATGCCATGGTCTGCAGCACCCAGAGACCTGAATGGAAGAGATTCGTGGAGATCTTCACAAATCCTGCCCTGCAGATGGTCAGCTTCACAATCACTGAGAAAGGCTATGCCACAGCTCCGGGCTATGTCCAGGACGACATTCTCAGAGGCCCTGAGAAGTGCACCACGATCTGCTGCATGGTCGTTTCCCTCCTCAACGAGAGATTCAAGGCCGGAAAGCATCCGATTGCCGTTGTGAGCATGG
Organism: Sphaerochaetaceae bacterium; assembly: GCA_045225895.1. Taxonomy (GTDB): domain Bacteria; phylum Spirochaetota; class Spirochaetia; order Sphaerochaetales; family Sphaerochaetaceae; genus UBA9732. The sequence goes on from JBGVBT010000024.1 coordinate 815, forward strand.
ACAACTGCTCCCAGAACGGCCTGAAGCTCTTCACCGGAATCTCCACGATCGCAAAGAGATGGGCCGAGATGGGCATGGTCTCCGAAGACTTCGTCAAATGGCTCTGCGACGAGAGCAAGGTCAGCTTCCCCTGGTCTATGATCGACAAGATCACTCCTAGACCGGATCCGATGGTCAGCGAGACCCTGAAGAAGGACGGAATCGAGGACATGGATGTCATCATCACAGCCAAGAGGTCCTATGTGGCACCGTTCGTCAACTCCGAGGAATGCGAGTATCTGGTTGTTGAGGACAAGTTCCCCAACGGAAGACCGGCCCTGGACAAGGTCGGAGTCTACTTCACCGACCGCGATACCGTCACGAAGGTCGAGCGCATGAAGGTCTGCACCTGTCTGAACCCGCTGCACACCGCCATGAGCGTCATGGGATGCCTTCTCGGATACACCAAGATCTCCGACGAGATGAAGGACGAGGACATCGTGGCCTACATCAAGAGACTGGGATACGTCGAGGGTCTTCCTGTAGTGACCGACCCCGGAATCCTTTCTCCGAAGTCGTTCATCGACGATGTCGTCTACAAGAGACTTCCCAATCCGTTCATGCCGGACACTCCGCAGAGAATCGCAACGGATACCAGCCAGAAGCTTGCAATCCGTTTCGGCGAGACAGTCAAGGCCTACCAGGAGAACAACATGGATCTCGGAAACCTGAAGGTCATTCCGGTTGTCCTGGCTTCATGGCTCAGATATCTTCTTGCAGTGGATGACAATGGCAACGCTTTCGAGCTCAGCCCGGATCCGCTTGCGGAGTCCGCACACGCCGATCTTGCAGGTGTCAGCTTCGGCAAGAGCCTCAAGGGCGGAGAGCTGGACAAGATCCTCTCCAGAGAGGACATCTGGGGATACAACGTCCTTGAATCACCGCTTTGCAATGCAGTTGTATCCGCATTCGAAAGCATGAATGCAGGTCCCGGCGCAGTGCGCAGGACCCTGCACAACACGGTAGCTTAACAGAGGAGACAGAGAATGTTGAAACTTAGAGAAAACAGCAAGTACGATCTTGTGTGTCCGACCAGCATGGGTGTCAGAATCACTCCGGTCAACAGGCTTCCTGTTCACACAAGCCATCTTTTCGAGCTTCAGGCGACAAGTGCAGAGAGCAACGTCCTCAACGTCTCCGCTTCACTCGGTCTGAAGACCATGGTCCTGACGACCTTCGTCAAGGAAAGTCCGATAGCCTCGTTCATCAAGTCCGAGCTCAGGTTCAGGAACATCGAATACACCGGACCGGAGGTAGAGCAGGGCGGTGCCTGGGGCTACAGACACCAGTTCAACATCGCCGACAGCGGTTTCGGAAGCCGAGGACCCAGAGTCTGGAACGACAGGTCCGGTGAGGTAGGAAGAACGCTCAAGGCATCCGATTTCGATCTCAAGAAGATCTTCGAGGAAGACGGAGTCAGAATCCTCCACCTCTCAGGTCTGATTGCCGCCCTCAGCCACGAGACAACCCAGTTCTGTCTGGATGTCGCAAGGGCCGCCAAGAAGAACGGAACCCTGATCGCGTTCGACCTGAACTACAGGGCAAGCTTCTGGAAGGGCAGGGAGGCCGAGCTTTCGGCAGCATTCAGCGAGATCGCATCCGTTGCCGACATCCTTGTCGGAAACGAAGAGGATTTCCAGCTCTGTCTGGCAATGAAGGGACCCGAGGCCGGCGGAAAGGATCTTGCGAACAAGATCGA
>JBGVBT010000025.1:0-2647 GCA_045225895.1 Sphaerochaetaceae bacterium
TCATGCGGTTCATAAAGGATGTCGGAAAAGGCATCAACGATTTCGACATGATCCGTGACAAAGAGGACATCCTCATCGGCGTCTCCGGCGGCAAGGACTCGCTGGCGCTGGCGATGGCGCTTTCGATCAGGCGCAGGTGGCTTCCCATCACCTACAACCTCCATGCCGTGATGATCAACTGGATAGAGCATCCGATCGAGCAGTCCTACAGGCCCAGGCTTCAGAAGTACTTCCAGGACCTGGACATAGAGTTCGAGATCATAGACGAGAAACAGTTCCCCACAACGGAGCCTGAGGACTACAACTGCTACATCTGCGCCCGAAACAGACGCCGCCTTCTATTCGAGATAGCAAACAAGAGGGGCTTCCGTCAGATCGCCCTGGGCCACCACATAGACGACCTTGTGGAGACCACCATGATGAACCTCTTCTTCCGCGGGGATTTCGCAACCATGAACCCCGTCCAGGAGTTCTTCGACGGAGACCTCTACGTGATCAGGCCGATGATAGAGATCCACGAGAACACCATCATCCGTCTTGCCCAGACATTCGACCTTCCTGTCATAAAACCCGTCTGCCCGTACGACCAGACAAACATCAGGTCGCAGCTGAAACCGATAGTCAGGGAACTCTCCCACATGGACAGATTCGTCCGCGAGCATGTCTTCGAGGCCCACAACCTCGACTGCCGCATCAGGCGCCCGTAATCCATCCCCTTACCTGGAACCCCGGAAACACGACGGAAAACCCGATATTGCTAGAGACTGGAAATGATATTATACTTGTGTTTTGCAGGGAAAAATCTCTACAGCAATTAGGAGTTGAACATGAGAAAGCCATCAGCAAAAAGAGCCATCGCAGCAATCCTGGTTCTGGCCATCGCAATCACATCCCTTTTCGCATCACCACTCACACCGAGAACAAGCTTCGGAGATGCAAAGGTTTATGACAGAAACTACAAGGCCGTTCGCGATGCCGAGGCAATAGAAGAAGGTTACACAATCAGGACGGGGTCGAATTCCGTCTTCCTCGTGGACGGAGACACACATGTGGGAATCGATGCGGATTCACTGGTGGTGTTCCTTGGTCTCGATCCGAACCTCACACTTTATGTCCTTGACGGAAAGGTACATGTCACCTCCAAAGCCGGAGACTTCACCGTAATGACCACGGTCACATCCTACACGGCCAAGGCCGGTTCCTCCATCTACGTCATCTCTGACGCAAATCAGGAAGTCGGATACAACGACGGCGGATACATCCAGGTCAGGAACTACATCACCGGCACAACTACAGAGATGGCAGACGGGAGCTACATAGACAACTCCGTCAGCGGATTCACCCCCAGGACATCTTCCCTTTCGGCAGTCTGGGGATCCACCGCACCCGAAGCCAAGAAGCCGGAACCTCAGCCCGAGCCACAGCCGGCACCGCAGCCTGAACCGCAGGTCGCACCCCAGACCGAAATCAAGGCCGAGCCAGAGACGAAGCCGGAGCCCAAGGCGGAGCCCGAGCAGGAGCTCAAGGTTTCTCTGATCCCGCTTTCAGAGACATTCGATCTGTTCGACGGCTACACGGCAACTCTGACAGCCTACAAGGGATACGGCATCCTGTCATATCCGGCATTCATCACGGATCAGGAGATCGCTGCAGCCGCAGAGGCAGCCTGCCTGGCCTATCCGCAGTACATGGACGGAATCTACTACCGCCTCTCAGAGCCGGGCAAAGTCGTCCTGACCTATCCTGAGACCTACGGAGTGGAGGAGTTCGATTTCGCTGTCGAGCTTCTCAGCAACGTGCTTCCACCTTATGTCGCATCTGTCATCGCACAGGAGCAGGCAAATCAGGCCCAGCAGTCTGTCCAGACAGAGACCGCAGAGCCTGTCCCGGCTGCAACCGCAGAGCAGACACCTGCCGAAAAACCAGAGACGGAGACAAAGACCCCGCTCGAGACCACTCCCAGACCGGAAGAGGAACAGGCTGTGGCAAAGACGGAGTCAGACTTCAGGTTCGGCGCATCTGTCGGAGCAGTCTACGGAATGGGCAGGAACGGAAACGAGTTCTACCAGTTCCCGTTCACAGGCGGCCGCGTCGGAACGTTCTACAAGAACGCCTCGATCTTCGTCGGACCGTACATAAAGTACAAGAACTTCACCCTCGGCCTGATCGGCGAGGTAAAGCTTGTCGACGGCAAGTTCAACTTCGACTTCTTCAAGATCGATACCGAACACGGCAAGACAGGCTATGTAAACTCGATCGCCAAGTTCTTCTCCGTCATCCAGCTTGACGGCGAACAGTTCGGCTTCAGCGCCAGACTCAATTCCGACTACGAGGTCAGAAGCCCGCTCTTCAACGCATACGACTGGCGCTACGACAGGGACAACAGCCTTGTCGGAAAGCTGTACTTCAAGACGGGCGTGTTCTCACTGGATGCATTCATCGACGACATCAAGCTCACCAACAGACTCAGCGGAAGGAGCCAGTTCGCAGGATTCAGAGCCGGCGTCACATTCGGCGGCATGAAGGCCGGATTCTCCGTCGTCGCAGACTTCGGCAGGGCACTCAAACAGACGAAGTTTTATCCGTCACTCGACCTGACCATCCCGTTCGCAATCGCAGGAACCAAGTTCAACTTCGACATCACCGG
>JBGVBT010000026.1:0-24950 GCA_045225895.1 Sphaerochaetaceae bacterium
TGTGGCCTATAACAAAAGAACCGGAGAACCCCCTTTTGGATCCTCTCCGGTTCTTTGCCCAGAACGGGACTCGCGCCCTACGGCGCCTGCCTTCGTCGCAAGGCAATGCACCTGCCTTGCTCAGAACGGGACTCGCCTTCAGCCTACCGGAAGTACGGCTTCAGGCCGCCTCGCTTCGGACAGTCCACCGGACTGTCCTCCTACCGCTCGGTTCTCGTCCATCGTGTTCGTCCACAAACAAAAAGACTGGCCTTTCGACCAGTCTTCAGTTTGTGCCCAGAACGGGACTCGAACCCACACACCCTTGCGAGAACTAGGACCTGAACCTAGCGCGTCTACCAATTCCGCCATCTGGGCTTGTTGCCTAGCAACAGAAGGAAATATAAACAAAACTGAAAGCAGTGTCAATGAATATGTCGGAAGATGATCCAGCCTGGAAGGTTATGATCCGAATATTCCGAGCATTTTGGCGTAGAAGGCGAGGAAGCCCTCAAGGGGTCTGTTGTGCTTTCGGTACACGCCGCACTTGTAGTTGTCCATGACAATTGCATAGCGGTCGATGGCACGGGATATGGCATCGTCCCAGGAGAGGTAGATGTTGTTCGAGGCGTTTATGCCGATGGTCTTCATCATTTCGGGATGCTTGATGGCATGTGCGAGGCATTCGGCCAGGGACTGCACGTTTTCATCTATAAGAAGACCGTCGACTCCGTCGGTGACACCTTCGCTGGCGCAGCTGTTCCTGATGAGGACGGATCCGAGGGAGCAGGCCGCGGCTTCGCGGACAACAAGGCCGTTGGTGTCGAAGGTGGACGGGAACAGGAAGAGGTCTGCTCTTGTGTACCAGGCGGCAATGACCTCGCGGTCATATATGGGGCCGGTGAAGAAGCACTTGTCGTTCAGGCCGGCTTTCTCCGCATATGCCTTTATCTCATCCTCTTCCGGACTGCCACCGACAAAAACCATTCGGAAGTCGTATCCGCAGTACTTGAGCTCCTTGAGTGCATCCAGGATGATTTTCAGGCCCTTGTACCACTGGAGCCTTCCGACGAACAGAAAGAGGGGGACACCCTCGGGAAGGTCGTAGCCGGCGGTTGTTTTCCTGATGAGAGAGGACTTGGCCCTGTGGCGCTTCATGTCCACACCGTTTTCCATGACGATGTAATCGCCCCTGTAACCCAGACTCTTCAGGCTTTCTCCTGCACCTTTGCTGACAACCCACAGCTCATCGCATGATGTAACACTTTCAATCAGGACTTTCATTGCCATTGAGGAGAACAGTTTGTTGTGGATGGCCTTCTTGATCTCGATGTCGTATTTCGTGTGGTATGTCATGACAATGGGGACATCCAATGTGGCTCTGAGCTCCATTGCCATAATGTTGGAGACCGTGGGGCAATGTGTGTGGAGAAGCCCGATGTCCATTGTGTTCATCAGTCTGAGCGTGGCATAGGAGAATGGGTTTCCGACTACATAGCCGATTTTGTCCGACATATCCATGCCGGGATATCTGATTACCGGATAGTCGAATACCGAGTCATCTGCCAACGGGTGTTCCGGGGCAAGGACGCTTACGCCCACACCCTTGCTGTGTATTACCCTTGCGTAGTTGGATACTGCTGATGCAACTCCGTCGATGATAGGCGGAAATGAATCGCTCAGAAGGCAGATGTCTTTCATGCCCCCAATATAACGAAACTACCGGAAAGTGTCCATTTAAGCGGGACGCTTTTACTAAGCTAAAATTGTTTATCTTCTGGTATTCTCGCTGTTTCGGAAGACTATGAATTTGTAGACGCAGAACTCCGTCACCAGATTGATCAACATGGTCAGGATCAGAATCACGTAGGCATTCCAGCCGAGCTTCTCCAAAGCATCACCCCAGAGGGTTGAGAGGGGAGTGAAGATGCAGTAGTAGATTGCTATCTTTGTCATTGCGACCGGGACATTGGCGGCGCTGCGGAATGTGAAGTTGCGGTTCAGCGTGAAGTTCCATAGGACAGAGCAGACCAGGGCGATGAGGTAGCATGGCCAGTAGCTCTGGTTGAATGCACGGACTACGTCATGCAGAAGGGCAAAGACAGCGGCTTGGATAATTCCTGCGCTGGCACTGAAAAGAACGAACTTGATGGCCTGGATCACCACGGAGCTTCTGCTTCCGGATGTGTTTCCCGTTTTTTTATCTGACATGGTTAGACACTAACTCTTTTGTCCCTACAGTGCAAGACTCCGGCCTTTTGTTGCACTCACGGGTGAACATAAGACTTCTCTTTTCACACTTATACTGATAATATATACAATGGTGTCTTCTTTTTTTGCAGGACACCGCCAAAACAAACAGAAGGAGTCAGCAGGAATGGAGACAACCTTTCGCGGAGGAGTGCATCCGAAAGGCCATAAGGAATTAAGCCGACAGGTTCCACTGCAGAGATATGACGCAAAAGGGGAGATTGTTCTTCCTCTCGGTCAGGGCATTGGAAAACCGGCAAAGCCGACGGTGAAGAAGGACGACGAGGTCCTTGTCGGCCAGATAGTTGCAGAGGCGGACGGATTCATTTCATCCAATGTCGCTTCATCTTGTTCAGGAAAAGTGAAGGCCATTGAAAAGCGCCGCACGATTTCCGGAGCATCCCTGGAATGCATAGTCATCGAGAATGACGGGCTGTATACGAAGGCCGAGGGCGTCGGAGTGAGGGAGGACGTGAACCTTCTCTCCAACGATCAGATCATCGCACGCGTTAAGAACGCGGGAATCATCGGACTGGGAGGAGCGGGTTTCCCCACTCATGTGAAACTGGCCCCGAAAGATCCGTCGTCGATCCGCTACATCATTGCCAACGGTGCCGAGTGCGAGCCCTACATCACATGCAACGACCAGCTCATGCGCACCGAGGCCGAGGGAATACTCGAAGGCCTTGAGATAATCCTCAGGCTTTTCCCCAACGCACAGGGCGTGGTGGCAATCGAGAACAACAAGCCCGAGGCCATAGCAGCAATGAGAGAGGCTGCGGAGAAGCGTCATGTTACGAACAGGATCACAATCCTTCCATTGAAGACCAAGTACCCGCAGGGCGGCGAGCGCAGCCTGATCCAGGTTGTGGCCGGGGTCGATTTCCCCGTGGCAAAGCTGCCTGCAGATGTCGGCTGCATTGTTGACAATGTGGGAACCATCTATGCCATTGGCCGTGCCGTCGTCTACAACGAGCCGCTTTATACACATGTTCTTACAATCACCGGAGATGCGGTCGAAAGACCTGCGAACTTCATTGTGCGCGACGGCACGATGGTTTCCGAGCTTGTCGAGGCATGCGGTGGCATCAAGGACGGTGTCACTCTGAAGAAGGTTCTTGCCGGAGGACCCATGATGGGCTTTGCAATGAGCTCGCTCAGTGTTCCTGTGGTCAAGACCACCAATGCCGTGACACTTCTTGCAGAGGACGAGGTTGAGGCTTCCGAAGCCCAGATGACCAACTGCCTGCACTGCGGACGCTGCACCACCGTCTGTCCGCAGGGACTTCTGCCTCAGCTTATGGCAGATGCAGTCCATGTAGGCGATCTGGAGCGTTACGAGACCAAACTCTACGGACTCGAGTGCATCTCGTGCGGTTCATGCACATATGTCTGTCCCGCAAAGAGGCCTCTGACGCAGATATTCAAACAGACAAAGGCCGAGATACTGGCAATCAAGCGCGCGAAGGCAGGAGGTAACAGATGAACACAGCAATAAACATTTCCTCCGGCCCCCACGTCAGGGACAGGTGGACCACACCATACATCATGGGAATAGTGTTCATGTCGCTCATGCCCGCAACTATCGTGGGCGTGGTAGTGCATGGAATGAAAGCTTTCCTGATCATTGTGGCCTCGATTGTCGCGGCAGTGGGAACCGAATTCCTTTTCGATACCCTCTGCCACAAGGGAAAGAGCTATAGAGACGGCAGTGCCGCGGTTACAGGACTTCTTCTGGCCCTGTCGCTTTCGCCGGACACTCCGCTCTACGGACCGATCATCGGATCCGTCTTTGCAATTCTTGTGGTCAAGTGCTGCTTCGGTGGTCTAGGAAAGAACTTCCTCAACCCGGCACTTGCCGGAAGATGTTTCCTGCTGATCTCCTTCAGCAACTCGATGACGGTTTTCAAGGTTGACATGGTCTCGTCGCCGACTCCGATGGCCGAGCTCCTTGCAGGAAGGGCAGTCAATGTCACATCGATGTTCCTGGGAACATCCAATGCCGTTATAGGAAGCTCCATTGCAGCCCTTCTGCTGGGCGGACTTATCCTGTGGGCGTTCGACATCATCCACGGCGAGATCTGTTTCTCCGTCCTGGGCGGTTTCACACTGTTCATCGCGCTGTTCGGAGGCCAGGGCTTCGATCCTGTATTCCTTGCTGCCAACATCTGCGGAGGCGGCGTGGTCATGGGTGCTTTCTTCATGGCAACCGACTATGTCACATCCCCGGTCAGCAAGCTCGGACAGCTTATCTACGGACTGATCATCGGAGTCCTTGGTGGTCTGTTCAGAGTATTCGGCTCATCGGCCGACTCGTTCAGCTACTCCATCCTCATGGGAAACCTTTTCACTCCGCTTATCGACATGTACATCCTTCCCAAGCCGTTCGCATACCGCAAGAAGGCCATTGCCATCCAGAGAGGCGAAACTGCAAGGAAACCGCTGTCCCAGCGCATTCCTAAGTCCATCATAGTCATCGCGCTCATCACACTCCTTGCCGGTTTCGCACTGGGCGGTGTCTACAAGATGACAGAGGACACCATCAAAGAGCAGAAGGAGAGGGCGGCCTGGCAGTCATACCAGGCAGTTGTCCCGACGGCCGAGAGCTTCAGAGCCGTCCAGGCTCCGGACATCTACGGCCAGATCTACGGATCGGGCTTCGGCAGAGTGACGATCAACGAAGCAGTGATTGGAATGGACGCAAGCGGAAAGACCGTGGGTTATGCAATTTCCGCGACATCGTCGGAAGGTTACGACGGCAACATCACCGTTTCCGTCGGAATCTCGACGGACGGAAGCGTTAACCGCATATCCTTCACAGAGCTGCATGAGACTCCGGGTAAGGGTATGCTCGCAGCCGATGCATCATTCGTCGACCAGTTCGCCAACAGGTCTGTGAAGAGCTTCAAGCTCCTGACCGGAAGCGCCCAGGAGACGGCAAACGGAATCGAGTGCATTTCAGGTGCCACAGTGACCTCAAAGGCCATTGTCAATGCGGTGAACGCCGCCTTGGACTTCTTCCAGAACGCAAAGGGGGTGCAGTAATGAACAAATATGTTGAAAGGCTGTACAACGGCCTCATAAAGGAAAACCCCACGCTGGTGCTCATGTTGGGAATGTGTCCCACGCTGGCTGTCTCCACCCGCGCCATGAACGGCATCGGAATGGGACTGAGCACAACAGCCGTCCTGATTCTCTCCAACCTGGTGATCTCGCTCCTTCGCAAGGCCATCCCGGATGAGATCAGACTTCCGTCCTACATCGTCATTGTCGCATCGCTGGTCACGGTCACCGAGCTTCTGATCGAGGCATACCTGCCGTCAATCTACGAGGCTCTGGGAATCTACATCCCGCTGATTGTCGTCAACTGCATCATCCTCGGACGTGCCGAGGCATATGCGAACAAGAACACCCCGCTTCTGTCGGTCATGGACGGAATCGGAATGGGTCTTGGATTCACAGTGGCCCTGACTCTTGCGGGTCTTGTAAGAGAGGTTCTGGGCAACGGATCGGCATTCGGTGTCAGAATCCTGCCGGAAAGCGTCGAGCCCATGGGCATCTTCGTCCAGCCGCCCGGAGCATTCCTGGTGATTGCGTTGTTCATCATCATCATGAACGCCATCGGAATAAAGACAAGACAGAAGAAACTGGTCGAAGGCTGTGACGGCTGCTGCGCAACCTGCGCCTCAAGCTGTCCCAAGTCAGAGGAGGTGACGAAATGAAGAGTCTGATTCTCATAATCGTGAGCGGAGCGCTCATCAACAACGTCGTCCTCAACCAGTTCCTGGGAATCTGTTCGTTCCTGGGAGTCTCGAAGCAGATGAAGGCCTCGGCCTCGCTGGGCATGGCGGTCATTTTCGTCATCACAATCGCATCTGCGGTAGCAAGCCTGCTCTATGATCTGGTTCTCAAGCCGTTCGGAATCGACTTCATGAAGACCATCGTTTTCATCCTGGTCATTGCGGCCCTTGTCCAGATTGTCGAGATGTTCCTCAAGAAGACATCCCCGGCAATCTACAAGTCTCTGGGAATCTTCCTTCCGCTGATCACCACAAACTGTGCTGTTCTCGGTGTGGCTCTGACCAACGTCCAGAACGGTTACAATTTCATCGAATGTGTCCTTTCCGGATTCGGAACCGCAGTCGGTTTCACAATCGCAATCGTGCTGCTTGCAAGCGTACGTGTAAGGATCAGGGAAGAGGATCTTCCGGCTCCGCTGCGCGGGGCACCGATTGTCCTTATCTCTGCCGCACTCATGTCCATAGCCTTCATGGGCTTCGGCGGACTTAGCTTCTGAGGGGGTTGAAATGAGTACTGTAATTATCACAACTGCCGTCATAACCCTCGTGGGAGTGATTGTCGGGATTGCACTTGTATACACGGGAAAGAAGTTCCATGTGGATATAGATCCCCGTGAGAGCGCCGTGCGCGAATGTCTGCCGGGCAACAACTGCGGAGCCTGCGGCTACGCGGGATGCGATGCCATGGCCGCAGCCATTGCCTCCGGTGAGGCTCCTGCCAGCGGATGTCCTGTCGGAGGCCAGCCGGCTGCTGACAAGATTGCCGCCGTCATGGGTGTCGACGCCGCTCTTCAGGAGAAGAAAGTTGCGTTCGTACGCTGCAAAGGTTCCTGCGACGTCACACACAACCAGGCCAACTACATTGGAGTCAGGGACTGCCGCAGTGCCGTCCTGAACGGAATAAACGTCACAGACTGTGAATACGGATGTCTCGGATTCGGTTCCTGCGCCACTGTCTGTCCGCAGGATGCCATCCGAATCAGAAACGGAGTCGCCATTGTCGAGCGCGCCAAGTGCGTCGGATGCGGACTGTGTGCAAAGGCATGTCCCAGAGGTCTGATAGACCTTGTCTACGTGGGCAATACCGTCTCTGTCCAGTGTTCGAACAAAGACAAGGGCCCCATGGTCAAGAAGGTCTGCTCCGCCGGATGCATCGGCTGCATGCTCTGCACCCGCCAGTGTGAGTTCGATGCCCTCGATGTGGAGTATTTCCTGGCAAGTATCGATTACACGAAGTGCACCCAGTGCGGCAAATGTGCCGAGAAGTGCCCTGTGAAGGTAATCACCCCGCCGGCCGTAAAACCAGTCAGGGAGGAGGTCGATGATGGAGAGTAAGAAAGCGATCAAACTGATAATCGCCATCGTCATAATCGTCGTGGCCGTTGCCACTTTAGGCGGAATCTTCGGCCCGAAGATTGTATATCATATAAAGAACAGGGGAGCCCTGGGTCCGCTCACAAGGGAAGACATCACATATGAGCCTTCTTTCTCGTATGTATCGGCGAGCATGCACGCCAACAGCAACAACAGCTACATCACCGATTATCTCAAGCAGGATCCGTATCTTGTCAACATCTACCAGGGATTCGGATTCGCAAAGGAATACGGAAGTGCAAGAGGCCACGAGTACACACTCGAGGATGTCGCCGCAACGGCCCGTCCGCACGCCCTTGCAAACTGTCTGACATGCAAGACCCCGAACTTCACGCAGCTGGTGAACGAGCTCGGAGTGGGTGTCTACACGATGGATTTCAACGAGGTCTATTCCCAGATGGAGAAGAACATCAGCTGCTACAACTGCCACGGCAACAGCGCGAAGAACAACGGCGAGATCGTCATCACGCACTCCTATGTCCAGAAAGCCCTGGGCAGCAACATGGCAACTATCGACAGCTCCACTCTTTCATGCGGACAGTGCCACATAGAGTATTATTTCACTCCGACCGACAAGGAGACAATGATGCCCTATTCCAGCATAGACACCATGACTCCTGAGGCAATCCTTGCATTCTACGACAACATGGTCATGCCGGACGGCTCTGTGGGATACTACGACTGGATCCAGCCCGGAACCGGAACCAAGCAGCTGAAGGCACAGCATCCGGAGATGGAGACCTATCTTCTGGGCAAGCACGGCAAGCTTCTTAACTGCGCCGACTGCCACATGGCCATTGAGATGGCAGATGACGGAACCGTCTATCACAGCCACTATCTCGAGAGCCCGCTGAACAACAAGATCCTGCTATCCACATGTGTGCAGTGCCACGGCGACACCGACATGGTCAGCATGGTACGCCGCATCCAGGCCCGCGTCACTGACAGGGAGACCGAGGTAGGAAACAAGCTCTCTCAGCTCAAGGACACCCTGACAGCAGCAGTCTCTGAAGGAAAGAAGACCGAGGCCGAGCTTGACCAGATTCGCAAACTCCACCGTGAGGCCCAGTGGTTCTTCGATTTCTGCTATGTCGAGAACTCGGAGGGCGCCCACAACTCGGAGCTTTCCACACACTGCCTTGATGTTGCCGATGCCCGCATAAACGAGGCAATGGCTCTTCTCAGCTGAGAAACCAAATGACGGTCAGGAAGGGGTTTTTCAGATTCATCTCCTCAATGAAGTTCGCAGTGATACTGCTGGGTGTACTCGCAACGGTATGCTGCATAGGAAGCTTCGTGACGCAGAACCAGACCTATGCCTGGTACACCGCCCGCTACAGCGAGCGCACCGCGGCTCTGATTCTGGCCCTGCATCTGGACGATGTCTTCCACAGCTGGTACTTCATCCTGATCAGCGGCTTTCTCTGCCTTAACCTGCTTCTGTGCAACGTGCTCAGATTGCCGGCCATCATCAGAAAAACAAAAGGCGGAACCTCGTTCAGAGAGCGTCTGGGGTACTGGGGAGCATGGATAACCCATGTGGGGGTCCTGCTTCTGATTCTGGGCTACAGCCTCGGGCAGATCACATACAAGGAGTATGCGGCATACGGAGTTCCCGGCCAGAGCATGGCGATAGGTGATACCGGTCTTGTGATGACCATAGACGATTTCCGGATCGACCTGCGCCAGGACGACACTGTAGAGCAGTACACATCTGAAATAACGGTATATGACATTGCCGCAAGTTCTGAAGGAAAGAAGGCCACGGTCAGCGTCAACAATCCTGCTGACATCTACGGCTACAGATTCTACCAGAACTCCACAGGCTGGGCTGCGGATGTGAGCATAAAAAAGGACGGAACCGACCTTCAGAGAAACACGGTCTGTGCCGGAGACTATCTTGTGGTTGCCGACAATCCCGATCTCGTGGTCTACTTCAACGCATTCTATCCTGATTATGTCATGGTTCCCGGAAAGGGTCCGTCATCGCTTTCGGGAAACATCAACAATCCGGCATATCTGTACTCTGTCTATTTCAGAGGGCAGATTCTTGGCATGAATGTCCTGATGCAGGACGAAGTACTGACAATCGACGAGTACAGCGTCCGTTTCTCCGATCCGCAGAGCTACACGCTGATTCAGATCAAGAGGGATTCGTTCACCCGTTTCGCCCTTGTCGGAGGTGTTGTCATACTCCTCGGACTCATTGTCAGCTTCTATGTGAAGCCACCTAAAAGGAAGGAAGAAGATGCTTCAAGTTGAGAACACCCTGTTCACGATTGTAATGATTTCCTACTTTGCATCCATGGTGATGTATTTCATCTATATTGCCGCAAAGAAGGAGATCTTTTCCAAGATTGCGTTCGCTCTCCAGGCCTTCGGATTTGTCCTGCACACCGTTGCGATAGTCTGCAGGGGAATAGGGGCCGGAAGACTGCCGCTGACCAACCAGTACGAGTTCGCAACATCGTTCGCATGGGGTCTGTGCCTTCTGGGCATGATCTTCATCCTGCGCTTCAAGTTCTATGTGATGGGCGCATTCATTTCGCCGGTGGTGTTCCTGATGATAGGCTATGCCGCAATGCAGAGCAAAGAGGTCCGCGAGCTGATGCCTGCCCTCAGATCAGGCTGGCTTGGCTTCCATGTTTCCACTGCGATCATCGCCTACGGGGCGTTCGGAGTCTCGTTCGTGCTTGGAATAATCTTCCTTCTGCGCGACAAGCTCAGGGAGCACGGCTTTCTTGACCAGCACATACCCGACAAACAGAAGCTTGACCTGATAGAGTACCGCAGCGTTGCACTTGGAATGCTTTTTTTGTCGTTCACAATCATCACAGGTGCAATCTGGGCCGAACGTGCATGGGGAAGCTACTGGTCATGGGACCCAAAGGAGACATGGTCTCTGGTGACATGGATAATCTATGCGATTTATCTGCACCTTCGCATCAGGCGCGGCTACAAGGGGAAATCGGCTGCCATATTCGCCGTGATCGGATTCGTCTGCGTGCTTTTCACCTATATCGGCGTGAACACTTTCATCCCGGGAATCCACAGCTATAAATAAAGAGCCTCAGGGAGCGTACTCTCTGCATAGCTTAATCAGGAACTGCTCCTCATCGGTAAGCCAGATGTCCTTTCTGTAGACGATGTAGAAGTTGTTCTCTATGTCCAGCTCCATGGGAATCTGGACGAGTTTTCCGGAGGCCAGTTCTTTTCTCACCTGGATCTCGAAAAGGATCGCAACGCCTTCTCCTCTGGCCGCGAGTTCCTTTACGTTGGCAGGGGAGGAGCTCGTCCAGATG
The DNA here is from genome assembly GCA_045225895.1 of Sphaerochaetaceae bacterium. GTDB lineage: Bacteria > Spirochaetota > Spirochaetia > Sphaerochaetales > Sphaerochaetaceae > UBA9732. The sequence goes on from JBGVBT010000026.1 coordinate 10,706, forward strand.
GGGTCAAGTACTATGTTCCTTTCCATTGCCACCTTGTCGATCAGGGTTCTTGTAGCCCTTTCCTTTTCAAGAAGGATCAGATTCTCACCGGCAAGGTCTTCAATCGAAAGGGTCTTGGAACTGGAGTTCAGAATGTAATTGGGTGCCCGGACGGCTATCAGCGAGTTGCGGCAGATGACCTCACGGTGGAGCTTCTCGTCGGATGAAGAGTGCTGGATCAGGGCCAGGTCGCATTCACCCTTGATGACCATCTCCTGGATTGTCTTGGAGGAGCTGTCGCGCATGAACAGCCTGCACCTGGGATACTTCTCGTGGAAGGCGGACTCCACATCGGCTACCATGGAGAAACCGAAACCGGATGTGCAGCCCATGGTGATGGTTTTTGTCTCCTGATTGTGGCGTGCGTTGCCCTCTAGCCTTGAGAATGCCTGGATGACCTTGCGGCTGTCCTCCAGGAACTGCTTTCCCGCGGCGGTGAGGTAGAACCTCCTGTTCTTGCGCATGAAGAACACAGTCTCGTAGTAGCGCTCCATGTCGGAAATGATCTTGCTGACACCGGGCTGGGTCATGTGCAGTCTTTTTGCCGCATCCGTCATTGTGCCTTCCTCACAGACGGCGATGAAAACCTGCAGGTTGTGAAGAGTCATGGCTTCCTCCTGATGTTGATTCTAGCATATCAAAAAAGATATGCAATCAGCTGTTTTTTCTTTGTTGACAAAAAGGCGTTTTTGTCAATATGAGGGGCTTAAACCATAATTATTTATCAAAGTTATGACAAAATCATAAAAAAAAGTTATGGATTGTGCGTTTTGACTTGCTTTTAAGCTCCATCAGTTGGAAAATGAAAACCGAAGTGGGCCTAGTCCACAACACTATTCAGGAGGAATCACATGGGTGAAATTATCCCGCGCTGGGAATGGCGCACATTCGGAAAGGAATTCGGAGTTGGAGAAGAGAGAATAAAGAAGTTCGAGCAGGTTCTTTTCAAGAAGAGCTCTGAGAAGTATATCCTTTCAAGAAAGAGCAACGAGAACTGCAAAATCCGTGATGACCTGATGGACATCAAGTCTCTCAGACAGGTTAATGAGGACAAGCTGGAGCAGTGGTATCCCACAATGAAGCTCACATTCCCTCTCAAGAAAGAGGACATCGAGAACCTTTTCAAGAACTTCTTCAAGGTTGCCGTTCCCACATTCGAGAGAGATGAGTACACCTATGACCAGTATCTCGATGAACTGGTGGGAAAGTGCCCGGATCTTGAGATTGTAAACGTCTACAAGGAGAGATCCATCTACAACGTCAAGGACACAACAGTCGAGATCGCCGAGACAACATTCAACGGCAAGCCGAACAGAACAATCTGTGTCGAGCACATCGATCCGAAACTTGTCATGGAAGTCGTCAAAGAGCTCGGAGTCGAGAAATATCCTAACATCAACTACCTCAAGGCCATGAAGGAGGCCGTAGGAATGGAGGCTTGGGTAAAATGAGCAGAAAAGCCATCATTGACGTAGGTTCCAACTCAATCAAGTTCTTCGTCGGCGAGCTTGCTGCCGACAAGACAATCAAGACAGTTCTGGACACCAACGACATCGCACGTCTGGGCGAAGGCCTTGATGCAACAGGTCTCATCAGCCCCGAGGCAATGGAGAGAAACGTCGCTTCAGTCGCAGCCTTCGCAAAGCAGGCCAGGGAGCTCGGAGCAGACGAGATCGTCAGTGTCGGAACAATGGCCCTCAGAAAGGCCGGCAACTCAGCCGAATTCGTAGAGAAGGTCAAGAAGGCCTGCGGCGTCGAGGTCAAGATCATCCCCGGTGAGGAGGAGGCAAGACTCAGCTATCTGGCTATCCTCTCAGGACTTCCACTTGAGAAGGATGCAGACCTTGTCGTTTTCGATACAGGCGGAGGAAGCACGGAGTTCATCTTCGGAAAGGGCACACAGCTTGTCAAGAGATTCTCGGTCAACCTCGGTGCAGTCAGACTCACGGAGAACTATCTCAAGTCCGATCCCGTCACCGCAGATGAGGTCAGGGCCACAATCGCACAGATCAACAAGGAATTCGAGGAAGCCGGTGTCGTCGGACATCCGAAGCAGCTTGTCGGAATGGGCGGAACGGTCACCAGCATGGGTGCCGTAAAGCACAAGATGGTCAAGTACGATCCGAACGTCATCCAGGGCTCACGCCTCACAAAGGCAGACATCGACGAGCAGATCGCCGAGTATTCCAAGAGGACGATCGAGCAGCGCAAAGAGCTTCCCGGACTGCAGCCCAAGAGAGCTGACGTCATTCTGGCAGGTGCATGCATCCTGAAGGTCATCACCGACAGACTGGGATGCGATGGACTCACGATTTCCGACAGAGGTCTCAGACATGGTCTTGCTTTTGACCTCTTCCAGAAGTAATAATTAAGGTATCTATCTTAGGGGGATAACATGAAGAAAGCTTTACTTATTCTTGCAGTACTGATTGTCGCCATGACAACTGTATTCGCCAACGGTGGATCCGAGGCCGCTGCTCCTGCAGCTACAGCCTGGGAGCCGAAGCAGCCGATCACAATCATGAACCATGTTGCAGTCGGTGGAGCTATGGACCTCTACTCCAGAAAGTGGGTTGAGATCGCAGCAAAGTACACCAACGCCACATTCGTTGTCGATAACAACTCAGGTGCCGGCGGACTGACCGCAGGTGAGTGGGTTCTTAACCAGGAAGCAGACGGCTACACAGTCTTCGCTCTTGCCCCGACTTACCTCGATGCTGTCATCCAGGCCGAGCTCGACTGCAAGGAGTATGTAGACGGTTTCGCATTCATCTACAACCTGATGGCTGACCCGTACTGCGTTCTCGTTCCGGCTTCATCTCAGTTCAACACCTTCCAGGAGCTGATCGACTGGTCAAAGGCAGGAAACCTCATCACTTTGTCCGAGCCTAACTACGGTGCAAAGTACATCGATGCTGTTCAGGTCTTCGGATCGATTCCCGGAATCACCTACAAGGCAATCTCCTACGAAAGTGCAAAGAACAACTTCGCTGCTCTTCTCGGCGGACAGACAATCGCCTCTGTCGGTAACCCTGGCGACACCAAGAAGTATGATGTCAAGGCTCTTGTCGTCGGTAACCCCACAAAGGTTCCCGGACTTGAGAATGTTCCCAACTACAAGGAGCTCGGAATGGATCCTGCTCTTGACAACATCTCCATGTGGAGAGGTTACGCTGTCAAGGCCGGCACACCTGCAGGCATGATTTCATGGTTCCAGGATCTCTGCGACAAGGTTTCTGCTGACCAGGAATGGATCGACTACATGACCAGCAACAAGCTCACAGTCCTCACAGACAGGACCGAGGCTTTCACAAAGACAGTCGAGAACGAGGTCGTCAGCACAATCGAGGTTCTCAAGAGTGTTGACCAGATCAGCGCAGACTACAAGAGATAATCTGTTGATCGTTTAATCTGACAAGTACCCGGAGCCGATCCTCCGGGTACTTTTTGAAATGACTTATTTGAAAGAGAAATAATTATGGCTGATTTTTCCAAATGGCTGACAAGTCTCAGCTACTGGTGGATTCTTCTGGGGTTTGTAGCAGTCATGACAGGACTGTACTTCCTCTTCGGAGTCTGGCCAAGGACAAAGAGGGTAAGGGTTCAGCTTCTGTGCCTTTTCGGCATGGACTATGTCACCCTGCTGTTCTACCTGCTCACATTCAATCTCAGAGTCAGTAAGCTGGCTGCGGAAGCCGGTGCTACTCCGAGGACAATGCCCAGACTGTGGGCCCTTCTGATGACACTCGCTTCCATCGGAGCATTCTTCGCAATCATCAGAGAAGACAACAAACCCGATGAGAAGTTCAACAGGTGGGGTTTCGCACTTCTGGTCGGTGTCGGTTCAATCTTCAGTGTCATACTGTTCCAGTACATCGGATACTACCTCTCCAGCGCAATCTTCATCTTCGTCGTGATGATCGCCATGGAGGAGCGCAATAAACTCCAGCTGATTCTGGTACCTGTCGTATGGTGCCTGTTCACGTATTTCGTGTTCTACAAAATGCTGTACATCAAGCTTCCGTTCGGAACGCTGTTCAGCTGGCTGATTAAGTAAGGAGGCCGCATATGTCAGAGATTTTCAGAAACCTTGGACTCGGCTTCGGTACAATCGCCAACGTCCAGTCGCTCATATTCATCTTCATCGGAATGGTTGTCGGAATCCTGGGTGGTGCTATTCCCGGTATCTCACCGTCTATGGCTGTTGCCCTTCTTCTGCCGATCACTTACTCACTCTCGCCGGTTGTGGCCATGGTCATGCTGATGGGTATCTACATCGGAGCCAACTACGGTGGATCGATCACCGCCGTTGCCATCAACACTCCGGGAACCCCGTCCGCAACCGTCACTGCATTCGACGGCTATCCGCTTCTCAAGAAAGGCCGTGCAGGAGAGGCAATGGGTATCTCCCTCTGGGCATCCGTTTTCGGAGGCCTGATCGGAGCCATCATACTGATCTTCTTCTCTGTCCCGCTTTCAAAGGCAGCTCTTAAGTTCTGGCCGTCGGAGTACTTCGCACTCTGTATCATGGGTCTGACAACAGTCGCCACCCTCGGCGGAAAGCACTGGCAGAAGGCCCTTGTGACATGTCTTTTCGGACTTCTTCTCAACACCATGGGACTGGATCCGACATTCGGTATCAAGCGCTTCACATTCGGTGTCACAAAGCTGTTCGACGGATTCGAGATGGTTCCCGTCCTCATCGGTCTGTTCGCTCTCGGCGAGGTTCTCAACAACCTCGAGCACTTCGATGCAAAGAAGAAGATCGAGCGCGAGAAGATCGACTATAAGCTTCCCAAGCCAAGCTATTACTGGAAGCTCAAAGGACCTATCGCCCGTGCAGGTCTTGTCGGATGTCTCATCGGCATCTTCCCGGGTGCCGGCGGAACAATCGCATCCTTCCTTGCGTATGACGTCGAGAAGCGTGTCAGCAAGAACCCCGGAGAGTTCGGTCAGGGCGCACCTGCCGGAGTCGCCGCAGCAGAGGCTTCGAACTCAGGTTCTGTCGGAGGAGCAATGGTTCCTCTTCTCACACTGGGTATTCCCGGATCCTCAACCGCAGCAGTCCTGCTTTCGGCTCTTATGATCCACAACCTGAATCCGGGCCCGAAGCTCTTCACAGAGCAGCCTGCATTGGTCTATGGTCTGTTCGCATCTATGTTCATCGCCAACGTGTTCATGCTTCTTGTCGGAACATTCGGAGCAAAGCTCTGGGTCAGAGTCGGATACATCAAGAAGACAATTCTCTATCCGCTGATCTTCGCTTTCGCAATCCTCGGAAGCTACGCAATCAAGAAGTCGATGTTCGACGTCGGAACATGTCTTGTCTTCGGTCTCATCGGATGGATGTTCAAGAAGTTCGACTATCCGTCATCACCGCTTGTACTCGGACTTGTCCTTGGAAAGCTGATCGAGACGAACTATGTCCAGACCCTCATGGTCACAGGTCCTGTCGGATTCGTCCAGAGACCTCTGACTGTCATTCTGTTCCTGATTTCAATCGCAGCCCTTGCATATCCGATCATCATTGCGAAGGTTCATGCCAGGAAAGAAGCGAAGAAGAACGAATAGTTGGGTTTTGACATTCTTCTGAACCGGCGGGTTATGTATCCCGCCGGTTTTTCTTTACAAGAACGGGTCTACGGAAAGTAGGTTGCCTGTATAGGTTCCCTGCTATAATCTTCAGAGCGACGAGGAAAGCAAAATGGACAATTACGTTACAGGAGCTCTGATAAAGAGACTCCGTGAAAACAGAAAGATGACTCAGGAGGAGCTGGCGGACAAAGTGTGTGTCAGCAGCAAGGCCATAAGCAAATGGGAAACAGGAAGAGGCTTTCCGGATATCGGCCTGATCGAACCCCTGGCAAAGGCCCTTGGAATATCGGTCATTGAGCTTCTCTCCGGTGCCGATATCAGAAATAAAAACAGGTCCTCTGACATGAGGAAATGCAGATTCTACGTCTGTCCCATATGCGGAAATGTCATCCAGTCAACAGGGGAGGCTGTAATCAGCTGCTGCGGAATAACGCTGCCACCGCAGGAAGCCGAGGAGATGGATGATGATCACACTATAAGACTGGAAGAGGTGGAGGATGAGTACTACGTCACAGTGGACCATTCCATGGACAAGACGCACTACATCTCATTCATCGCGGCAGTATCTGACCAGTACATCCAGTTCATGAAGCTGTACCCCGAATGGGGTGCCGAGGCAAGGTTCAAGATGAACCGTGTGGACAGAGTCTATGCATACTGCAACAGGCACGGCCTGTTCTCTCTGGATGTGAGACGCTTCAGAAGGTGATTACGTGGATATAGATGGTGGACTTGTACTCACCCTTTGTCAGGGTTGAGGCGTCTTCGTTTACAACATATGCGCCCTGGTCGGTCCAGCCTGTTGCAGTGACAGGAACCGATCCATCGGGCGGGATGACCTGCCCTGTGAGGGCGATGCCTATCGAACCGGTGTCAATCCAGCTGGCATACCACAAGTTGACCTTCTGCTGTGTTACGGTTGCATCGATTTCCAGATAGTTACTTGGCAGGACATAGACGGAGTTGTTGTTTTCCTTCGGTGTGAACTTGTCGGTTCCGTCGAACACGACCGTCCTCTGGTCGGAATTTGGAGCATGTCCCATGCTTTCCGATGTGAGAGAAGCTTTGAACAGCAGCCCCGGAGCTGAACTTCCTGTCATGTAGTCATTGCTCTCATGCTTAAGGATAAATTGTCCCCCGGTGGCCTTTGTGGCATCGTTGGAACTCGAGAGGAACATCCTGATTTTCCTGGAGTCGGTTTTGTTTCCTCCGATTGAAATGGCAGAGGAGCTCAGGGAATAGCTTGCGATAGTGGTGAAGTCGCTGGCCGACGCAGGTTCTGCCTTGATCTTTGCAAGAAGTCCTCCGGCCCCGTCAAGCTGCAGAACGTCGGCAATTCTGGAGATGCTGAATGCAGCGGTGACCTGGGTCTTGTCGAATTCATCCGGTTTGTAGAATCCTTCAAGGTGGATGGGGAAGCTTATGCTCTTGTTTACGGTTTCTTCAGGGGTTCCGTAGCCTGTAACCATGCTAATGGTTATTGTGAGGTCTGTTGTATAGCTGTTGTTCGAAGACTGGATGAAGTAGTCGGTTTCGCGGAAATGGGTCCTGTCCTCGATTACATCGACCTCGGGGTCCATGACAAGGCAGAAGTCCCACCATACGAAGCTGTATTGCCTGACATCCGAGGCAGGAACGACAAGCGAAGTGACGGCCGGGCTTTCGGGAACATCCGACTGGTAACCGAGGCGCAGACAGCCTTTGTCGACTTCCACATTGTTGTTTTTGATTCTGGCTCTTCCGAAAATATCTATTCCGTAGGGTCTTCTGTAATCACTTCCGGCAAGTCTGTAGAACCATTCTCCGGAGTCCGGCGTGATGGTGAAGACGATATCTCCAAGATCGGTATCGTAGTTTTGGGTGTCGCTCAGTCCTACAACTCCAAGTTCCTGGTTCTGATAGTAGAAACCGTCTTTTCTCTTGTTCTCTGAATTGGTGCTCGAATTATAGGTCGAGCCATCAACATGGGACAGGAATTTTCTGGATGAGAGATCAACATCGAAACTGCTTTCATACAGTCTGATGTACGATGTTGTATCGGCAGCCCATACCGCAAGACTTGAGAGAAACAGCACGGTAATTGTAAGGATTATAGCTTTTTTCATGTTCCCCCCGTGATGGCAATGGTGACATTTGCAGAATAGTTTCCCGAGTCCCAACCGATTCTGTCTGCGTTTGTATAAGGTGTTATCTCTCCGTTTATGTCACTGACAAGCAGGATTCTCACCGGCTGGCTGGACGATGCCATCTCCGGCAGATTGTCCAGCGTAAGATTCGACACCATCTTGTTGTCGATATTGTTGCTGTAGACATGAATCTTATCTTCAACATACCTTCTGCTTTCGGTGTCGTAGAAGTAGACTCCGAAGGACAGGCGGTAGTTTATTGTATCGTTTCCGTTGGAAAGAGGGTTTGCAGTTATTGAAAGCTTCTTGTTTGCTGAATTGGTCCTGAGGGACCATGTGGCGATCTTTCTGCCTACATAGTCATCGATGTTTCCTGTCTTCCACCAGACATCGGTGCCCATGACATCGAATGGCATTCCCTCGGGAACGATGGAGACGTTTGCCACATCACCCATGAACGTGCTCACATCCAGTGCCGTGGTTGCTGAGACGTTAAGTCTGGGTTCCACTTCATCGGCCCACACTGCAAAGGAGATTATGATCAATGCAAGGATACATACAAGCTTTCTCACGTCATTCCCCCAGTACGGAAATCCTGACCGTACACGTATAATTCGTATTGGCAGGAATCAGGTTGAATTCATTGTTGGAAGGCAGCGTCAGGGTGAAATTGACGGTTCTGTCTATCAGTGTAAGCGGGTCCAGATCCGTATCCATTCCCGGAAGGGTCTGGGCTGCGCTTTCAGGAATCATCGGATCTCCGACCGAACCACCCTGGGCAATGGGGGTGAAAACCAGATGCATGGTCTGTCCCGCCTCATTGTTGGAGGTGAGGGCAACCTGGTCGTTTTTCGTCACCATCTGCTTGTCGTTGATCTTCAGCTTCAGCATGTACTGATAGTCCGTGTTCTCATATGACTCATCCGCAGCCTTGAAAGCGGGATCAATTGATTTTGCCGTCCACTTGACCGGCAGATAATATGTCGGCATTCCGTCGAATGTCGTCTGCTCATCTCCCTTGTATCTGGAGGTGTCTCTGAATGCGGAGAACCAGATGTCGACCAGAACCGGTCTTTTTGAATTGGTTTTCACCTTAAGTGAAAGCGCGTCGGTCACCTCGTTCTGATTCCTGGAACCCAGAACCGTTCTTGTGATGTCGAATGACTCAATGGTTCCCACCTCCCCAATAAGCGGCTGTCCATCCTGTACAATGGATTCCGGCACGGATGCCGTAACAACCAGGGCGAAGTTCTGTGACAGTGAACCTGACTTGACAGCAGTGACATCCAGGTGGGTGAGTGACTGGGTTCCGTGGTCCTCGGAATCGGCGGAACAGAGCGCCAAAGAGAAAACCAGAATTGAAATAACAACTAAAGCCTTTCTCATTTCAGTTTCCCTGCAGTTCTATGGTGATTGTCGCGCTGTAGCTTCCAGGCGAGTACATGTCCAGATGTGTGAGGTTCTCGGGCGTGTTGGCGTTGGATATGTATGATTGTCCGCTGAAAACGAACGAGAGGGCATAATACATCAGTCTCGATGAACCGTCAGTTGTCCCTGCATTATCAAGACCCCATGAAAAATTGTTCTGTTTCTTTACTGATGTCGTTCCTTTGTCTCTGGGAGTCCTCAGCTGTGTCAGATCGGGATTCTGCGGATTCTGGAATCTCCAGAGCACAACTGCGTAGTCCCCTCTGAAACTGGAATCTCCGCCGTCTGCACGTGTGAACACTGTAAACGTCAGGGCGACCCTTCTTGAATAATCGCTGGGAGAGAGGTTGTTCTCCTGTACCAGAAGAAGCTGAGGGGTCGAATAAGCAGTCAGATCTTCTGTGTTTTCCGGAAACATGTCGATGGCAAACGAGGTCAACGGAACATCCGGTGCCGAAGGGCTTGCGAAAAACACTCTGGAGACCTCACCTGTGGAGACCTTGTTCAATATGTAGTCGAACTGCATGGTTCCGATGGTCTCGACGGCAGACAGGCAGACCAGTGACAGCAGAAGCAATGTCATAATCAGCAGAATCCGTCTCATCTCTCAATTCTCCGTCCGAAACACGTAGTACCTGTATAATAATAAGATATTGTAACACCTTTAGACAAGAAGAAGCGAGTTTTTAGGACAAGTTTAGTTAAAAAGTTTGCTGTGTTCAGCTTTTTCCGATTCTTTTCTTTGACAGTTTCGACAAAACCGTTGTATCCTACTAGGGAATAAGATAAAACCTCGGAGGTTTCAATGGCAGAAGTATTGCTTAAACACATCTGCAAGATCTACGACGGGGGAGTCAAGGCTGTCAATGACGTGAACATTGAGATTCTTGACAAGGAATTCGTTGTTCTTGTCGGTCCTTCAGGATGCGGTAAGTCAACCACCCTTCGTATGGTCGCCGGACTGGAAGACATTTCCAGTGGAGAACTTTACATCGACGGAAAGCTCGTCAATGACGTCCCGCCGAAAGACAGAGACATTGCAATGGTCTTCCAGAACTATGCTCTGTACCCGCACATGACCGTCTACGACAACATGGCATTCGGACTCAAGATCCGCAAATTCCCGAAGGAAGAGATTGATGCCCGTGTCCGTGAGGCGGCAAAGATCCTCGACATCGAGGAGCTTCTCGACAGAAAGCCGAAGGCTCTCTCAGGTGGTCAGAGACAGCGTGTTGCTGTTGGAAGAGCAATCGTCAGAAAGCCAAAGGTCTTCCTTTTCGATGAGCCGCTTTCAAACCTCGATGCAAAGCTCCGTGTTCAGATGAGAGCTGAGATTTCGGGACTGCACCACAGACTCCAGGCCACAATGATCTATGTCACACATGACCAGGTCGAGGCACTCACAATGGCAGACAAGATCGTCGTCATGAAGCTCGGTGTCATCCAGCAGATCGGCGGACCTCTTGAGCTGTACAACAACCCGGACAACAAGTTTGTCGCAGGCTTCATCGGATCACCACCGATGAACTTCATGACATGCTCGGTCATGGTCGAGGGCGATGATGTCTTCGTCCATGAGGGAGACTTCCGCCTGAAGGTCACAGCCGCACAGGCCAAGCTCCTGAAGCCTTATGCAGGCAAGCAGGTCACATTCGGTATCCGTCCTGAGGATGTCACATATGAGAAGGAAGCTGTTGATGGCCAGACCATCGACGGAACCGTCGCCGTTGTCGAGCCTCTCGGATCCGAGACACATGTCTTCGTTGCAACATCGAAGAACCAGATCACCGGTAAGATCGATCCTAACGTCATCGTCAAGGTCGGTGAGAAGATCTCCCTTGCACCGAACATGAAGAAGGCAAAGTTCTTCGACGTCCAGACAGAGCTTGCCATCCGCTGAGCGACATAGCTTAAGGATAAAACCCAGGACGCCACGGTAAATAGCCGTGGCGTCTTGTTGTATATTTACAAGCAAATGTATATCATGCAGTCGTGTTCCGATTCATACTGCTCAATTTCTTTTTCCAGATCATAATTGCAACCATCTCGCCTTATACCCAGATTCTGCTCAGGAACAAGGGTTACTCCCATTCCCTTGTTGGTCTGATAGTTGCAATAGGACAGCTCGGATCCATAATCCTGCCGCTCATCATATCGGGTATAGCCGACAGGACAAGAAAGACAAAGCTCATTTTCTTCATCCTCACCATTGTCTGCGCAGTTGCTTTCTTTCCTGCGGCACTTTCCGGCTCAGTTTTCATTACGGCTCTTTCCCTTTTCGTAGTCTCCGGAATGTACCTTTCAACAAGCCCTATAATAGACGGCTATCAGTCAAGACTCCTCAAGGGAGATGCCGAGAAATACGGATTCGCCCGTTCTGCAGGAACCATGGGCTACGTCATTGCTCTTGCACTTTTCAGCCTGACACATTTTCCGAACGAATCAGACAACATGTCCATTGCAATGTGCCTTGTGATTTTCTCGGTCATATTCCTGCTGATTGTGCTGATCATCCCGAACGATCTTCCGCCGGACAAGCGCAAGGAGGGGAGAAAATCCATCGCCGGAGTTTTCAGCAACAGGTTTTATGTGATGATGATCATCGTGGGATTGACCAGGATAGCACATGCCGTTGTCGACAGGCTTCTCTCCTCTTACATGGTCGAGGATCTGGATCTCGGTGGCAACTTCGCGCTTTTCATGTCCCTGGGAGCCCTCTCGGAGTTCGTGATGATGATAGTCGGGGGAGTGCTGCTTGAGAAAAAGAAGACAACTCCGTATACCCTGGTTGTCATTTCGTGTCTTGCTCTGGTCGTCAGGCTTTTGATCTACCGGCTGTTTCCGAACATCCCCGGGCTGATCTGCGCCCAGCTCCTTCACTCCATGACCTTCGGAGGCTTCCATATTGCGGTAACGCAATTCATATCCCAAAATGTGAAGAAAGAGCATTATTCTCTGGCAATGAGCTTCTATTGGGCTATCGCTACAAATCTTCCCGGAATGTTCGGTGCACTCTTGGGTGGCTTTGTCATTGACAGTCTCGGATTCAATTCCCTGTTCCTTCTCTTCACTTTGTTCCCGCTGGCGGCGACGCTTCTTGCCGTATACTGCAGGGACATGCTTAATTACAAAGTCTGAAACAAGGGAAAAAACCGTTTACTAATTTGTTTTTCCGTTACTTTCTTCCTTCAGGTTTGTTATAGTTATCGTAGGGATTTATATCCATCACACCAACCCAATCAACGGACTATATCAGGAGGGATATAGAAGATGAAGAAGACAGCAATTGTGTTCCTTGCGCTTCTGATGGCTTGTACAGCAGTATTTGCCGATGAAAAGGAGCCTGCAGTAAGATATGATCTGGATCCGAACTATGCGCTGGATTTCACGTTCCAGCCGACGCTTTCCAGATACAACGCAATGGGACAGAGCGGACTTGCACTTCCCACAAGGATGGACAGTTTCTATTCGAACCCAGCTGCTCTTTCCAAGAGAGGTTTCGGTCTCAGTTTCCCAAGCGTTACAGTTACTTTCTACAACGTAGAGAAACTTGTCAATGATCCGGAAGCCGTCGATATTGTGAACAAGATCTTCAAGGGCAAGGCCGAATCAGGCGATTATGCAAACCTGGCCTCCAAGGTTCTGAAGAATCTCGGCACAGGCCGAAACCTGGTTGCAAAGATCGACACCGGTTTTGCACTCAAACTCGGAATGGTGGGATTCGGAACCAATGTCCAGTTCAAATTCCACGGCCTGAACAAGGGAACAAGCTTTGCAGCCCAGAAGGTGATTCCTGAAGTGAATGCCGCACAGACCATAGCTTTCGGAATCAAGGTCATCGATACCAAGTCCCTTTCACTTTCCGTCGGAGCTTCAGTCCACGGAGTCTACAAGGCATACTACAGGGAAATAGGTGCCGAGACCCTGGTCAACCTGATCGGCGGTGATAATGAGGCAGCCAAGAACCTCATGCTGTGGGATACACCCGTCATGGGCGGTTACGCCATTCCTTTCGATATCGGTGTGACACTCGGCATCCTCAACGATACGCTGACATTCGCAGCCACAGCCAACAACATCAATGGAACCTACCACATGAAGAGCTTCAGCGGAATGGGAGATCTGGTCAATTCAATCAGTGCCAACACAATGAAGCCCGGTGAACACTCCCACAAAACAAGGGATTCGGAGAGCTTCGAGATATACACTCCATGGACATTGAACTTCGGTGTCGCATTCGCACCTGTTGTTCCGGTCCTGAATCCGGTTGTCACGGCAGACCTTGTCGATATGCTTGAGCTGTGCAGAAGCATCGGTTCATCAGATTTCAGGTGGAGCGATCTTCTGCTTCATCTCAATGCAGGAGTCGAGTTCGGATTGTTCGATGTCCTGACAGTCAGAGGCGGAATCAACCGCGGCTATCTGTCGGTCGGTACAGGTCTGAACCTTCTGTTCATGCAGGTCGATCTTGCATACGGATGGCAGGAAATGGGAAATCAGCTCGGAGACAAGCCGGTTGATTCACTTACAATCAAGTTCAGTCTTGGTTACGACAAGAAATGATGAAAGGTGTTGAATATGAAGAAATCTAGGATAGTTACAGTCGTATTACTGGTTGTGCTTGCCCTTGTTCTTGCTTCCTGTTCACAGGATGCAGCAGCAGGTCTCGGAAATATAATGGGCAAGATGGGAAACAATGTCTGGGGCATCAAGGCCGATACAAGAAAGGCCGAAGCTGCCGCAGAGACAGTCAGCAGGATCGACTCAAGCGAGAGTGTTCAGGATCCCGAGATCGCCGATAAGCTGATAGAGTCCGTAAAGGGATTCGTCGGTTCGGAGAAGAACGTCGAGGCTTTCCACGCAGAGATGTCGGAGCCTTCGAACCTCGAAGCCGACAAATTCCAAACCTCTGTAGCTGCAGTTGAAGTAAAAACCGAAAACATTCAGGCCGGCCCGCTCAAGGATGCTTTCGCAAGTGTCATGACTGCTTTTGGTGAAATGACTGCTTTTGGTGAAATGACGGATACTGAGATCAGGAACGGAGATGTCGCGGCATT
>JBGVBT010000027.1:0-11282 GCA_045225895.1 Sphaerochaetaceae bacterium
ATATCAGTCCATAGTAATTTTATATAATATAACAAGTTGTTCAGACAGCACTACCATCGGAGCATCGAAGCACGGGAGCATCAGAGCACAGGAGCGGCACAGCATTGAATTCCGCAGACGCAATCCCGCATAAATCCACATGCAAATCCAAGCTTGTATGCAAAAAAAGGCCCTCACCGAAGTGAAGGCCTGATTCCAAGCAATGGCGGTTAAGCTCAGAGCTGAGGACCTGCTGCAACAAGTGCCTTTCCGGCTTCGTTGCTTGTATACTTGACGAAGTTCTTGATGAATCTTCCGGCAAGATCCTTTGCCTTCTCATCCCACTGGGAAGCATCGGCATAGGTGTCTCTCGGATCAAGGATCTTCGGATCGACGCCAGGAAGTGATGTCGGGACTTCGAAGTTGAAGTACGGGATCATCTTGGTCTGTGACTTGAGGATTGAACCGTCGAGGATTGCATCGATGATTCCACGGGTATCCTTGATGGAGATTCTCTTGCCTGTTCCGTTCCATCCGGTGTTGACCAGATAAGCCTTGGCTCCGCTCTTCTCCATTCTCTTGACCAGCTCCTCGGCGTACTTTGTCGGGTGCAGCTCAAGGAAGGCCTGGCCGAAACATGCAGAGAATGTCGGTGTGGGCTCGGTGATTCCGCGCTCTGTTCCGGCGAGCTTTGCTGTGAAGCCTGAGAGGAAGTAGTACTTTGTCTGCTCCGGTGTCAGGATGGAAACCGGTGGAAGAACTCCGAATGCATCTGCAGAGAGGAAGATGACGTTCTTTGCTGCCGGTGCTGTTGAGAACGGGCGGACAATGTTCTTGATGTGGTCGATCGGATAGGAGACACGTGTGTTCTCTGTGACTGACTTGTCTGCGAAATCGATCTTGCCGTCGGCATCGACTGTGACGTTCTCGAGAAGAGCGTCGCGCTTGATTGCGTTGTAGATGTCCGGCTCGGACTCCTTGTCGAGGTTGATGACCTTGGCGTAGCAGCCGCCCTCGAAGTTGAAGACACCCTTGTCGTCCCAACCGTGCTCGTCATCACCGATGAGAAGTCTCTTCGGATCTGTCGACAGAGTGGTCTTTCCTGTTCCGGAGAGGCCGAAGAAGATGGCTGTGTTCTTGCCTTCCATGTCGGTGTTGGCAGAGCAGTGCATTGCTGCGATTCCCTGGAGCGGGAGGTAGTAGTTCATCATTGAGAACATACCCTTCTTCATCTCTCCGCCGTACCATGTGTTCAGAATGACCTGCTCGCGGCTTGTGATGTTGAAAGCGACACATGTCTCGGAGTTGAGACCCAGCTCCTTGTAGTTGTCGACCTTGGCCTTGGAAGCGGTGTAGACGACAAAGTTGGGCTTGAAGTTCTTCTGCTCTTCCTCGGTCGGCTTGATGAACATGTTGCGGACGAAGTGTGCCTGCCATGCGACTTCCATGATGAAACGGATGGCCATTCTTGTGTCCTTGTTGGCGCCGCAGAAAGCATCGACAACGAAGAGTCTCTTGTCGGAAAGCTGATCGATTGCGAGTTTCTTGACGACTTCCCATGTCTCCTCTGACATCGGATGGTTGTCGTTCTTGTAACCCTCTGTTGTCCACCAGACAGTGTCCTTGGAGTTCTTGTCCATGACGATGTACTTGTCCTTGGGTGAACGACCGGTGTAGATACCTGTCATGACGTTGACGGCTCCGAGCTCGGTGAGCTGACCCTTGTCATAACCTGTGAGGTCGGGGTTCATCTCTTCCTTGAACAGAAGCTCATTCGACGGATTGTAGACGATTTCCTTTGTACCTGTGATGCCATAGGCCTTAAGATCGATTGCCATTTTTATCTCCTTATTAATAAAGCTAAACAAAATAAGATAACGGTTTAACGCCGAATCCCTTTTTCTCCGATTGAATCATATAGGAAAAATCCGAAAACATCATCAGTTTTGTCACCTATTGTGGATAAATCTTCTTGAAAACTCAGATTTCGCCTTTGCGGAAAGCCTCTATCAGCTGTCCCGTGATGCTTGTTGTGTCCCGCGGAGGAATCTCAGAGCGCCTGAACCAGAGGGCATCCTTGACCTCCGTTCCGTCAACCCTGATTTCGTCAGAGCCATCCACATCGCAGTAGAATCCTATCTGCAGATTGCCGACGATTCCCCAGGGCTGGCTCCCGAAATAACTAACGTTCTTCACCTTCAGACCGACCTCCTCCATGGCTTCCCTGCGCACGGTGTCCTCGGCCGTCTCCCCTATCTCTATGAAGCCGGCAACCAGGCTGTAGCGGGGAAATCCGCTGATCATGTTCCTGATCAGAAGAAGGCTGTCCCCGTTTCTGATTGCGATGTTCACGGCCGGATGGATGTCCGGATAGATCGTGTGCCGGCACTTGGGGCACACAAGGGCGCGCTCGGTATCCGACGGAACCAGAGGGGTTCCGCAGACTCCGCAGAAACGGTGGTAACGTCTCCAGGAAACGATGTGATAGCCGGTGGCGATCTCGAACGGGAGCGCCGCAGGCTCCTTCTGGAAAGTGGATCTCAGGGGAACGAAGGAATAGCCTTCCAGACCGGAAAGAGTGCCCTCTTCCGAGAATTTGCCATAGAAAGCAACATCATCAACATAGAACAGGAAATCGTTCACCGAGGCATCGGTCTGCGGGAAAGACGGAACCTGAAGGCTGTTTCCCGATTCCCTGACCGCAACGGTGTTCTTTCCGAACACAAGCACAACATCACCGTCCTTCGGAGCCCGCGGGTGGAAGGAGTTGTCGAATACAGACGGATAGATTTCCTGAAGCATGATCACCTCACATATGATTGTTAACCAAAGCAAGGATAACTCAAAACAAGGATTGAAAAAAGATGTACTTAGCTATAGATTATACCTCGCCGGAGGATCGCCGTGGCAAAACCTGCCACCGGCCCCGGAAACGGCAAACAGAAAAGGGAAAAATGAACATTCTTTGCGTCTCGGACACAACACAGAGCCTCGCCTTCTCCCCGAATGTGAAGGAAATCTACAAGGATACGGACCTCATCCTGTCCTGCGGAGACATGCCAGTGGAGAGCTATGACTATCTGAGCACAATGCTCAGACGTGATGTGTTCTACGTCTACGGGAACCACAATCTGTCGACCTTCAAGTACGAGATGGACAGGGAATACCGCCACTTCATGAAATTCGAGAACGATTTCACGAAGAAGTTCTACGGGTTCATGGTCGACGGCAAGTGCATGGTCCACAAGAAGACCGGCCTGATTGTAGCAGGACTCGGCGGATCCATGCTCTACAATGGAGGAGACAGCCAGTACACGGAAGCGAAGATGAAATGGCGCATCAGACGTCTTGTGCCAACCCTTCTCCGGAACAAAAGGAAATACGGACGCTATCTGGACATACTGATAACGCATGCACCGCCGCGCGGAATCGGTGACGGAGAGGACCAGTGCCACAAGGGATTCGAATGTTTCCTTTCCTTCATGGACAGATTCAAACCCAGGTACCTGCTTCACGGCCACGTCCATCTGACAGACCTGAACTCGCAGAGGGTCACCCAGTACAAGGACACGAAGATCATCAATGTGTTCGGAAGCTACATGATAAAGGAAGAGGAGATAGGAGCTAAAATTGGCAGATAGCATGACTTTGGCGGAGGATTTCACAAAGGCCCACCGCCACGCGATATTCCAGCAGATCTTCTCTGCCTTCAAATGGAACAATCCGGACCTACTCTCTTTTTATGAAGTCACGAAACTGATCAAACCCGAGGCCGAGGCCTACAAGGGGATGAAAACCATACCTGTATCCAAGATCATCGGATCGGAGAACAGATATCATGACTTCTCCTCGGCCTTCTACCCCAAGAACCTGAAACTCCAGAACAGGTGGAAAAGCGTCGACGCCGCACGCATAGACGACGTGATCCTTCCGCCGATATCGGTCTACAAACTGGGGGATGTCTATTTCGTACGTGACGGCAACCACCGCGTCTCCGTGGCCAGATCCGAAGGGGTCGAGTTCATCGACGCCGAAGTCGTGGAGCTCACATCGAAAATCCCACTTGAGGAAGGCATCACGCTGAACGAAATCAGACGCCGTGTCGTGGACTACGAAAGGGCAAGGTTCATCGAGCAGTTCGAGCCCTCGTATCTTCCGATGGAGCGCATCGTGTTCACCGCACCCGGTTCATACCCCGAGATGGTACACCACATCCTTGTGCACAAGTACTACGCCAACCAGGACAGGGATGACGAGATGACCTTCGAGGAAGGGGCCATAAGCTGGTACCACAATGTCTATCTGAAGATAGCAGAGGCCATCGAGTCCGAGCACCTTCTTTCCGAGTTCCCCGGACAGACCGAGGCAGACCTCTACATGTGGCTTGTCAGACGTTGGGACGAGATGAAACGGGTGGACAAGAAGGCAACCGAACTTGACGCGGCGAAAACCGCACGCGAGCAGTACAAGGATTCCTTCTGGAAGCGGTGGTTCGCCTACATGAGGCAGAAGTTCTCAAGGCAGTGATCAGTCCTTGAATCCCTTCTCCTCCTTGAGAAATCTGACGACATCCCCTACTGTGTTGAAATCGACGGGTTCCTCGAAACGGAACCCGAAGGCATCCTCGATCTCCATGGCCACAAGCATCATGGCAAGGGAATCCATTCCGAGGTCGGAGCGTAGGCTTGTCTCCTCAGAAAGAGTTGAGATATCAAAATCAGGATTGACCTTGTGAAGGACAACCTCGAGCTTCTCCATAATCATAACAACCTCCTCAGATGTCCTTGACGAACGATCTTCTTCTCTTGTGCTGGATGGCGGTGAAATACTTCCACATCGACTGGACGGCCGTGTTGTCCTCCAGGTTCAGATTGGTCTCACAGTACATGACGCCGGAATCACGGAGCATGGTAAGCATGCCCTCGATCATGACTGCGGGAACTCCGCGCGACTGGTATTCGGGACGCACTGCAACCAGAGCCAAATCTATTACCTTCGGTCTGCTGATGGCGTGAAGTAGCTTAATCAGGGCAAGCGGGGTAAGCCTACCGCCGCTCCTCTTCAGAGCTCTGCCGATTGCCGGGAAGCAGAGACCGAGGGCAACGACCCTCTCGTTCTTGTCGCAGACGATGATCAGGTATTTCTTGTTGATGATCAGCATGAACTGGTCGATCAGTTGCTTCTTCATCTCATCGGTGAACGGAACCGTTCCGTAAAGCTGTGCATAGCACTCGTCGATACAGTCGAAGAAGCCGTCCTTGATCTTGGTGATGTACTCCTTCTTGCTCATCTTGGATGAGTCGACGACATGCAGTCCGTTCATCTCAAGAGACCGCTTTGCAACACGTGAGAGCATGTCGTTGCGGGTCTTGGGAGCGTATAGTTTGTATTCAACCCAGTCCACATCCTTGGTGAAGCCCTCATGTTCGATGAGGTTCTGGTAGTACGGATAGTTGTACTGCTCCTCGAATGTGGAATATTCGTTGAAACCGTCGATCAGAAGGCCCTCGCGCTCAAGGTCGCTGTAGCACAGCGGTCCGCACAGCTGCTCCATGCAGTAGCTCTTGGCCCAGTCCTCCACTGCCTTGAAAAGCAGTGTCGCGACCTCCTGGTCGTCGATGCAGTCGAAGCGTGTGAAGCGCGCCCTCTTCTCGTTGTGGATCTGGTTGTACTGTCTCTGGATGATGCCCTGGATCCTTCCAACGGTCTTTCCGTCCTTCACTGCAATGAAGAAAACGTCGTCGCAGGTGTTCCTGTAGACATTCTCCTCCGTGAAGGCCTTCATCTCATCGGAATAGAGCGCCGGGGCATAGTACTCGTTCTTGCGGTACAGCCTCAGAGGGAAGTTGACGAATTCCCTGCGCTGTCTGTCTGTCACGACTTTCTGGATCTCAATCATAAGAATCCCTCTGTTCAGTCAAGGCTCTCGTCCGCTCTTCTCAGGGGCAGGTAGCCATAGCCGGCGAGCCACGGTCCGTTGTGGCATCCGCTGACAGGTGACATTATAACAGCTTCATGGTTGCACTTGACACCATAATCGCCTTCGATTTTCTCAAGCTCTCTGATCAGGGACGGTCCGGTGTAGATGTGGAACAGGATGTAGTCCTTGCTGTCGCGGTCCTTTATGATGTCGCTTTTCAGAATCTCGCAGGTCTTTGCAAGGGCCTTCTTGGGAGTTCTGACTGTTGTCAGGGAAGTGCACTCGCCTTCATGGGTGAAATGTACAACGGGACAGATGCTGAGCATCTTGCCCATGAACGCCTTTCCACCCTTCAGCCTTCCGTTGTAGATCAGGTAGTCGAGCTTTCCATCAACGCCGATGAACTCCTGGCGGGCCATAATCCACTTGATTTCCTTGAGAATCTGCTCAGTGGAGACACCGTCCTCGATCATCTGGGCTGCGCGGATTGCCAGAAGGCCTTCGCCGAAACAGGTAATCCTGGAATCGATCACATGGATCCGGATCTTGTCTTGGTAATCTTCGGCAATGAGGCGGATCAGGTTGTAAGTACCGCCAAGGTACGAGCTGATGACAATGACAATAAGCTCGTCATATCCCTTCTCGATGGCCTTGTCGAAGTGAGCCCTGATCTCCTCAGGAGTCGGCATAGCCGTCTTGGGAAGGTGGTTCTTCGGATCCTCGAGTTTCTCGAGCTCATTGTAGAAATCAACCGGATCGAGATCCAATCCCTCAAGGTATTCCTTGCCCTGGAACAGGACGTGGATCCTGATGATGTCGATATCGTATTTCTTATACCTCTCAGGTGCATACTCGATGCAGCCTGTTGATGTGCACATGACACCTCTCTTAGCCATATGTTCCTCCGAATCAAACGTAGATGTTCTTGTTGTGAGCCAGATTGACCAGCATTTTCACAGTGTTTCTGATCGAGGCTTCGTTGGCCGCCCCGTGGGCCTTTATCACCGGCTTGGTGACACCAAGCACGATTCCTCCGCCAAGGGAGTTGAAATCGTAGGTTGCCATAAGATGTTGGACCAGAGCCATGAACTTGGGCTCTCCCGTCTGCTTGGCATATTTTACAATGTCGGTGATGATACGTCTGGCGATGCCCTCTGAGTTCTTGAGAACCTGATTTCCTGCAAAACCATCGCATACCAGGACATCGCAGTCACCCGAGAGTGCATTCGTACCCTCGATGTTTCCTACAAAGTTGAGGGTGCTGTCTTCCTTTAGCATCTGGTGGGTTTCCTTGACCAGCTTGTTGCCCTTGGTCTCCTCAGCACCGTTTGACAGAAGTCCTACCTTAGGATTCTCAAGCCTGTACATGTCCTTCATGAACTGCGATCCCTGATGGGCGAACTGCACCAGCATGGACGGCAGGCAGTCGATGTTGGCTCCAGTGTCCACAAGACAGACAAAGCCGCCGTTTTCGGCGGGGAGGACTGCAGCAAGCGCAGGTCTCACCCTCTCCCCGGGATTGGACAGGAACATCATGGAACCAACCAGAAGGGCTCCGGTGCTTCCCGCGTTGACAAGTCCGACACATGAGGGTTCATCCCTGAGAATTGTCAGAGCCCTGACCAATGATGAGTCGGTCTTCTTCTGGATTGCGGAAACGGGATGGTCATAGTTTGTGATCACATCTGTTGTGCCGACAATCCTCACACGGTCCATCGGAGCTCCGTTTTCCTCAAGAGCAGCCCGGATTGCGCTTTCATCTCCGACAAGGCAGACAACCAGATCTGCCGAATCCTCCAAAGCCTGACAGGCACCCTTCACAATTGTCGCAGGACCCTTGTCGCTGCCCATGACATCTATCACTACAGTTATCTTTGACTTTTCGTCCATCATACACCTCTATGGAAATCACTCGAGTCCGACAATGAAGCAGTAGACCTCCTGGCCTCCGCAGAGCATGTCGACCTCCAGATCGGGCCAGCGCTCAGAAATCTTCTCCTGTGCGTCCGCAACCTCATCGTCGGTGACGTCCTTTCCGCAGAAAACGGTCAGGATCTCCATATCATCGATTCCGTCCACGCTCTCAAGGAGGTCCATCAGGGCACTGACCTTGTCGCTCCTGTCGGAGACGATCCTGTCCTTGCTGTACATGGCAATGAAGTCTCCCTTGCGAATATTGTGGCCGGAAATCTCGGCATCACGCGTCGCAAGGGCAACGGAAGCGCTCACGACATTGGCGGCCGTCTCCTCCAGATCGCTTGCAAGTGAACCGATGTCAGGAACATCCGGCGTCATTATGCTCAGCGCGCTGTAGCCTTCCATCGCCGACTTCGTGGGAACGACATAAACCTTGCAGTTGTCGTTCTCCTTTATCTCCGCAGCCTGACGGGCGGCCATAACCACGTTTCCGTCGTTGGGGAGGACAATGTAGTTCTCCGACTCCACACTGTTCATCGCCTTGAGGAAATCACCTGTGGACGGGTTCTCGTTCACAATAATGTCTGCTCCCAGTTCCGAGAACTTTTCGGAAATACCCTGCCCCTGGGATACGGCAATCACCGTGAGGCGGTTCTTCTTTTTCTGGGATTTCTTCTCAGATTCCGAGGCGTTCTTTATCAGAATCTCCTCATGCTGAAGTGCCATGTTCTCGATCTTTACAGTCAGGAACTCTCCGTACTTCCTGCACTCGTTCAGGACAAGGCCCGGATCCATGGTGTGGACGTGGATCTTCACAATGTCATCGTCCTTGAAGCAGACAACGGATTCTCCGCCGATCGACTGAAGGAAATCCAGAATCACATCGGTGCTGAACGAATCAACATCCACCTTTGCGCTCTGGAGCCTGATAAGAAGCTCGGTGCAGTATCCGAACTCCAGGACACTGTCTCTGGTGAAGGCACTGATATCGACATTTGCCGTCGCAGGTCCCTTTGCCACATCGTGGACTTCAGGACGGTAATCCGGATCGATTAGAGCCTGGTACATCCCCTCGGCAATGGCAACGTAGCCTGCTCCACCGCTGTCGATGACATCGGCCTCTGCAAGAACGCTGAGCATCTCCTTGGTTTTGGAAAGCGTTGTCTTGGCCTGCTGTAGATGCAGTCTGTAGAAATCCTCGATCGAGGAACTGTCATCTATCTTGGAGGAAGCAACCTCGGTTGCCTCGCGGAAGACGGTGAGGATCGTTCCTTCGGTGGGATTCACCACAGCGGAATAGGAACGCTTCACGCCCTCCTTGTAAGCCTCGGCAAGTTCCCTTGCACTTACATCCGGTTTGCCGGCAAGACCCATATCCATTCCCTTGAAGATCTGTGAGAGGATTACGCCGGAATTCCCTCTGGCACCTATGACCGTACCCTTTGAGAAAAGCGAGGACACTTCCGAAAGAGAAGTTCCATTCTCAATCCCCTTTATCTTGGACAGGCCCTTGTTGACGGTGCTTGTCATGTTGCTGCCGGTATCGCCGTCCGGAACAGGGAAAACATTCAGTTCATCTATCTCATCACTGTTGGCACAGAGATTTCCCGCGCCACCCTCCAGCATGCGGGCGAAAGTATTCCCGTCAAGCCTCATGGTGTTCATTAGTAATTCTCCTGATTCGAGGTAACTTATCCCTCGATTTCTTTTTTTGACATTATACAGAAGAGTGTTTTATTAAACAATGGGTAGACAGTCCTATTTTCTTACAGCAAAACGGGCAGACTCACTCAAACAAGATACAGGCCTTCCAGACGTACGAGGTCTGAATCAGTCAGTCCGAGACCCTTGTGGACAAATGCATCGAATCCGCCGAACCTCTCATTCATTGCAGAGAAGAAGGCATCCAGATAAGCCTCGTCCGCACCGAACAGGTATCCGATCGACCTGTCTATCAGAGGACTTTCGCTGCCGGCCTTCTTCTTGACCATGGAAACAACATGAAGCATCTCATCCTTGATATTCTCATTGGTATCCAGATAGTCCTTCAGAATATCCTCGTCCGGAACCCCCAGCAGTTTCTCAACGATTATGGCACTTGTCCCCGCCCTGTCCTTTCCGGCAGTGCAGTGCCACAGAATGGCTTTGTCGTGTTTATCCAGCAGAATGTGCACGAACTTTGAATACTCCCTGACCGAATGGTCCGAGAGAATGAACTGTCTGTAGAGATTGCACATGTAGTCCAGGGAAATGTCAGGCTTGAGCATCAGGGCATCGACAAGCTCCTCGACATTCTTCACTTCCCGTGAGATGCCCGGGCGCATCCTGTCGACGATGGGAACATGGTGGTAGCTGCACCCTTCTATCACGGAATCCGGCAAAGCCTCGCGCTCCCCGTCCGTCCTCATGTCCACAACGGTGTCTATCAGACCCGAGAGCTTTGCCATATCGTTCTCAGGAAGATCCACCAGCTGGCCGCTTCTGATAAGCTTTCCGCTGCGCAGGATCCTTCCGTCCCTGCCCTGCATTCCGCCAAGGTCCCTCGTGTTCCTCAGTTTCTCGAATTCCAAAAGTCTGCTCCGCATCCAGCCTCCCCGCCTTATTTCCTTCGTCCGGATTCTTTCATCTCGCAGGCAAAGGCTTCCGGATGCTTTCTGTACCAGTCCTGATGATATTCCTCAGCCATGATGAAGAACTTGAACTTTTCAACCTCTATCATGACCTTTCTGCCGGACTGTTCCTCAAAATGTCCTAACATGGCTTCTGCAGCATTTCTCTCTTCGTCCGATTCGTAGTAAACGGCAAGGGTGTACGACCTTCCGCGGTCGATGAACTGACCTCCCCCATCAAACGGATCAACGTTTGAGAGAAACACATCCAGCAGTTTCCCGTAAGAGACCTTTGTCGGGTCATATGTTATGCAGATAGTCTCCCTGTGGCCTGTCTTCTGTTTCTTGACATCCTCGTATGTGACGGATTTCTCATCCCCGCCGCTGTAACCGCTTGCCACGGCAGACACCCCGTCCGTTTCATAGAACGCCGGGGTGATGCACCAGAAGCATCCACCTGCAAAATAAGCCTTCATCTGCCTTTCCATGGCTTCAATCATACATCAAAACCATGTTGTTGGATAAGAACGCCTGATTGTTACCATCCTTGCCACCAAAATCCCTGTTCCCTGTGTTTTGGGATGCAGGTTTTCGCTTTTGATTCTTGGTCTTTGCATCCAGAATCTTTGTTTTGGAAAAAACGGATGCAAAAAACTGCCAGCCTTTGCCACCGGAAACAAGGTCTTGGCTTGTTTGGGATGCAAAGAATTGTTTTTCCTTGCCACCATTTCCATCAAAACCTTCAATCTGGATGCAAACACTCATTGATACAGTCTCTTTTGTGCATACCAAACCATGGTTATTGCCTGAAATGGATGCAGGCTTGCTTTTGTGAAGTGTTCTTCTGTATGTCTCAC
>JBGVBT010000028.1:0-2648 GCA_045225895.1 Sphaerochaetaceae bacterium
TCGCACTCATCCGGGAGAGACTTCCTCTCTACGGATACATCGGCAATCTCTACGAAGAAGAGAACACCAACCTCCGTGAAGGCACAATCACCGCCTGGCTCACCTCTGACGCACGGGGTGAGCAGAAACTGACCGAGGACCAGGCCCGTGCTGCCATTCGCAAACTTAAGGAGGAGATTGATGCCTGCAGCACCTTTGACACTTTGATGCAGGCCAGCGAGAACGTGTACAACCGTCTCCGCTACAGTGTCAGTATCTCCCAAGGTCCTGGCCTGGTAAACAAGGCCGTCCGCTTCATTGACTGGGAGCATCCGGAACAAAACGTCTTTGAATTGGCAGAAGAGGTCTCTGTCAAGACCAATGGCGTGGGAGATTCCGAGCATCGCCGTCCTGACATCGTTGTGTACGTCAACGGTATCGCCCTTGTCGTTCTCGAACTCAAACGCTCCGGCGTCCCTGTGTCCGAGGCCATCCGTCAGAACTACCGTAACCAGCAGAACGGTTACATTCCTCGTTTCTTCACCACTTCCCAGCTCGTGATGGCTGGCAACCCCAGTGAAGGCCTTTGGTACGGAACCTCCTGCACCCCGGAAAAGTATTACCTCCGCTGGAAGGAGACCACCGGTGAAAGCAGTGATCCGGAACAGAACAAGCCCACCTTTCCCGATGTTGTGAACGAGCTGGACCGTTCCGTCCTCCAGATGCTGGAGCCCAAGCGCCTCCTTCACTTCATCCATGACTGCATCGTCTATGACGGTGGCACGAAGAAGGTTGCCCGTCCTAATCAGTTCTTTGCTCTTCAGGCGGCCATACCTCGTATCAAGACAAAGGACAGCGGTATCATATGGCACTCCCAGGGCTCCGGCAAATCCCTCACTATGGTCTGGCTGGCTCAGTGGATTAAGGAGAACATCCAGAATGCCCGTGTTGTCATCATTACCGACCGTGACGAACTGGACAAACAGATTACCAATGGTTTTCGTAACAGTGGTTTGCTGGACAAGAACCAGGAGGATTCCTTCTATCACGCCTCCAGCGGAAGTGACCTTCTTGGTAAGCTGGATAATCCGGCCCCTTGGCTCATCACTACGCTGATTCATAAGTTTGGCCACAATACCACAAGCGACGACACACCGGAATACCAGAAGATTGGCAAGAAGTCCGCTGAACAGTATATGAAGGAGCTCGCGGAGTCCCTTCCTCCTGACTTCAAGGCCAAAGGCGACATCTACGTCTTTGTGGATGAGTGCCACCGTACCCAGGGCGGCATCCTGCACAAGGCCATGCGCCATATCATGGGTGAGAATGTGATGATGATTGGCTTCACCGGCACCCCGCTCCTCAAGAAGGGTGAACGCAAAACCAGTCAGGAGAGTTTCGGCCGTTACATCCATTCCTATCGCTACGACGAAGCCGTTCACGACGGTGTTGTCCTGGATCTCCGCTATGAAGCCCGCGATGTGCCGCAGCAGCTCTCCGACCCCAACGCGATGGATCAGCTCTTCGACCTGCGTACCAGGAACCTGACGCCAAAAGCCAAAGAAGCCTTAAAAGACCGCTGGGCACAGTTGCAGAACATCTACAGCAGCGACGACCGTATGCGCCGTATAGTTGGAGACATCATGCTGGATATGGAACTGCGTAACGCTCTCGCAGATGGGTACGGCAACGCCATGCTGGTTGCTGAAAGCATCTACGAGGCGTACAAATACTGGGACCTCTTCCGAAATGAGAACTTCCAGAATCACTGTGCTGTAGTGACCAGTTACGTCCCTGACATCTCTCTCGCCAACGGCTTTACAGACGAAAGCAAGAAGACCGAAGAGGAGTACAAATACAAGTGGTCCAAAGAGATGATGGGAGACCGCACCCCGGAACAGTATGAAGCCTGGGCCAAGGACCAGTTCATCAACCGCCCGGGGGAAATGAAACTCCTCATCGTCGTGGACAAACTGCTCACCGGTTTTGACGCACCTGCGGCCACATACCTGTACCTGGATCGCAAAATCGTGGACCATAACCTCTTCCAGGCCATCTGCCGTGTAAACCGTGTAAACGGCGCTGAAAAGGAGTTTGGTTACATCGTTGATTACCGGAAACTCTTCGAATTCATCGAGAGCGCTATCGAGGACTACACCAACGGCCAGAGCGAGATTGAAGGCTTCGCCAAAGAAGAAATCAGCGAAATGCTCAAGAGTCGACTCAAGACGGCCCGTGAAGAGCTGGAGAAGGCCCTGCAGAGGGTGGAGCAGATTGTTGAGCCCGTTGCCCTCCCCAAGAAACTGGACAACTTCTTTGACTATTTCTGCTTCCCTTACGATACTCCTGCGGACGAACAGGAAGCCAAGATCATTGAGAATGCTGGCCGCCGTGAAGACTTCTACAACGCCGTACGCACCCTGAATAACCGCTATGTAGCCATCGCAATGGAGATGACTGAAGCCGGTTTCACTGTGGAGGAAGCCAACGCTATCTACACCAAGGTGAAGGACTACGAGGAACTGCGTCATGCCATCATGCAGCGCAGCGGCGATTACGTGGACATGAAGAAATACGATGCCCAGATGCGTGCCCTGCTGGACCGCTACATCGTGGCTCCTCGCAGCGAGAAACTGGAAACGCTTGACAACTTCTCCTTCCTGGACATC
>JBGVBT010000029.1:0-13062 GCA_045225895.1 Sphaerochaetaceae bacterium
AACCATGGTTTGGTATGCACAAAAGAGACTGGATCAATGAGTGTTTGCATCCACATCAAAGGTTTTGATGGAAAATGGTGGCAAGAAAAAACAATGCATTGCATCCCAAACAAGCAAAATCCTTGTTTCCGGTGGCAAAGGCTGTCCGTTTTTTGCATCCGTTTTTTCCAAAACAAAGAATCTGGATGCAAACCCACAAGAATCAAAGGAAAAACCTGCATCCCAAAACACAGCGAAACCGGATTCGGGATGCAAAGACCAAGAATCAAAGGCAAGATACTGCATACCAAA
Source organism: Sphaerochaetaceae bacterium (assembly GCA_045225895.1). Lineage (GTDB taxonomy): Bacteria > Spirochaetota > Spirochaetia > Sphaerochaetales > Sphaerochaetaceae > UBA9732. Next base: position 292 of record JBGVBT010000029.1, read on the forward strand.
TAGCTGTTATGTCTAATCTAGTGGCATATCAATGCTATTGAACAAAGTCCTTGCTTTCTATAATATAGGAACTACTGCGCGTATGTGCAGAATCTCCGCTGGTTCCAAAGGGAAAAACCCCAGTGAATGCAGTGAGAAACAGTGCTGGGGACGTCGGATACGGCGTCACAAATTTAGGAGTGTCAGAAATGGCAGTAGTAACAATGAAAAGTCTGCTTGAGGCAGGCGTTCATTTCGGTCATCAGACAAAGAGATGGAATCCCAAGATGGCCAGTTTCATTTTCTCAGAGAGAAATGGAATCCACATCATCGACCTGCAGAAGACATCTGCTTGCATCGTTGAGGCTTACGAGGCAGTTCGTGCCGTCGTCAAGCAGGGCAAGAGTGTTCTTTTCGTAGGAACAAAGAAGCAGGCACAGCAGGCTATCGAAACCGAGGCAAAGCGCTGTGGAATGCCTTACGTGAACAACCGCTGGCTCGGTGGAATGCTCACAAACTTCGCAACAATCAAAAAATCAATCGCAACCCTGAAGAAGATTGAGAAGATGTCCGTTGACGGAACATTCGACTCCCTCACAAAGAAGGAAGTTGCAATTCTCACAAAGCAGAAGACAAAGCTCGACAAGAACCTTGGCGGTATCAAGGACATGACAGATCTTCCCGGAATCATCTTCATCATCGACACACGCAAGGAGTCCCTGGCAGTCGAGGAAGCTAAGAGACTTGGAATCCCGGTAGTCGCAGTCGTCGATACAAACTGCGATCCTACAGACATCACCTACCCGATCCCGGGCAACGATGATGCAATCAGAGCTATCAGCCTGTTCGTTGAGATCATCGCCAACGCAGTTTGCGATGCAGACACAGAGACAGGAATCCAGATCATCGAGTCTCTCCCGACAGAGGAGACAGCCGCACTTGAGGAGCAGAACCTCGAGGACAAGGACGCCGAGGCAGAAGCCGAAGAAGAGGCAGAGGACAAGGAGTAATAATATGGCAACAGTCACAATGGATATGATCAAAGCTCTCCGTGAGATCACACACGCCGGTATCATGGATTGCAAGAAGGCTCTTCAGGAGTCTGACGGTGATTTCGACAAGGCCGAGGAGTACCTGAAGAAGGTCGGTCTCGCAGCAGTCGAGAAGAGAGTCGACCGCGCAACCGACAACGGCAGAGTCAGCTATGTCGTCGCCGAGAAGAAGGCAGTCATGATCGAGGTCACATGTGAGACCGACTTCGTCGCAAAGAACGAGCAGTTCAAGGAAATGTGCACAAAGCTTTGCGTCATGGCAATCGAGAACGGTTACACAGAGCCCAACGATGCAATGCAGGAAGTCGTCAATGGCCTGATCGCAACAATCAACGAGAACATGAAGGTCAAGAGACTTGTCTCCATGGACATCGCTGCCAACGAGTTCGTCATGGGCTACAACCACGCTGACGGAAACATCGGTGTTCTGGTCAAGTTCGCAGCTTCCAAGAACAACGTCTTCGCAACCGAGGCTTTCAAGACATTCGCATTCAACACAGCAATGCATGTCTGCGCAGCATCTCCGATGTATCTCTGCGATGCAGACGTCCCCAAGGACTACGAGGAGAAGCAGCTCGAGATCTTCCGCGCACAGGTTGCTTCAGATGAGAAGCTCAAGAACAAGCCGGAGAAGGTTCTCGAGGGAATCGTCACAGGAAAGCTCAAGAAGCACTATGCAGAGATCTGCCTGATGGATCAGGTTTTCCAGATTTCAAACGACGACGGTCTTTCTGTTGCACAGCTTCTTGCAAAGTTCAACAAAGAGAACGGATCAGACGTCAAGATCACAGCTTACGAGAGATTCCTCGCAGGAGCATAATCTTGGACAATGCGGGCCGTCCGTCATGGGCGGCCTGTAATTATTTTCTGTAAAAACATTTCAGACTACCAAAGTCAGGAGAGAACAATGCAGCAGGTATTGGCAAATTGCGAAGACAGGATGGGAAAGAGCGTCAGCGCCCTTGAGACAGACTATCTGGCACTCAGAACCGGCAGAGCATCAGCAGCCATTTTCGACAAGGTCCGTGTTGACTACTACGGTCAGGAGACACCGCTGAACCAGGTGGCTTCAATCTCCGTTCCTGAAGCAAGACTTGTTGTTATCCAGCCTTGGGACAAGAGTCTTCTCAGCGCCATCGAGAAAGCCATCCAGAAGAGCGACCTCGGACTCAACCCGTCCAACGACGGAAAACTTCTGAGAATCAACTTCCCTCCTCTCACACAGGACAGAAGAAAAGAGCTCGCAAAGCAGTCCAAGACCCTTGCAGAGAACAGCAGGGTCGCCATCCGCAACATCAGACGTGACGGAATGGAGGACATCAAGAAGCTCCAGAAGGATGGAACAATCTCCGAGGACGAGCAGAAGGAAGGCGAGACAAAACTTCAGAAAATGACCGATTCCCACATTGCAAAGATCAACGATCTTCAGGCAACCAAGGAAAAGGAAATCATGGAGATCTGATGCATCTCGGACTAATAATGGACGGAAACGGCCGTTGGGCAACCCAGCGGTCACTTCCGAGAGCGGCAGGACACCTTGAAGGCCTCAAGGCTGCAAAGAGGGTCCTGCTTGCCGCAATAAAGCTTCACATCGACTATCTCACCCTCTATGTATTCTCAACCGAGAACTGGAAGCGCCCGTCACAGGAAGTCAAATACCTGATGAGCCTCATTGCGAAGAAGCTTCCGGGAGAGATGGACTTCTACAGGGACAACGGCATCCGCATCCTCTTCAGAGGGGACATCAGCGCCCTGCCCGAGGCGTCCCAGGAAGGAGTCCGCAAGACAGTCGAGCACACAAAGGACTGCAAGGCACTTACCGTCGTACTTGCCATAAACTACGGCGGACAGGACGAGATCGCCCGTGCCTGCAACAGATTCATTGAGAAGAATCCGGGAAAACCGGTTACAATAGAAGGGATTCAGGCGAATCTAGACCAGCCGGAAGTCCCTGCCCCTGACATGATCGCCAGGAGCGCAGGAGAGCTCAGGCTGAGCAATTTCATGCTGTGGGACAGCGCTTACGCCGAGTTCCTGGCACTAGACGACCTGTGGCCTGATTGGGGAGAGGCGCAGCTTCAGACCTGCCTAGACGCACTCTCCAACCGCGTCAGGAAGTTCGGAGGACTTGCAAAGTAATGGACAGAAACCTTAGAGACAGACTTATTACGGTCCTACTCGGTGTCCCGTTCGTACTTGCAATCATCTTTTTCGTTCCCCAGTACAACTTCATAGCATTCAGCCTCTTTGTAATTGCAGTTACTGCAATAGGTTGCTTTGAGATGAGCCGCATGCTGTTCGGCAAGGCCGTGCCAATTGCGTACCTTGCGGCACTGCTGGCTCCCGTCCGGTATCTGCAGGGCGTCCTTAATCTGAACTCCCTGATTCCGGACTTCTTCTATGTCGCCCTGCTTCTTCTGTCGTTCGCACTCGAGATCAAGGCAGGAGAGAAGGACGACTTCAAAGGTTCGTTGGAACGAGCAGGAAAAAGAGCCCTGCTGATAACCTATCCGGGCTATCTTATCTCGTTTTTCCTCCGTTTCCTCGCCCTTGAGAACATCACAAGCCATGCGGTGATGCTGTATCTGATCCTCGTGTTCGGAAACGACATCTTCGCGTACGTCTGGGGAAGGCTGTTCGGAAAGAACAACAAGGGAATCGTCAAGGTAAGCCCAAAGAAAAGCGTTGCGGGCTTTGTGGGAAGCTTCTTCTCCACCATAGCCCTGTCGTTCGGCTTCTATGCACTCTTCAGGGACCACCTTCCTTACATCAGTCCTCTTTTCAGGGTTCTTCTCGGTGTTGCGATAAGCATCTCTGCTAACATCGGAGACCTGATAGAGAGCGTCTTCAAGCGCTCTGCGGGAATCAAGGATTCGGGAAACATCTTCCCCGGCCGCGGCGGTGCTCTGGACAGCATTGATTCAGAGATAGCCAGCGCTCCCCTTTTCTTCCTGATTTTCAAACTCATCATGGAGGCCGTGTGAGAACAGTAACGATTCTGGGAATCACAGGTAGCATAGGAAAAACCGCAATCAGAGGAATCTCCGGTTTCAGAGACAGGATCAAGGTCGTCGCCGCATCCTGCAACAGCAATGTGGCCGAGGCCTTGAGAATCTGCAGGGAGAACAGAATACAGAACCTCTGCGTGACTTCGCAAAGCAAGGACACCGTCATCGACGGAGTCCGCATCCACGCAAGCCTGAAGGGAATGCTGAACGAGATCCATGCGGACATGGTGCTCAACGGAATCGCAGGTTCTCCAGGACTCATAGCCTCGTTCGAGACAATCCATGCGAAAAGCGACCTTGCCCTTGCGAACAAGGAATCCGTTGTCCTTGGCGGGAACCTCCTATTCGAGGAAGCCTCGCTCTACGGTGTGAGGATAATCCCCGTGGACAGCGAGCACAGCGCCATAGACGAGCTGATCCAGGACTGCGGGAAGGAAAACGTGGAGAAACTTGTCATCACGGCAAGTGGCGGCCCTTTCCGGGACAGACCGCTTGAGACTTTGGACGACATCACGCCAGAGGTTGCCGCAAACCATCCCACATGGAACATGGGACCTAAGATTTCCATCGACTCCTCGACACTTGCAAACAAAGGCCTGGAGGTCATCGAGGCCCACTATCTGTTCGGATTCGATGCGGACCACATCGAGGTGGTCATCCATCCGCAGAGCGTAGTCCACTCCATGGTCAGGACCCTCAGCGGTCAGGTCTATGCCCAGATGTCGCCTCCGGACATGGTGTTCCCCATCATGCGCGCCCTGCTCTTCCCAACGGTGGACAGGCAGGTGGGAAAGGCCCTTGACTTCACGAAGCTGGACCTCACGTTCCGGGCTCCGGACTTCGTCAGGTTCCCGTTCGTGGCCGACGCCTTCGAGTGTGTCCGCCTCGAGGGTTCCTACCCCATTGTCTACAACACCGCAAACGAGGTGGCCGTGGACAGATTCAGACGGGGCCTCATCAAATACACGCAGATCCACGGCACGGTCAGATCGGCTCTGGATCACGACTGGAGTTTCACACCGAACTGTCTCGACGATGTCCTCAGCGTCAAGGAAAAGGTCATTTCCATGATGGAGAACTGAAATGGGGATCTTCACCTGGTCAGGTCTTGTTTCCATTCTCATAGGATTTCTCGGTATCAGCGTCATGATCCTGGTGCACGAGTTCGGCCACATGTTCGCCGCCCGTGCCGCAGGAATCAAGGTCGAGGTCCTGAGCTTCGGATTCGGACCTGCGATCTTCAGATTCGACGGGAAGGAAACCCAGTACGTCGTCAGGGCCATCCCATTCGGAGGCTCATGTAAGATGAGCGGCGGTGACGACATCCAGAACGCCATCTCGCAGAAGAAAAACAGGATAGAGACATTCGAGGACGGCTCCATCTGGTCAGTGGGCCCGCTGAAGCGCATCTTCGCCTATGCGGCCGGACCTCTTGCAAACATCCTCTTCGCATTCCTCTGCTATGCCCTTCTGATGACCATCCCGACATCAATAGCGACCTACCCGCCCAAGGTGATCCTTTCAAACGACTATCCGTCTCTTTTCCATGTTGAGAGCACGGCAGCCTCGGAAGCCGGAATGAGATCCGGAGACACGATTCTGTCCATCGAAGGTAAAAAGGTCAGCTCATTCAAGGAAATCCAGGACACGCTCGCACAATATAAAGACAAGGAGAGCGTGAAGGTGGAGACCGACCGCGGAACGTTCTTCCTGCATGCGACAAACGGTCTGTTCGGCTTTGTCCCCTATCAGGAGCCGATTGTGGGCCATGTGGATTCCGAGACTCCTGAAAAACGTGCGGGACTGAAGGCCGGGGACCTCATCACCGAAGCCAACGGCAAGAAGGTGACAAACATGATGGACCTCCTTGAGGCCTCAAACTCAAGCACATACATCAACTTCAAGGTGCTCAGGAAGGGAAAGACCCTGGATATCGGATTCGAGAATCCCGGAAACAGCCTGAACTTCACACTTCGTGAATACACGGTGAGGGTTCCCGGAATGAACTTCTTCAAAGCCCTGTGGGCATCGGGCCGCGCATGCTTTTCAAACCTCAGGCAGTCGATTCTCTCGCTTTACAACGTTATCCGTGGCAAATCCGCCGCAGGAGACACCTTGGGAGGAACGTTCGCGGCATCCCAGAGCATAGGAATGCTCACCACCAGCGGCTTCGCACACGGCTTCAACAGCGGCATGAGGATAGTCCTTTTCCTTCTTGCCAGCGTCAGCATCTCGCTGGCAGTGGCCAACCTCCTGCCCATTCCTGCACTTGACGGAGGCCTCATCCTCCTGAGCTTTGCGGAGCTAGTGACAAGACGCACATTCCACCCAAGGGTGTATGTGGTCCTTCAGATTGTGGGAACGATAACGATCTTTGCGGCGATCATCGCCCTATCGTTCGCCTGAGAATCAGAACTTGCGGTCGATGTCCCTGAAGCAGACGTAATCGGCCACGAACTCCATGTTGAATGCACCCGTGCTACCGTTTCTCTGCTTGGCGATGATGATCTTGAGGAATCTTCTCTTGAATGCGGTATCCTCGCCTTCCTGGTCGTCCTCTTCGTACTGGGTGATCTTTCCGTTGTCGTCAAGACGCTTGGACGGGTCGTCCAGAAGGATGACAAGGTCGGCATCCTGCTCGATGGATCCCGAATCTCTCAGGTCCGCTAGGATGGGAGGTCTGTCCTTACCGCCTTCTCTGTTGACCTGACAGAGACAGATCACAGGGACACTGAGCTCACGGGCCAGCTGCTTGAGAGACCTTGAGATGGCTGACACCTGCTCGTGTCTGGGCATGGTGGAAGGCCCCTCGTAGTTTACAAGACCGATGTAGTCGATGAAGATGGCCTTGACCCCGTCCTCCCTGACCATACGCCTTGCCTGGGAGCGGATCTCAAGAAGCTTGATGTTCGGAGTGTCCTGGATCAGCAGGTTGCCGGCATTGTCGTACAGGGCATCGGCCGTGGTCATCATGCGGTTGTTCGTCTCATCGTCCAGCTTGCCGTTTCTCAGGCTCATCAGGTTTATCTGACCCTTGTTGGCGATGACACGCTCGATCAGAGAGGCACCGCTCATTTCCAGCGAGAAGAACCCGATGGGAGTAGGATTCTTTCCGAAGGCGATGTTCACTGCGATGGAAAGAGCGAAAGCAGTCTTTCCCACCGACGGACGGGCTGCGATGATTATCAGGTCGCTGGGCTTGAAACCGCCGATGTACTTGTCCAGGGAGCTGAAACCAGAGGAAACACCCACACTGGTCTTTCCGGCCTGGATGTCATGGACATTGTCAACGACGGAGGAGATCAGACCGCTGGCATCCTGGTAGTTGCCTGTATCTGCGCTTCTTCCAAGGGCCGTGATCTTCTGGTCCAGCTCGTCGATCGAATGATGTACATCGGATGTGTCGTCGAACGCCTTGTCCCCTATGCGGATGGAGAGCTCCAGAAGCTGACGCTTGAGGGAGGTCTCCTTGATGATCTCGGCATAGTAGCCGGCATTGGTGGATGTGGGCACACGGTCGGTGAGGCTTGCGATGTAAGCCGCCCCTCCGGCCTCTGCAAGAGTGCCCTTCTGCATCATGTACTGAGTAAGTGAGACAAGGTCTATGGCAAGGCTTGGCTTGTCGTTTCGGAGCCCGACAAGGCCGTTCCAGATGAGCTGATGTCCTCTCTGATAGAAATCCTCGGTTTTGAGCACGCTCTGGACCTCTTCAAGGGCCCTGTTTCTCAAGAGGATGGAACCGAGAAGTGCGACCTCGGCATCATCGTTGTGTGGAGGAATTCTTCCGATCTGGTTTTCTGCCATGTTCTGCCTCACCTATATTTCACATTTTGCATATAGACATTGAAGAGTCAAGGCGCATACGAGTGACAGTGCTATGTGCACGGCAGGAGTGCGCAACGCAGGGTCTTCGGTGTGTATATGCAAAATCAGCCCGCATGTGAGCGGGCTGACAGTATACCACACAAACTGTGTGTATGTTTAAATTAGTTCTGAGCTTCCTCAGCAGCAGCTTCTTCAACAGGAGCCTCAGCCGGGGCCTCTGCCTCTGCCTTTGCAGCTTCCTCAGCAGCCTTTGCAGCCTCGGCCTTGGCAGCCTCTTCAGCTTCCTTGGCAGCCTTGGCGGCGGCACGCTCAGCAGCCTTCTGCTCAGCTTCGCTGACAACATCAATCTTGATCACGGATGACTCGTTCTCATAGAGGTGAATCCTTGCCGAATACATACCGACCTGCTTGATGGTATGTGAAGCGACCTCGATTCTCTTGCGCTCGATCTCGAATCCCTGCTTTGCAAGCTCTTCCTGGATCATCAGGGAGGTGACAGAACCGAACAGTCTGCCGGACTCGCTGGCTGAAACCACAAGCTTGAGTGTGATGTTGTCCAGTCTCTCCTTCAGAGAAGCTGAAGCCTCACGCTTAGCGACCTTTCTCTTCTCGATAGCAGCAGCTCTGCTCTTGAAGATGGACAGATTCTCGTTGTTGTACAGTACCGCAGCACCAGTTGGCAACAGATAGTTACGAGCATAGCCATCCTTGACCACACAGACATCTCCCTCTTCTCCGAGGTTAGGTACGTCCTGATTCAAAATAATCTTCATACGATTACTCCTTATATTATAATTTTTTATCTGTCAAAATCATCTGAATTTGATCCAGGTCTCCAGAATTCCCAGAATGGGAAGTCCTACAGCCGCGACCAGATTCAGAAACGGTATGAAGCAGACAAGCGCCACGGTGAACACAATGCGTCCGGCCGTAATCGCCGCCGTCCTTCTGCGTGCGAAAGCCACCAGAATGGAGACACCCACGATGAAGTACAGAACCGTCATCGTAAGCGCCAGGTTCCATGCCAGCACCATTGCCCACGAAGGCATGCCCTTTACCAACTTGCAGACCAGTGCAAGGCCCCACGAACCGAAGAAAACCCAGACATAGGAATCCGGAAGCTTCATGTTCGCAAAGTCATACTGCCATTCTTCGTCGAACCTGTGGAGGTTCACATCCGACATGACAACGGGAACCGCCAGAAGCAGAACCCCTACCGGAGCGAAGACAAGACCCATCGAATCGATCACCCTCTTCACCATGGGACCGATGTCCACAGACAACATGTCCGACGGGAAGTAGTACATCACGTTGGCGGCCAGCAATTCCCTGACCTGCTGTGATTTGTCCGATGCGAAGTAGAATCCCAGCGCAAGTCCCATGCAGAACACGGGAATGCTTGCCCAGAAGAACTTGCGCATCGAAGAACTGCTGTAATCAGCTCCGATGGCCCAGACTGCAGAGCCTACGGTGAAGCAGACCGGCAGAAACAGGCTGACCAGCAGAGCCGGCCAGTATTCCGTTCCCAGGATCAGCCTGTTCTGGACAACCGTCCAGACGACCGTTCCCGCAAGGATCGCGGCAAACGACGCAACCTTGACTGAAATCCGCTTCAGCCTGGGGCAGACCAGAAGAAGGGGTATGGTCATGACAACCGAGCCGAGCGACAGTCTGGACAGCACAATGCCCAAAAACACGCTCAGGACCAGATATCCGGTCAATCCCCTATCCGTCTGCTCCATTTCAATCAGATCCTCACTGCTTGTCGAAAGGCAGATAAGCGAGGACTCTGGCTCTCTTGATCTCCTGTGTCAGAGCTCTCTGGTGCTTTGCACAAGTTCCGGTGATGCGGGCAGGAAGGATCTTGCCGCGCTCTGTTGTGCAGCGTCTGAGCATATCGGGATTCTTGTAATCCGGCTCGATCTTCTGTGCACAGAATTTGCAGACCTTCTTCTTGAAAGTGGTGCGCTTTCCGCCCATCTTCTTGTCTCTGAAGCTACCAGCCTCAACGTTCATGTTCTCTTTTTCTTCATGCATTGGCATTGATTGTCTCTCCTATTAATCAAAACGGGATATCATCACCGTCGTCGAATGCCTCCGGACCTGTCATGTCGGGAGCATTCTTTGTCTCAGAGCGTGATGGTGTTGAAGGAACAGCACCGCCCTGGTTACCACCACCGAGAAGCTGGACATTGTTGGCGACGACCTCAACCTTGGAATTGGTCTTTCCATCCTGCTCCCAGCGGTTCTGTCTGAGCTCTCCCTCGATGGAGACCTGACGACCCTTCTGGAGGTAAGGATTGAGCGTTTCCGCAGACCTGCCCCAAAGAACAACATCAAAGTAGCTCACTTCGTCTTCCCATCTGTCTCCAGTCCTCTTTCTTCTGTTGACGGCGATGGAAAAGCGGCATACTGAGGTACCCTGCGGTGTTGATTTGAGCTCACAGTCGCGTGTGAGACGTCCTACCAATACTACAACATTGATGTCTACTGCCATGTTTCACTCCCCTGAATAAATACGTGGTCTTACTTCGCTACAAACAAGTGCTTGAGGATCTCTCCCTGCAGCAGGAACTCCTTGGCCATTGCGTTGATGCTCTGGGGCTCTGCCTGGAGCTCAAAGTAATAATAGTGGCCCTTGTCCTGTTTCTTGATTGTATAGGCGAGATTCTTTACGCCCATGTCTTCCTGCTTGGCGATTGTTGCGCCGGCATCTGCTAATGCTTTGGACACGAATTCCATGCCCTTTGCTGTCTTCTCTTCGTTTGCGTCGAAGATGACAGTGAACTCATAATCTCTCATGGGTTCCTCCTTGCGGACTAAAATAGATCCATCAACGATGGATAAAGAGGCTTTATCAGCCTATCACCAAGAGCAAATCAAGTCAATGGATTGAGATATACTTAAACATATAACAAATATGAAAAAAAGCACCGACAGCACTTGACCTTCGGCTCTCAAAATAACGATAATGAACGCCGTAATTACAAATCTCCCCTGCTTTCGGGGATATAAGGAGTTCTGCAGTGCCTTGTGGAAGAAAGAGAAAGAAGCATAAGATTGCTACACATAAGAGAAAGAAAAAGCTCAGAATGATGAGACACAAGAAGAAGTAATCCTTCTTCGGGCAATCTTAAAACCGTCGGTCGCTCCGGCGGTTTTTTGTTTACCCTCTCATCAACGACAAAAAAAGCAGTCCGAAGGCCCAAAGACCTGACGGACTGCTCTCTAACATTAATGATAATGAATCTTACATGGACCTGACATCCAGGCTCTTGGAAACGGGCTCCAGGATGTCGCGCACCTGCTTCTCGGTCGCATGCTCCAGCTTGAAGGTCAGGACCTTGAGGTCCTCCTTCGGGCCGTCGATGGTTCCGAACGAGAGGATGTTGATTCCCTCGGCCGTGAACTTCTCGGTCAGACCTGCGACAACACCCACCTTGTCCTCGACAAGAGCCTCGACACGGATACCCTCGTGCTTTGTTCCGAGCATCTCCAGAAGGATCCTGAACATGTCGCTCTTGGAGACGATGCCGGCAAGGAAGTTGTTCTCCATCACGGGAAGGCAGGAAAGGTCGTTCTCGACCATGAGCCTGACGGCTTCCTCTACGGTGGTGTCCTTGGTGATCGTCACGGGATTGCGGCTCATGATGTTCTTGACCTTGAGCTTGGAAAGCAGGTAGTTGATCTCGTAGGCGCTCAGAGTCGATGCCGGAGACGGGGCTGCAAGCATGATGTCCTTTTCAGAGATGACTCCTACAAGACGCCTGTCATCGTCAAGGACAGGAAGTCTGTGGACCTTTTCGGCCTTCATCTTGGCACTTGCTTCGGAAATGCTCATGTCGGGACTGGCTGTGGCCGGATTCTTCTTCATTCTATCAGCGATGATCATTTGTCTTCTCCTCCTCTTCCATTATATCCCTATATCAGGCACCGAGGTATGCTTTTTTGATCGCAGGATCGGAAATGAGCTCCGAACCCTTGCCCGTCTTGACGATCTTGCCGGTCTCGAGGACGTAGGCCCTGTCTGCGATAGAAAGAGCCGCCTGTGCGTTCTGCTCGACCAGAAGAATCGTGGAGCCGGCCTTGTGGAGGTCGGCGATGATCTCGAAGATCAGGTCTACAAGAAGCGGTGCGAGACCCATGGAAGGCTCGTCCAGCATGATGAGCTTGGGCTTTGCCATCAGGGCACGGCCCATGGCCAGCATCTGCTGCTCTCCTCCGGAGAGGGTTCCACCGATCTGGTTCCTTCTCTCACGGAGTCTGGGAAACAGCTCGTAGACCTGCTCCATGCTGTCCTTGATCTCGGAATTGGGCCTCGTGTAGGCACCCATCTCGAGGTTCTCCTCGACGGTGAGTCCCAGGAAGATCCTTCTTCCCTCGGGGACCATGACAAGACCGCTTCCGACAATCTTGTTGGGGGAAGTCTTGGCAATGGAGGAACCCATGAACTCGATGTCACCGGTCTTTGACCTAAGAAGACCGCTGATGGTGTTCAGCGTGGTGGACTTACCCGCTCCGTTGGCTCCGATCAGAGTTACGATCTCCCCCTCGTCGACGTTGAAGGAGATGTCGGTGATGGCGTGAATCGCCCCGTAGAAAACATTTATGTCCTTGACGGAAAGTATCGTACCCATTTCAATCCCTCTTCTTTCCGAGGTAAGCCTCGATGACGACAGGATTGCTCTGGATCTCCTGGGGAGTTCCCTGAGCAATGACCTCGCCGAAGTTCAGAACGGTGATCTTCTCGCAGATTCCCATGACCAGGCTCATGTCGTGCTCGATCAGAAGGATGGCGATGTGGAACTGGTCGCGGATCTTGCCGATGGTCTCCATCAGGTTCTCCGTCTCGGCAGGGTTCATACCGGCAGCCGGCTCGTCTAGAAGCAGGAGCTTCGGATTGGTGG
>JBGVBT010000030.1:0-6197 GCA_045225895.1 Sphaerochaetaceae bacterium
TGCTTTGAGTGCATACTATGCACCTTATTATGAACAACTAGCACCCTGACGCCTAAATCTGGCAATCATTCGGGACTGTCGCATAATAGCGACTGTCCCTTTTCGTTTATATGGCCATCACGGGGCGAGAAACGAGGAGAAAGGCAGGTGCATTGCCTTTCGACGAAGGCGGGTGCCGTAGGGCGCGAGCCCTTGTCAGCCGATTTTTCAAAAATCAGGGTTTTCGGCTGATTTATCAGCCTAAAACGCGTTTTTTTCATTTTTCGGCTGACTGGAGACACCGTTTATAGAGCATTAAGCCAGGAAGGGACTCTTTGTGAAGAACTAGATCACCACTGCTCCGAATGGAGCCAGGGAAAGCTTTGCAATCTTGAAGAACTGCTTGCCGAACGGGATGCCGATGATGGTCACGCATAGCAGGCAACCGAGAAGGAAGTTGCCGATTGCAAGCGGGAGTCCGCTGACGAGAAACCAGATCACATTGACTATGAACGAGACGGCTCCACCTTCGTAGCGGACCTCGCGGCCGAACGGGCAGAAGGACAGACTGGCCAGTTTGAAGCACTGCATTCCGATTGGAATACCGATTATGGTAACGCACCAGACGATGCCTGCAATGATCCAGCCGAGGCCGCTGAGAAAACCGCCGAATATTAGCCAAATAATATTTCCCAAGAATCTCATGGGCGTATTATCAACCCGTGTCGGAAAATGGTCAACAGATTATCACCGATACCCTCTTTCCGCAAATCAAGTTTCCATGTTAACTAAAATATGACATTGAGTCTGGAAAGCTTTTGATGATACAATCCACGGCGAGGAGTTTATCAAATGGCAAACAACAAAAACACTCAGTTCGATTTTGGAGTCATCACAAAGAGACTTGTCGGCATCCTGCTGGTCTTCATGGGAATTGCAGGTTTCATCAGCACAAGAGGCACAGATTTCACAAGACCTCTCTTCAAGTTCCTGGGTGAGGATGCATTCATCTACATCGTTTCAGGAATTGTGGCACTTGCTGGAGTCGGAATCTTCTTTGACAAGCTCATCGCCGGCATGCCCGCAAAAATCGGAGTCATCAGCGGAATAATCGCAGTTGTCTTCTGGGCACTCGTCATTGTCTTCAAGGACATTGCAAGACTGAGCGACTATGAGATGGTCGACTTCGTGCAGAGCTTCATCATCGACCTGCTGATCTTCTTCGCCATCCTTCAGTCAACACTGTTCTCAAAGAACTGATTGGCAAAGAACCAAGGAAAACAAGGAACCGGCCTGCGAGGGCCGGTTCTCTTTTACAAAGCTGACAAACTCAAGCTTTCTTTTCTTTCCTGTTTCCCCAGCGTGTTCCCACGATGATGGAGGAAGTCGAAGTGAATGCAAAAATCAGGATGAAGAGTCCGATCATCCTCCAGTAGTGGGCAACGTTCTCTCTGGAGTGCCTGTACTCCTCGACCATGGCGGCGTCAGAGGCATTCTCGATAAGGAAGCTCTTGACCCTCTCCTCACCCACTTTCCTGATGATTTCGTCGATTGTGGTTGTGAAATCAATGTCCACGTTCCGCAGCTTCTGGACCTCCACGTGGGAGAGGACGGTGTCGATCAGCTCACCTACGGTAATCTGGGAATCGTCATATTTGGTGCCGAGCATCTCCACAGTCCTGTCAATGCCGGAAACCGAGAGAATCTTGCGCAGCGTCAGGCCCTCGAACGGCTTCTTCTCACGCAGGGCCACGACGGCATCCATTGTAAGGGCCTTGTCCAGGACATCGCCGACGTTGATCTTTACGGTGAATTCCTTGTCCTTCACGAAATCGAAGATGATGTCAATCACGGAGCCCACGGTGAAAAGTCCCATGATTATCTTCTTGTCCTTCATAGACTTGAAAGCATCGGCCTTGCTGACCAGATCCTTTATCTCACCTCCGGTGAAGGTCTTGCTGATCTCCTTCTGCTTAAGTTCCTTCAGAGCCGGGAAACGCTCCTCGTCGTTGATCTTGTCAATGATGTCGCCCACCGTGAGGTCTATTCCCAGGTCACGGTCCAGCAATGCGTTCAGGGATTTGTTCTCCTCGACCGTCTTCTTGATGTCCTCCATTGAGAACAGGTCGCCCACCTTGGTGGAGCGCAGCTCCATTATTGCCGGAGAGCTCTCGTCCTGGAGCATGTCCATGACCTTGCCGACGTTGACCACGGTTCCCACCTTGTTGTGTCTGATGGACTGAAGCGAGTTCCATGCAAGCATCATGGGACGCTCGTTGTAGTCGGCCTGGGCGGCGATGCATTTGACTCCGTAGTTGGAGATCGTGTACCTGGAGATGCTGTGGTTCCAGGTGGAGACGTTGATGACGCTTCCGGAGAACACAAGCTGGATGACCAGCACGAACGGCATGATTGTCATTGCCGCAATCGAATCAGTCACAAGAGCCGAGATCGTAAGCGAGAGCATGTCCGCCGCCAATGTGATCAGGAACATGGTAATTCCGATTTCGACCATGAGGGGTAATCCGAAAAGACCAACGGACGGGAAACGTATTCCCACCATCCGGCATGTGTAGATTGCCAGAACAGTCTGGACAAGGCAGATAGCGAACTGATAGAGGAAGACGGAGATGATGTAGGTGGAAAGCTTCATGCCGGCCTTGTACCTTGCTCTGACTTCCTTCTTCTCCCTGCTAACCACAAGAATCGAGTTGAAGCATCCGTTCCAGATGGCAATACAGGTAAGGGCAAGAGATCCCTTGACCGTTCCGTCCATGGATGTGAAGAAGTCGGTGCGGGCAATGGATGCGACAATTGCAGTGATCAGAATCGCTATCGGAAGGCACTTCCAGTCACCGCCGAACGCAAAGAATCCGAACGCCCGCTTGATGTTGGCCTTGAGGTCGTTGAACCAGGTATGGATCTCCTGATGCATCTCCTGGACTCTGACAGTGTGGGCGGACTCCCAATCTTCAGCCGCCACTTCCGCATTGGCATATGGCTGGAACTTCTTGGACAGTCCCCAGATCATGGCAACGAGCCATTCTATCAGGACCCAGGGCAGAACCCAGATTCTCCCCACCTTGTACACATCGGCAAGGTCTTTGCAAACCCTTATGTCATAGATAATTCTAACGGTAACAAGGGCAAGGAGCAGGACTTCGGCCGGCATTGAGAAAGATGCGATCTGAATCCTCTCCTCCACAAGATTGAAGACCGTTCCCAGAACATCCAGAGCAAACAGGACACATCCTGCCCTGACATTTCCGGCGCACTTTGCCAGCTGGTACTCCCTGAAACACGGAACAAGAGCCCACCATGACCTTATGCCCGATTTCCCGAACATAAACCACAGGCCGACGATATAGAAGACATATACAAATGTAAAATACCCGTAATTCGAGCCGAAAAACAGCGTAATCAGGATTCTCAAAATTCCATTCATCGGCTCAATGATACTATCTGCCCCTGGCATTTGCAACAACGTGAAGCTTTGCTACAATTCAACCATGCAGCTCAAGACAATCGCCCACATCCGCAATGCCTACAGGGAGAAGTTCGGAATCCCAAGACAGAGCGGGCTTACCGATATCGTCTCGCGGATAGTGTTCGAAAAGGAATACCGCGACATGAACGCGCTCAGGGGCCTTGAGGGTTTTTCCCACCTGTGGCTCATCTGGGGCTTCTCTAAAGCCGACGACTCCTTCCGTCCCACGGTCAGGCCACCAAGGCTGGGCGGAAACACCAGAGTCGGGGTCTTTGCCACACGCTCCCCTTTCAGACCGAACCCCGTGGGCATCTCCAGCGTGAAACTCAAGGGAATCCTTGAAACGGAAGAAGGCCCCGTAATCGAGGTCATCGGTGCGGACATTCTCGACGGGACGCCGATCTACGACATCAAGCCGTACCTGTCACAGTTCGACAGCCATCCCGATGCCGTTTCGGGTTTTGTGGACGAGAACGAATATCAAACACTTGAAGTGGTGCTCCCTGACGAGTTCCGGGAGATGCTGAAGGACGAGGCCGAATCACTCGTCCAAGCCCTCAGACAAGATCCGCGCCCGCAGTATCAGAACGATCCCGGGCGCGTATATGGAATGAGATACTCGGACTATGAAATCAGATTCACAGTCCGGGAAAATGTCTTGACGGTGGTTCAGATCAGCCGAGAAGAGCTATAGCAGCCTCGCGTGTCATTGCCTTGCAGGCTGCCTCGTCCTGCTTGTACTCCTTCGGAAGTCCGATGTTGTCCTTTCCGTACTTGAGGTAATAGCCGTAACGTCCGTGGAAGATTCCAAGGCTCTTGCCCTCGTGCTCACCGAAATCCACGACCGCCTGGTTGGAAGACTCCTTCTTCTGCCCGGATGCCTTGGCCCTTGAGGACGAGCTTCTTGCGCTCTCCTTCGGAGCCTCGAGGATGGCTCTTGCATCCTCTTCGGTTATGGTGAACAGATCGTTGGAGCTCTTGATGCTTCTGAAATCGCTTCCGCACTTGATGTACGGACCATACTTTCCGATATCGGCAGTTATGGTCTCGCCGTTGGCGCTTGTTCCCACTGTTCTGGGAAGCGAGAAGTATCTCATTACAGCCTCAGCGGATATGCTTCTGTTTCCGATATGCTCCTTGGGAACCTTGAATCTGCGGATGTCCTCGGTCTTTGCCCTGTCGCCAACCTGCCAGTAGTCGCCGAACTTGCCAGTGCAGTAAAGGATCGGCTGGCCGTCCTCGGTCTCTCCGATCTTCTCGGGGACGTTGGTTTTTGTCTCGGTCTTCTGGTTTCCGTTGGCCTTGAGCTGCCTGATCTTCTCGTCGGTCACAACTGCCGGAGTCCAGTCCTCGGGAATCGAGATGAACTTGCCCTCATCGTCGCGGACATAAGGGCCGTATGGGCCGAGATAGATGCAGTTCTCGTCGCTCAGCTGCGGGATGTCGAGTTTCTTGATGTCCTTGGAGTTGATCTTCGCCTTGTTCGAGCGAACCTGCTGGTCAAGGCCGTCCTCCCCCTCGTAGAAGCTCTTCAGGAACGCAAGCTCGTCCAGCTTACCCTGTGCTATCTCATCCAGCGCATTCTCCATGTCGCTTGTGAAACCGTAATCGATCCTGTCGTTGAAGAACCTCTCAAGGAGCTGGATGACGCCGAACCCGATGAATGTGGGCACCAGCGTTCCGTTCTCCCTTATCACATAGTTCTTCTCGAAGATCCTGTCGATGATCGAGGCATATGTGGAAGGTCTTCCGATTCCGAGTTTCTCAAGGGTCTGAACCAGGGACGCTTCGGTATATCTGTTCGGCTCCTTGGTCTCATGGCAGAGTTCCTCAATCCTGTCCTTGTGCAGAATCTGGCCGGGAGCTACCAGAGGAAGCGGATTCTCCTTGTCCTCAAGGGCAGCATCCGGATCGTCCGAACCCTCGACATAAACTCTGATGAAGCCGGGGAACTCGATTCTGACGCCGGTTGCGGAGAACACTGTATTTCTTCCGTCCGATGCGGTTGCATCGATCGTGACGGTGGTGTTCTGCTTGATGGCATTGGTCATCTGAGAGGCGATTGTCCTCTTCCAGATCATGGTATAGAGCTCGAGCTCACGGCCGGTAAGACCGGTATCCTCGGGAAGGATGAAGCGCTCGCCTGCAGGTCTGATGGCCTCGTGGGCTTCCTGTGCGGTGCTCTTTGCAGAGTACTGTCTTGAATCGGCGGGGACATATTCGGATCCGAACAGAGCCAGAGCCGCCTCGCGGGCTGCCCTGATCCCTTCCTGGCTCAGGGCCGGGTTGTCGGTTCTCATGTATGTGATATATCCCTTCTCATAGAGGCTCTGGGCAACACGCATCGTGTCGCGGGCCGAGAGGTGGAGCTTTCTGTTTCCTTCCTGCTGGAGGGTGCTGGTGATGAACGGAGCCGCCGGCTTTTGGACAACCTGCTTCTCCTTCACATCACGGATGGTGAAGACACTGTCCGAGAGCGCATTGGCAAGCTTTTCAGCCTCATTCTTGTCAAGAAGGATGACCTTCGAGTTTCCGGTATATTTTCCGGTATCGCTGTCGAAATCCTTTCCGTTTGCCACACGCTGTGAGTCCACGGAATCAATCGATGCGGCGAAGCCCTCGCCGAAGACTGCCTTCAGGTCCCAGTATTCGGACTTCTTGAAAGTGAGCCTGGTGCGCTCCCTTTCTACGACAAGTCTCAGACCCGGTGACTGGACACGTCCAGCGCTCA